>CAZGKP010000129.1:0-11191 GCA_964526215.1 uncultured Candidatus Sumerlaeota bacterium
TGACGACACGTTCCTCAGGGACAGGAGATTGTTTATAGACATGCTCCGTGAGACTTGTAGCGAGGTCGTATGTGAAGGTGGCAATACCGCACCTGCGCGGAACATAAGTGCCAATCAGGGCAACAGAGATGGGCTTTGGCTTTGCCATCCGGTTTGCAACCTCCAGAAGACATTATGAATTGAACACTTGCAGGATCAATTTCTCAATCCGCCCCCCACCGCTATTCGTGCTTGTGCTCGTAATCTTAATCGTACTCATACTCCTGCTCACCCTTGTCCTCGTAATCGGCAAAACAGGTCCGATTACGGAGTTAACAGGCTATGCCAACAGGGCGTAGGGCAATTTTTATGCCTCAAAATTCGTCTGGCAAACTCACTTTCTCGCCCGTTTCAGTGGCTTTACGCGCCAGACGATATGCCTCGGAATACTGTCGGGCAACCAACTCCCAGGTGACGACATTCTCCAGGTATCGGCGAATATTATTACCGAGCTTGTTGCGCAACAACTCATCGCAGGCGAGGCGAATCACCTTTTTGCGCAGCATCTCCTTTGTGGTGAAAAGTAGCCCCCCTTCGCTCTCAAGCGCTTGCGCCGTCAATCCCTCAAGCGGGGCGGTCGTGATGAAAGGTTTATTCAGTGCGATGATGCGGGCAAGTGTCCCCGACTGTGTCTCATCAATGGATGGCAGGACAATGAAGTCGCACACCGCCATTACCTTGTAATAAATCCTGCCCCGGGGGATGAATTCATAAAAATGTGCCATTCCTTTGCGTTCGAGAACATCTACCTTTCTGATATATTCTTCATAGTCGGGTTTATGTGCGGAGTCTCGCAATGCGCCGGCGGCGAGTATATCCCACTCAACGCCGGTGCGGCGCAATACCTCGTTCTGTATATTCTCCCACATTGTGGTGAGGATGTCCCAGCGTTTATTGTTCTGAATCCAGCCGATCAGCCCGACGAGGTGCCGCGAGAGATGGTGGACTTTATCCAGACCGAGTTCGCGCCGGAGTCGTGGGATTTCGTGCGCACCCCAGCGGCGGTCGGGGCGTGCCCCGTGCGGGATAATGGCGATGTTGCGCGGCACGGGCCATCCTCGCGAGCTAAAGCCCCAGGCAAGCCGCCATTTCTGATAATGGCACTTGAAAAGGACCACATCGGCGCGCTTGCACATCTCATAGATGAATTCAGCCTCCTGGTCTCGAAGGCGACCGTGCACGGTGTGGGGCTCAACCACAGTTGCGTAATCTCGCAATGCAGTGAGGAGTTCGAGAAAGCCTGCATTACCATCCCCAATGCCGCGTTCATCACGATATTCATAAAGCCCGTATTCGTGTTCGATGTGAACCACATAAGGGTTGAGTGCCTTCACTTTCGCTACAACGGGTCGCCACCAATCCTCCCGCGACAAATCCATAAGCGGATATACGCCTTTGCCCCTGCCATCGGTGTGGCTGATGACGAGGACTTCGCGGTTTGGATGCGCCTTTTTTATGAATTCGCGCGCCTCCTCGCAGAATGTAGCAATCCCGCAAAGCCGCGGTGGATAACTCGAAATCATAACAATTGGTCTGTTCATACCTTTCCCTTTTGTAACATTTTAGATGTTTGAAAATGGCTGAGAGTTTTAACCGCAGAGGTCGCGGAGTAAACGCAAAGTTCGCAGAGATTGAGTAAAACTTTTCTCCACAGGTGAACGTTCCGTGTGTTCTTTGCGCCTCCTTGCGGTCAATTATCAAACCGCTTAGCAGTTACCCCCTTTTTAACTTATCTATTATTATGATTTCCCTGCATTGTCAGTCATAACTTACAAGATAATCTATACGAGTGTTGAGGCGGGAGAGTCAAGGTTGAAACAAATCACGGAATGATAACGCGGGAGGCAAATTATGCTCTGGCGGATTTGAAATGCCCCTGTGGCGTATAAAAAAACCGTAACTATCCCAACTCCAATCTCATTCATCAGAGACTGACAGATAAACTTAACATCAAAATGTGGACGCCTCACCGGGCACGCTTTTCCTCAATCAATTTCGCATATAGGTCTTCGTATTCACGCACCATCCGCTGGAGGGAAAAACGACTCATAATAGTAAAAGCGGCGGATTCTGCCATTTTCTTTGCGGCGACTGGGTTCTCGAATATAAATGTGAGTGCGTCCGCTATTGCATCGGGGGCTTTTGGCGAAATGAGAATTCCGTTTTCTCTATCGCTTATAATTTCGGGGATACCACCCACGCGGGTCGCAATGCAGGGAATCTTTTGAGCCATTGCCTCTAAGAGCGATGTCGGGCAACCCTCCCAGTATGACGGCAGCAGGAATGCATCGCTAACGGTGAGCACCTCCACCGGTTCGGGGCAATAGCCGAGGAAGCGAATATTCTCCGAGACGCCAGCCTCGCGTGCAAGCCGTTCAACCTCTCCGCCGGAATCATCGCGCCCTGCAAATAGAAAAAGTATACCGGGGAATTTTTCGCGCAACGAAAGGATAGCCTGAATCACCTCACGATGTCCCTTCATCACACGCAAATTTGCAATCACAGCGACTACTGGATGTGTCTCCCCCGTTATGCCATATTTTGCCCGCAGGGATTCAATCTCCTTTACGGCGTAATGCGGCGGTGGGTCTATGCCATTGTAAATTACGCTGGTGCGCTCAGGGGGATATTTCTCGCGCTTTATGCGGCTCTCTTTTCCCGCAGCTGAATTGCTGACGAAGTAATCGGCGTATCGGAGTGTAACACGATCCAGAAAAACGTGATACCATCTTCGCCACGGGTCGGGACTCCTTATGCTGGATACAACGAGCGGGATTTGTGCCCATCTTGCCAGAATACGCCCGAATATATCCGCACGCAACCCGTAGGTCTGAATTAGGTCAAACGGACAACTCTTCAGTAACCGATAGAGTCGGTGCATTTTGCGAAACTGCAAAGGATGCCGCAAATTCAGTGTATATGCGGGGTAACCGAGTTCTTTAAGACGCTCGGTGAGTTTACGGCTGCCAATGAGTGAGCAGACAAACACCCCGAAACGCTCCGAATCTATATGCGTGAGGAGATTAAGTAGCATCCTCTCCGTCCCGCCGATGTCCGAAGAAGATGTGAGTTGAAAGATATTATACTTTTCACTCATTTTTTTATGCCCTCAAAACCCAGACAAAGACATTTAAAATTCTCTAAAACGCGGAGAACGCAGAGGAGTACAGAGAATTCTTTCTCAACCCACCGATGGCGCACCTTCGGCATTTACTCTGCGTTTCTTTGCGTTCTTTGCGTCCTCGGCGTTTTAATATTATGAGAGAAAAATTCTCACATCGTTTGTGTTAGAATCTAAAGGAACTATCAGTTTTATTCAGCGTTGGATTCCGTCTGAATATACTCAAGGGCTGTGAATACTCATCCCTTTTCGGGCACATCGGGTGGGCGGAACCAATCCGGCAGTCCCATCTCACCTTTCAGAAATGACCTCACGGCTCGATATAACGCCACTATCATTTGAAATTCGCCTCGCAGGGCATGTTTCATTGCCTGATAAAAAAGCCAGCGCAGACTGAAGTATGGATAAAAGACAATATTGTGATACCAGCGCGCGTGTGCCTTATGGACAGCTAATAAATTCCGCGTGGCTAAATAGAGCTGGAATGGTTTGCCAAGCCCTTTTTGGGTGTCTATGCTTTCCTTGTGCCAGATTACGGCGGATGGGACGTAATAAAGAATCCAGCCTGCTTTGCGCGCCTTGAGCGACCAATCGAGGTCTTCACAGGTGATGAAGAGGTCTTCGCGAAGGAGTCCGATTTCCTCAAGGAGAGCCCGCTTCACAAGTGGTGAACATCCGGTTATGAAGGTTACTTCGCCCGGTGTATCGTATTGCCCCCTATCAAATTCCCTCTCACCGATGTGAACCGAAATACCCGTCCATAGATTGTAGCGACCACCTGCGAACCACAGGTGTGTGTCCGGATTGAAATAGCGGATTTTCGGCGTGAGTATCCCGCTGCGGGGATTGGCTTCTCCCGCCTCAATCAGTCGGGTCAGGAAGTCCGGTGCAACAACGGTGTCATTATTTAATAATAAGATATATCCCACGCCATCTTTCAGCGCCTTTCTCATACCGAGATTGCAACCGCCCGTGAAACCGAGATTAATCTCCGATTCTATCACGTGGATTTGGGGATATTTTCCCCTGAAGAAGGCGGCGGGATGGTCGCGTGAGCCATTCTCAACAAGATATATTTGAAAATTCGGATAGTCTATTTTCAGGAGGGAATCAATACAGGCACAGGTGAGTTCTATCCCGTTGAAATTTAAGATAATAATGCCGGTTTTCGGAGATTGCATATAAATATGGGTATTGGGTGTTAGTATCTGACGAGTGAAATTGAGCTCAAAATGGTCACAAAATTGTAACACTCAGTCGTGTAAAGTTTTATTTATTAGGAACCCAGGAATACAGGAGAAAAACAAAGTAGAATTCATGGTTTCCTGGTTTCCTTATAGATAATCTTTTTTTCTCCGCCGGGAGTGGATTCCTGTTTGGTTCTGGCTTGTCCGGGTTAGGTCATTGGGTATTGATTGTCGGCATATGCCTGATTTGCTCCGCCGCACCGGTCACGAGAATCTTTTCAGACATTAGCACCTCTGGATGTGACAGGTTTTATGTTGCTCTCCGTAAGCGTTTCCACTGAAAATTCTTTTGCCAGTAAATCTATCCCGAAAAGGATGATGAGGTCGAAGACAAGGTTTAGCTTCGTTATCGTGTTATCGTAAGGCATCAGGATAATGTGATAACAAAAATAACTGTAAAGCAAACTATTGAACAGTGTCGGGAAATGACGCATCCTGAAGTAGAGCAGGCGGATGAAGAAAGCAAGTATAAAGGTGTAGAGCGCAACGCCCCAGAATCCGTAATCCACATAAGGCACGCCCATATATGTGGATGTGAGGTTGCCGTAAAACCCCGTATTCCAGATGCGGTTTTGAATCTCGCCGAGTGTTTCCTGTTTTCCGGGCAGCAGGCTGTAAAGCGCGAAAAATATCTGGCGTCCATATCTGTAAGACTCGAATGCGGGGAAGGATTCGGTGAGCTGGCGGAATGTCTCGAAGTTCATCGCAACCGTATTATGAATCTGGTCAAGCACCGGGAAACGGGCACTGTAACCGAGGTTTTCAAGCACCTCGCGGTATTCAACCCCACGCTGCTCAAAGTAAGATATTTTGCGGACAAAGCCCACTGCGCCGATGAATAAGGCGGCAATGACGCCAAGAGCCAGAAGATGCGTCAGGCGTAACCTTTTGTGCAGATAATGAAATGCAACCACGCCCGCAGCAAGCGGGATAAAGATTGTGTGCCGCGAACCCCATAACCCCGCACAACATAGGGCAAATATGAGCATTCCCCAGAAGGGCAGATTCCGTAATGTAAAAAGCCTGCGTTGTGAATAAATATACGCCTGAAGCACAATCGCCTGTAGCATAAATGAATAGCCGAAAAGGTGAATCAATCTCGCCATATAACCCTCAGGGTTGTAAAGTCGTGTAAATTCCCAGCTGCGACTGAAAAGCGGGATGCCGCCAACGTAATTCCTGAACTCATAAATCATACAACCGAAGGCGGCGAGCATCCACACGGTCATAATCAGGAATAGTTTTTGTCCATTCCACTTGCCAATGACTGTCTTTGCGCGTTCAGCATCGGGGTGCGAAAATCCGGCAAGATACCACTCCGCGCACAAAAGCCCAAGGACGTAAAACCCAAGCGCACCTATGCTGCAAAGCCACACCGTTTTATTCCAGGGCACCTGTTCGACGGAGATGACGTGCGAACCGACCGCCACGCACGCCGTCCAGATGAAGGGAAAGATAACATAAGGCGAGAATATATCAATCCGGTTCAGACTGACGCCAAAAGAAACCGAGATAAAAGCAACAAAAGCCGCACTCAGGACAAGCAGCGAAGCCCACAGCGGCAAAAATGCAACTCCAACCGCAAGGGCAATCAGGATTATCCAAAAGGGCAGATTTGAGACTTTCATAGACGTTTGTGAATTCACATTCATCTCCGAGAGAGCTCAAGAGACCTCAACTTGGAGGTTGACCAATTCGCCATTGTCGGGGACGTCTACCTTAGTTGTCAGGAGGTCCTCGAAGCCGATTTTCAACGATTCCAGAACTTTTTCACGCGTGTGTTCCTGCGCATTCACGCCAGGGACATCCGCCAGCCAGCCAATCCACCAATCACCATCTTTCATAATGACCGCGCGTAGATTCATTCTCAATCACCTCCCGATTTCGGGGAGTTCAAGATCACGACATATTTTCCGTGCCAGAATATTTGAGATCTCACTATGTCGCGGAACCTCCGTTACCCGTTTCCCGAATTTATATATAGAATGGTGGCGCCTTCTCGTAATATATATGCACCGTTCTTTTCCAGATAGCGAATCAAATCTCGCCTCTTCATGCAGGGTTCCCCTTTGTTTTATTTCTCAATTATAGAGCGGAGGCATTCGAGGTGGTAGGGTACTCTTACGTCGTTCCATTTATGATATTTTTTCCCGGCGAGAGCGGCTCGCCCACCTCGATACGCCGCTGTTTGACGCACTATTTCGTAAAATGGAATCTTCCAGAACTTTGATAGCATCTTTACTTGCCATAGATATTTCAGGTCAAGTAGACAATATAAGAGTGTCTTGTAAAAGAGATAGAGGAGATTGCCATCGCGCGTATGGGGATTAAAACTCTTTGCGCTGTAACATCGCCAGAACCAGCGCAGATATATTGTCTCTAATTTTGGCGGATGGCTGTGATAAACCTGACTTCTCGGTTGGTACATAATCTTCCAGCCAGCTTTGCGGGCACGCATCGCCCATTCGCCGTCCTCGCACAAGAGCAGCGTCTCGTCGAAACGCACCGCCTCCAATGTCTCTCGCCTGATGGCGCAACTGGCGTTGGAGAAAGAATCCGATTCAACCGGTTTATTTTTCCCGGGCGGAAACCAGAAATATTCGAGTTCAATCGCCTCGAATGGGTCAATTTCGGGCAGCGGGATGTGGCGACTGTAAACGCCTCCGACTCTCGCATCCTCAAATGGCGCAAGCAATGTATCGAGCCAGCGGTCATTAACCGGAACACAGTGCCCGGAGACATAAACAATAAATTCGCCGGATGATTTTTCCGCACCATAATTAAGCGAATAGCCCCACGAAAAATCTTCCGGTTTTATGTGAAATATCCGGCAGTTATGGGCACGGGCAATCTCGAGGGTGTTATCTGTCGAGCCGGAATCAACGACAATCAGTTCAATATCGCCTTTGAATCGCTGGCGCTTGACCCCTGCGAGCACGCGTCCCAGTGTGCGCCCTTCGTTTTTGACCCGCAATACTATTGAGACATTCATCAAGGCAAAAGACACTTTCCGCAGTTTTGTTCCGGCACGCGAATATTCAAGAGACGGCACAAGGTTGGGCAGATGTCAATCAACTCTGCTTCTTCAATTTCTGTCTGCGGGATGTTTTTCCCCACGGCAATGGCAAAGCCCTTTTGTCCCGAGACATACGTTTCATATCCGTGCATCCCGATGCACGGCTTTCGGAAGTGGAAGAAGTCGGGGAATATTAAAATGCCCGGATTTGCAATCCATAAGAGGTCGCCGTACCGTCCGCCCGGCGACGGGATATGGAGTTCAGTTGCGAGTTTGGGTGTGAGCAATTTCCCCAGCGATGTAAGTTCTGTATCTTCACTGAAGAGTGTTTGAAAGGCATTTTTGGCTCGCTCTGAATGAAACCATAACCTCGCAAGAGTGGAATCAAGGAAGTAATCGAAATCCTTTTGCAGTTTGAGTGATGCCTTTTTTACCGCCCGAAATATTTTTGCATCCACGTTGATGTGCCGCTCCACTTCGAGCATCCCGTGGTCGCCGATTGCAAGGAGGTTGCCTGCGGGGTATTGATTGAAGAATACATCGGCGAGTTTTTTGATATGGGCATCCACGCGCCGATTCATTTCGCGAGCCTGCTCGCTGTGCGGACCAAAGTCGTGCCCCGTGCCATCGCCATCGCCAATGTATATCAGATAGAGGTTGTATTTTTGCCGTGAGAATGTGCGGCAGAGGCGCTCGGTGCGTTCATCATCATCGGTCATATCCATTATGAGCGAGACGAATGTATCAAAGTAGAAAGATTTTTTCTGCTGGCGCAGAATGTCAAATATCGTCTCAACACTTGAGCCACCAGGGAGGTGTAATTCCCTCAGGTCTTCGGTAAGTGCAATTCGTGGGAGAAGTGCGAGCGGGATTTCATAAACGGGTTGTGAGATTTTTCGGATTTTCCTGAACCAGTCGCGGTTGAACCGGCGGATGTAGCGGCGCAAGAACACTGTCTTCCAATCGAAGAGCGAGAGCAGCAAGACCTCGCGCCGGATAGGGCGGAATGCGCTGTTTTCGTCATCATAAGTGAGTGCGGTGAAGAAACCGTTCACATCGGGGCGTGTGCCGGTGAACATCTCGGTTCGTTCGCAGAATCCAAAATTGGGGCGCAGGCGGCGGATATAGCAGCCTTCTTTCGCCAAAGCACAAAGCGTTGGCGTGTTTTCAGGATTTATATAGTCGTGGCGAAATGCATCCGCCACGATGAAGAGCGTCGGTTGCTCTGTTACATTCAAACCCATAGCGACTCCCTTAGTCTCAGTGCCTCGTTTTGCAGTGCTGTCCAATCGAGCGGCGTATTTTTGTTAAAACCCGTAACACGATTTAGAAAAAGGTGTGCGCGGGTGAGTGAATCCGGCGATATTTCCCCGTGCCCCAATGCGTTGATTAAATAAATCACCCCGAGGTTGTAATTCAAGTAATCAATATACCAGCGGCTCCGCTTAACGAAAAAGAAGTAAAGGCGCTTAATTAGTGTGTAGAGGTTATTGAAATGTGTGCGCTCGTATCGTCGCCACTCGGAGATACGGCGCTTGTGCATAGTTGAAAGAAGTAAAAGGAGCGTTTTGAGGAAATGCCCTCTTGCCCTGAAATAGAGGTCAATAAGGTCGGGGGTATCGGCGTCTTCCGGCTGGAGTTTAACCGTTGTCGCCCACCGGCAAAGGGGCATAATTTCGGTGGGCACATTTGTCTTTTCAAGATTTTTCAGACGCTGGCGATACGAGGGATGGTAAAGTCCCGACATAATCAGGTATGCGTCCTGAATGGCAAGCAACGCCTTTGAGAGCTGACCAGCGAGGAAAAATGATTCATCCGGCGCCAATTCCCGCTTGAGCATTTCGAGGCGGAAAGGTCCGATGAAGCACCACAGGCGTGTGAACATAAGATTTTGTGCCTCGCGTAGAGGCATACGCCCCGCATCCATCTCAGGGATGCGCTCAAGGGCGGAAGCCTCGCCGTCCAGATGATGGCTCGCATATTTAAGGTCGTAGTTATACATCGTATATTTCAGGTGTCGAAGTTTGGAAAGGGTATGCGATTCGATATGCACCCAGGGGATATTGAGTTCGCGTGCAAGGCTCTGACCCAATTTATGGAGGAGCGGTGAACCTGCGGGTTTGTGCGTAATAAGTTCGAGGTCGTAATCATTAGCGGGGCGAAATCTGCCAGTGCGCCTCACAACGCCGCCCTCTCCCCTGCCGAATCCACCGACTAAAAAGAGTGCAACGAAATTCTGGGAAGGGACAGCACCTCTCACAGCCTCTTTAATGCGGGCAAGGTCAGAGGCAATCTGCGCATCAATCTCAGGATTTTCATCAACCGTGAAGTGCATTTTGATAAGGGTGAAAAACTTTCCGGAACGTCACTCTCGCTCACCATTCGAGGCGAAATCCCTTGTATCCCTTCTCGTCTTTGAACCACTCGACGTGCACATTATCCACGCGGGCAAGATATGGACCTTTGTGCAGGGCATTAATGAGTGATTGCAGAGCGGCATCATCGCCTTCCGCCTCGACCTCCACATCGCCGTTATGGCAATTCTTTACAAAGCCTGTCAGGTCGAGGCTTGCGGCTTGGTGCATAACGAAGTAGCGAAATCCCACGCCTTGCACAATCCCTTTTACCCTTGCCAGAATCCGGCTCATATCTTACCTCTTCAGCGATATGTAACTGTGGAGAATATCGCAAGTGGGGACATTAGCCGTCAAGGATTCTTGTAAGCGAATCTATGAACAGAAGTATTAAGCTGTGTGCGATAATATCTTTTCAAACTTAACTCGGCGCCTCCGCGCCTCCGCGAGAGAATATAAAACCTCGCGCAGAGACGCAAAGACGCAGAGAAATCAGAATCTTAGACTTGGAAAATCGGATTATCGCACAGACCCTAGAAAACTCACAGCGTGTATGCGGGAGTTTCCAGTCCCTTTCCTGTGATTATTTTGTGAACCTTTTTCCTTGAAAGAAACGCTCCTTAAGTAGTTGCTTCTCAAAGCAAATTGGTTTATGACTTCCTCATAAACCGGTCTGGAGAAGATGCGATTCATATGAAAGCCGAGCGAGGCACATACGCATATCTGACGCTGGTTGTCGCCTTCGGGGCGTATACGGTTGTCAGTCAGGTTTTATTGATTCGTGAATTTTTTGTTGTGGCACAGGGCAATGAGCTCCTCATCGGTGTCTTCTTTTTCAGCTGGTTTTTAGGGATTGTGATAGGGGCACAGGTTGCCTCACACATTGCCGACCGCCTGATGCGCCCTTTGAACCTTGCCATAATTTTTCTCATAATTCAGGCGATTGCGGTGCCGGTGTGTATTGTATTAATACGCGGAATGCGCGGCATTTTTCACATCCCTCAGGGACAATACATACCGCTATTTTTATTCTGGTTAGGAACGCTTTTCACACTTTTTCCCTTCAGTTTTTTCACAGGTTTGAATTTTCCACTTCTGTGCCGGGGCTTTGCGGGGAGCGGCTCACGCGAGGCGCTCTCAATCGGCAGGATATATACTGCAGAGTCAATTGGAAGCATAATAGGTGGCGTGCTTTTTACATTCGTCCTCGTGCACATACTCAAGCCGTTCCCGATAGCATTTTTGATGGGGACAATACTCGTTGGCGCAGCGTTTGTGGTGGCGATAGAGAGGCGTATTGCGAAATGGTTCCCGTGGATAACGGGCGTCCTGACGATTATATTTTTGCTTTTTTGCGTAACACCCCTCGGCGGCATTATAGAGCATACGGCACAGATGCTACGCTGGAATTCAT
>CAZGKP010000130.1:0-11132 GCA_964526215.1 uncultured Candidatus Sumerlaeota bacterium
TCGGGCAGGACATCAACGGCTGCCTGGATTGTGCGCTTCGCCGTGCCAGTGGTCAGACCGCTGTTATCGTCATCACCATTGACGCCGTCCACGTATATTGTGAAATCACTCGTCCCCGTCATAATCCCCATCAGCTCCGGATTAACTATGCGCCGGTCTGGTAAAAGACGCTGAAAACCGTGTGTGCCGTCGCTGAACCAGATGCGGAGCTTGATTCTGCCGGGATAATTAAAGACGCTCCTGTTGATGGGCTCCATACCCAGGTCCGGGTCGCCCACCATCACGTTAAAAATCCCATCCACCACGGTCACAGATACCGACGCGACAGGTTCACTGCCGTGAACGCTTGTCAGGTCGTTAGACCAGAGGCTTCTGTTTCCCGCCAGATTCACAATTGCGAACTTGAAATAGCCCGTGCCGTTAAAGGGCTGTCCCTGCACACGCACACGCCCCTGATAGTTAAACATCACAAGGTCATCGGCAAAGAGCGCACCGCTCCCTACCAGCAAAATGAAAACACCGAGTATAACAACACATTTCGTTTTCATTACGATTCCCCCCCGTAATTAATTTATTTTCGCGTTCGGGTTTGGTTAGAATAACATCCACCATTGCCCACTTGAGGGAGTTTCTCCCTTGATTTCGATAACGGTGGTTACGGAATAATCGGCACTTTCTTGCGGTGCACCTCCAATGCCCCAGGCAGTCAAAAGGTCAATGACTGTATAATCGGGAGTATGGCTGATGGCGCCGTCAAGACCAATCGCTGAATATTCGAGGACGTAATCTTGCGCCGCTGCAAGCGACGTTAGAAGCACTATTAGAAGACAAAAAACGCCGAGCATTGCTGGACGCGGGGCAGAATGTTGCTTTTTAATACCGGCACGATGAAATTTTGTTCTCATTTCAAAAACCTCCGATTTTATCCCTATCGTATAATCTTTTAATCACACATAATTTTATTCTCACTGAAATCTTGCCGTCAAGGATAATATGAGGGTTTTTGGGGTTAATAGTTTTCAGGGCGGAAGTCGCCGAACCAGACCTCACCTATCTCTGTGCTCGGCTTCCGGCTGTTTGAATACACGGTGAAAATTACAACCGCTATCTTTGCATTTGGCGGGGTTTGCCTGAAGCAGACAAATCGTGTCCAGGGAGTTGTGTGAAGAATCCCCTCCTGGTTCACATAAAATGCGCCAACTTTTCTGCCTTGATTGTCTGCGAAGATTACTAAAAGGTTAGCCGAATGATTCTCAAGACTTTTGGTCTTTATCTTTGCGGAGAAGTAAAGCCATCGCCCCGGCTGCACCCGAAATGGAGCCGAATAGATATTTACCCCGTTAGCCTCCGGCGGTATAATGGCATGGAATGTGGGCAAACGCCCGAGCGTTTCACCTTTATCAATTGTTACAGCAGCATCTTTATAGGCTGCGCGCCAGCGAGGTGGGAACTTCCCCTCACGTATAGCTTCCCTGTATTGCGCAAAATAATTTAGGGGGCAAGAGGCGAGTTTTCCCTTCAATCGCATGGCATCAGAAGGTTTTTTCGGCTTGGCGGCATCGAGCCTCTGCAAAATAAAATAGTCCATATAAGCGTTTCTATTTTTATCGGGCACTGTAAGGGAAACGGGGGTATTGTTCAGGAATGCGAAATCAATGCGGTGTTTGCCGGCAGTGGCATTCAGGTAAAGTGCTTTTGTACTCCAGGAATCATCGTTTTGTGAAAAGGAGAAAATCCCCAGGGACTTTTCGTCAAACCGTGTCTCTATGAGAACAGTGGCGGGGCGGTCGTTTCTGGCGGAGAGGGAGAATTTATAGCACCCAGCCTCCGGGAGAATTATTTCATATCCAACGAAGCTGTTTCTCTCCATTACATAAGCAGTGCGATAGTCAATCACGTCGGTTCGGTTGAAGTAAGAGGGATAGACATAATCGGCGGCTTCTGCTTCAAAAGATGCACCTTCAGAGAATGCGGGGTAAATCATCAGCGAGGTGGCTGCTGCTTGCACTTCTGAGGAGAGACCAATCCGATGCAGGTCAAGCTGCTGGATGCCTGCGGGCAGATTGAAGGGGAGGCGCGTTAGAACTGATTTCGCTTTGTCCCGCGCATACAGTTCATAGCGTCCCCCGCGCTCAAATCTTATTTCAATGGGCTCTTGATGCTCCAGTGGGAAATGATATGGTATCGCGGGGGAGACATAATTCCGCGCATTCCACTTAGAGCGCATAAGGTAAGCGGGACAGCAATATGGTCCCGGATGCGTTGGGAAGGTTTTAATTTCATCTGCCTGTGTGCGCGAAAATTCCACTAACCCTTGCGGCGTGTCATAGGTCCAGCATTGAAAAAACCAGACCTGGCTCTTCTGGGCATAGAGTTTCTTCAGGCGTTCCTTTCCCATAGCGAGGCTATTGGCTGTCCTGGGCAGTTCCACAATGTTTGTTCCGGGGAGATTGAAGTATGAGGCATAATATTTGATTGAAAAGGCATCCAGCCCAAATGAGACGAGCACCGCATCTTTCGCTGCGTTCTTTTTGAAAAAGCGCACAGTGGGTTTATACCCCATCCGCTCTTCGGAATAATATGGAATCAGCGCCCTGAGGTCTATCGCAAGAAGCGGTAGAAAAGCCGCACCTATGAGGGCGTATTCAAATCGCCGTCGCTGTTGGGCAAAGAGACGTTTTGATAACCAGTTCGCCCCGTCTGCAATCGCACATAGCCCCGCCGCCTGGAAAAATATGTAAAAAGGATACAAAAACGAGATGTATTTTATATCATACGTCTGCTTTACCCGAACCGAAAAAATCGCATAGAACGTCGCCGCAGTTGCAAGCAACGCACCAGAGAAAAATAACGGTTTGAATCTCGCCAGATAAATAAAGCCAAGCAAAAAGAGTAAGTAAAGATACCACTTGCCCGCTTGTCCTAATCTGTCATAACCTGTAATTGAGCCGAACTGCTCCAGGTGCCACAGAAAGAAGCGGGGGGTTGGTCTCACACCGGGAGTATAGAGCTTTTTTACCTTTGGAGAAAATGCTCGCTTTGCTTTATGAGGAGGTGCGGTCTCTGCATAAGCGCTGGAGAGGATTTGCGGAAACTTCGGGATGCGCGCTTTCGCCGTCCTCCACACAGCCGGTCCTTCAAAGTGCATCCAGGCAAAGACAATCAGCAAAAATAAAAGCAGTTTTATCCAGTGTTGGCGGATGTGCTGTGCCACCGATACAGGCTTGCATTTTTGTAAAAATCGCCTTTGCACTAAAAGTGAAATCGGGAGGTAAAAGAGAAACGCAAGTATGAAAACCATAGTGGTGGGGTGCAATCGGCGCAGAAGCGCAGCCGCTGCAAGGAATCCCGCCGCCGGGTAAAGCGTCTTCCGTTCCTGTGCCTGAACAACGAAAAACAGTGCAAGGAGTGAAAAGAATATCATCAGGCTATAATATCGCGCCTCCTGACTATACCATATATGATAGGAAGAAAGAGCCAACAAGACGCCCGATAATATCCCGCCCTTACGCCCGGCAAGGCTGTAGCCTATCAGGAGTGCAATGGGTAAAGCGAGTATGCCCGCGATTGCCGATGGAAGGCGCAGAAAAAAATCGGAAACCCCACCCAGCTCAAGCGACAGATGCATCAGCCAGAATGCAAGGGGGTGTGCGGTTGCCGAATAACGAATCGTCTGTGCATCGTAAAAGGAACGCACCTCATCAAACCAAAGGCTCTTCATCCCCAGCGTCGGGATTCGCAGCAAAAAACCCAGCGTGAAGACAGTGGTGATGAGCCACAACGGTTTGAATGCGTCCGGTGGGAAATATGTTCGAAAGAAATTTGTAGAGAGAGACTGGGGTTTAAGGTGCACTCTTTTTTTTCGCTTTTGCCTTTTCATCGGATTTTTCCCGGGCGGGCGGGATTCTCAAAATGGAGGCGGTCAAACCATACAAAGCCTTCATTTGTGGCGTAGCGGCGTGAATTGGGATATACCCAGAAGATAATGGCTGCTCGAACAGCCCCGGCAGGCACGCTCTTGAAATAAACCTGCCTCACCCAATCGGTTGTGCCCGTTATGCCATCGGCATTTACAATATGTCTGGCAATCATCTGATTTTGCGCATTGAGGTAAATCACCATCATATTCGCGGAATGATTATTCAGTGCTTCCACCTTAAGCCACGCCGAGAAATAAAGCAGCGCACCGCCTCTCACGGGAAATGGCGGGGATATCAAATTGAAGCCCTTTGCATCGTAGGGAATCGTAACACGAATTGCAGAATTGTGTTCAGGGGTTTCTTCGGTGGCGAGTGTATATTTGAACTGCGGTTGGAGTTGCCATCCCTTCGCAAGTTCAAGCGGCGAAGCGGGATTTGTGAATCCCTGCTCGATATAAGACACAGGTGGAATTAAACGCTCTGCGGTTGGGATACGTATATCGGGGAATTTATCGCCGGGTTTAAGCGGCTTTATCTCAAAATAATCGAGGCAGGCATCGGTGTCTTTAGACCTGTCGGAGTTCAATGCGCCCTGACTCAGAAAATGTATGGAGATTTGATGTTCACCCTGCGGGGCACTAAATGGAAATGATTCTTCTGACCAGGTATTATTGCCCTTCGGATAGATAAGAACACCGATAGGTTTCCAGTTAAGTGCAACTTCAACTATCACCGGTCCCGGTTTATCTTCGAGTGCACGAAGTGTGAAACCAAATCGCCCACCCTTCCCGAAAGGCACTGCATCGTAAAGGGCGTAATTATTCCTTTCGAGAGTGAAGCAGCGCGCCCCGGCAATTGATTCGATTCGTTTCCAGGGCGTGGGGTGATAGAGGTCTGTATCTTCCGCCTCGCGGTGATATGCACCGGCGACCTCCGGCGCAATTGACAGTCCGATGATGTTTGCATCAGAGCCGGCGGCACCCTTTTTCATAAGGCTTACTATATGGATACCTTCGGGGATTTTCAGGCGGGCAGAGACCAATGCTCCATTTCCCCGCTTCTCAACTTTTGCCTTTTCCGAAACACCCTTGCCTTTAGAATCCCTTACCTCAATTAGGTATTCGGCATTCTGGCTACTGTCGGAAATATCAAATGCGATTTGGTAAAGGCTCTCTGCGCCAAAGAGCAGAGACTTTTTGAATCTACCGCCGATGCGTTGGGGTTTATGCGGCTTAAAATGGTATGAATACGGGGGAAAAACGAAAGCCCCGGTGTATTTGAATTTGTAGAGAATAACCTCTTTCCCCTCGCGGTTAAATTCAACTGGATGCAGAGAGGGATGATAAAACGCCCTGTCGAAATACCCCTTCACCCAATCCCACAGCCTGCGGTCTTCATAGCGCGTGTATGAGGTGGCGAAATATACTCCCGGTTCCTGAAGACAGAGCCTCTTCAACCGGAAAAGCGCACTGTAAGCGGAGCCTCTGAATTCGCCGGAGAGCTTCACTATCGGGGTCTGACCCATCCCAAAATATTTATAGTAAAACCGCATGCTGGAATCATTGCAGAAGATGAAGCTCGTAACCTTCTCGCCCGGTTGCAGGTGCTTTTTCAGATAAAGGACAGCCCCCTTCCAGTCTTGCTTTTCCCCGGTGTAATAACGGTAAAGATTCGGCAGCATCCCCGTTGCAAAAATCGCAAAGACCATTGCCATTGCCAGCCCGGCGCCGACAGATCTCTTACTTTTGCGCCTTTCAAGCCAGTTGCCGAGTCTATCAATCCCGCACGCCGAAAGCAGCAAAAAACCCGGCACAATGAAAGCGGTATATCGGCAGTGATAAAAGTGCCCCATCTTTTTTATATACATTGCCACGAAAGGAAACGTCCAGGAGAGAAAAACAAAGAGGTCAAAGTATCGCTGTTTTTTAGCCGCATAAAAAAGTCCCCGGAAGAAAAATATTAAGAGGAAAAATGTAAGCACGAGGATGAATTTGTTGTATTGCTGAAATGCCACGCCGTAATCCATCGCCAGCTTTACAAAAAATCTCGGCGAGAGTTCGAGGTTTTCTGCAAGAACAGTCCCGTAGCTACGGATTGTCATACGGTAAATAAAGTGGAAGAATTTGTATCCCACGCCCACAAGCACAAGAATAGCGACCGCAGCCACGCCGGCAAAAGCCAGCTTGTTTTCCGTGAGTTTTCCAAATATATGGCGAGCTCGCTGGCGCAGACTCGAATCAAACACCAGAAAAAATCCCAGCGGTATCACCTGACAGGCTATGAGTAATATATTTGCCGGATGGACGTGGTAATTGACATAAGCCAGCGTCCCATATACCAATAGCCAGAGCGGATTATGTGTTTTCGTAAACAGGAACAAAAAATAAAGCGAGGTGATTGTAAGACCCATCATTAGCCCGTAGTAGTTCGCATCCTGTGAGTAATAAATACTTATAGGCGAGAATACAAGGAGTGCGAGGGCGAAGAGCGCGGTGCGCCTGTTAAATAAAAGGAGCCCCAGCGGATAAATAAAGATAAGTCCCAGAAGTCCGCCGAATGCCGAAGGCAGGCGCAAGAAATATTCATTGTGCCCGCCAAGGGACACACTCGCCCTCTCTAAAAGAAACACAACCCAGTGCGCCGTGCTGAAGATACGGGTGTATGAGGAGTGTGCATCGTTCCAGCAACACATCTCATCAATCCAGAGTCCCTGCCTGCCAAGGTCAACAAAGCGCAGCAGAATCCCGATAAGTAAAAGGGCGAACAGGTATGGTTCGCTTCTGATGCGCTCACCCAGAGAGAGACGAGGTTTGGCGCCCCTTTTAATGCGCGGGGGATGTTTTTTTGTTTTTTTATTTTTTCTCATAGAAATCTGTCAGTTGAGAAAATGGTCGCACCATTTCTGGAAGATGAAGAGCGTCCAGAGGCGCTTGCGATTATCTTTTTTGCCTTCGAAATGTTCATTCATAAGGCGAGTCACGTAATCGGGATTGAATATGCCCTGTGCGCGCAGGCGCTCTGGGTTGAGCAAATCGGTTAAAACGCCCTTTAGGGGACCTTTGAACCAGGCGGCTATGGGTATGCCGAATCCCTTCTTCCTGCGATATATAACCTCGCGCGGCAGATATGGCTCCATTGCCTTTTTCAGTAGATACTTTGTTGTGAAGCCGCGCAGCTTCCACCGGTTAGGGACGTTGTTGACGAACTCAACAACGCTCGGGTCGAGGAATGGTGCCCGCGTCTCCAATGAACACGCCATACTTGCCCTATCCACCTTCACGAGGATGTCATCCTGGAGATAAAGCTTGCAGTAAAGATAAATAATACCGTCCAGCTCGTGATGAATGTCGAGTCGCTTTAGGTAATTCCTGATGATGTCATAGGTCTGGTCGAGATTAAGGGAATTAAGGACATCAGGTGTAAGGAGATGCTGTTGTTCTTCGGGGGTAAATGAGCCGAGCCACGCAAAATGGCGCTCGCCGTATTTGTAATGCATCCCGGCAAGAAATTGCTTCACCTTAAAATCGAAGCTGATATTCTTAGTGGAGACCGGCAGGAGGTTGGCGAGTTTGCACAGGACATCCAGAAATGGACGCGGCAGCTTTTCGAGGAATCGGGCGGGGTAGTGCGCCACGAATGGGTCATAGCCTGTGAATAGCTCATCGCCGCCATCTCCGCCAAGTGCAACAGTCACGTATCGCCGCGTGAATTCGGAAAGGAGGTATGTGGGGATGATTGAAGGGTCAGCTATTGGTTCATCCATAAATGAGCATACGTGCGGCAAAATATCGAGCAGGCGTTTTGGCGGGAGTGTTTCCTCACGATGGTCGGTGCCGAAGTGTTTCGCTACGGTCCGGGCATAGCTCGATTCATCAAAAGATTTTTCCTCAAATGCAATGCAAAATGTCTTGATTTCCTTTCGGGGCATAAGCTCGGACATCATTGCCACTACCGAGCTGGAATCAATGCCGCCGCTCAAGAAAACACCCAGAGGGACATCGCTTATGAGGCGGCGTTTGACGGCGGCACGGAAGGTGTCAACGAATGTGCGCTTTGTCTCCTCAAAGGAGCGCTCGACCACCTCGAAGCGTAAATCCCAGTAAGGCTGAGGGTTGATTTCGCACCGCAGAGCCAGCGGTCTGGAAAAATCAATCACAAAGAAATGCCCCGGCTCCAGCTTGAAGACGTCCTTAAAGATTGTAAGCGGTGCGGGGATATATTCAAATGCGAGGTATTTGGTTAAACTTGGGTAAGAAATCTCACGTGAGAGTGCCGGGTATTTCAGTAATGCCTTCAGCTCCGATGCAAAGATGAACAGATTATGTTGCACAGTATAATAGAAGGGTTTCTGGCCCATCCGGTCGCGTGCGCAAAAGAGGCGTTGGCGGCGGCTGTCCCACAGGGCGAATGCAAACATACCGTTCAATCTTCTGAGACAGAATTCGCCCTCTTCCTCGTAGAGGTGCAAGATGACCTCGGTATCGGTATTTGTGGCGAATCTATGGCGACCGGTGGACTCCAGTTCGGCGCGGAGTTTGGGGAAGTTATATATCTCGCCATTAAATACAATAGCGATTGATTCGTCTTCATTAAAGAGGGGCTGATGACCGCCCGCAAGGTCAATTATGGAGAGGCGGCGCTGGGCAAGTGCGACAAAATCTCCGAAGTAATACCCCTCATCATCGGGACCGCGATGCGTAAGGGTATTATTCATCTCCCGCAGCAGGTTTTTCGGTGGGAGTGCACCTTTTTCGAGATTTGCAAATCCGGTTATGCCACACATAAAAATCGGTCATCAGTCAGTAGTCACACCTGATTACTCCGCAATCAGGCGTCATCAGTCATTGCTGATTGCGGCAATCGGCACGATTGCTTTGCAATCGGCGTCATCAGTCTGTGCCCATACCCGTTCCCGCGCCTTCAGTGGTAGCCGGGGGGTGAATTAATTATTTTTCATCCTCCTCGAGGTCAAGGTTGCGGGTTTCCCGGACAAGATACGTTCGCTTATTCTGTGTCTCGTAGTAGGTGCGTATAGAGATTTCCGCAAGGAGGCCTAAAAGGATGGCGTTAAATCCTAAAACAAAAAGCAAGACAAAGAGCTGCGGCAGGGGTGTCTGTATAAACGATGTGTCTCTGAAGAGCTTCAGATAAAGTGCCCATAGCCCCGCCAGCCCGCCACCCAGTATGCTCAAGATTCCCAGCCCGCCGAAGATGTAAATCGGTTTCTGGACGTATTGTCCCAGAAACTTTATCACAATGAGGTCAAGGATTACTTTTACTGTCCGCTCTATTCCGTATTTTGATTTGCCGAATTTTCGCGGATGGTGACCGACGACAACCTCGGTAACCCGCGCCCCGTGCCAGGCTGCATATATTGGTATAAAACGGTGCATCTCACCATAAAGCCTGACATCGGCAATCACCTCGCGGCGGTATGCCTTTAGCGAACATCCATAATCGTGCAGGTGGACGCCGCCTATTATGGAGATAATCTTATTGGCGATGAGGGAGGGGAAGATGCGTGAGATGGTGCGGTCTTTTCTATTTTTGCGCCACCCGCTGACGACATCGTAGCCCTCGGAGATCTTAGATAAAAGGCGCGGGATGTCAGCAGGGTCATTTTGCAAGTCGCCATCCATAGGGATGATGATTTCGCCGGAAGAACTGTCAATGCCGGCAGCCATAGCAGCGGTCTGCCCAAAGTTGCGCTTGAATGATATCACCTTTACTTCGGGATTCTTTTTAGCAACCTCGCACAGGCGGGTAAATGTCTCATCCGTGCTACCGTCATCCACAAAGATAATCTCGTATGTCTTGCCAAGCCCGGGCAGGACTTTGAGAAGGGAATCCGCCAGGGGCAGGACATTTCCCTCTTCATTCAATAGCGGGATAATGACCGAGAGTTCCACGCTTCCTTTTGTCTTTGTGAGGATATCCGATGCCACGCACAATCCCCTGCGCCTTTTACAAGGCACAATTAAATAAACTGTTTTTTACCTGTAAGTGTTTCTCGCAATAGGTGTCAAGCGCAATGTCCCGGAGGACTTCTATGCGAAAAAGGCGCGTAATGGCACTTTCGTTAAATAGACCTGTCTTTTTGGCGGGAGACCTGACATCTAAATCCAGAATCACTCGATGCCGGGTGGGCTGGGTGTGGGTGGAGCTTTTTCAGGAGGCGCGATATTCATCTCCGCGGGAGATTCTGTGCCTGCTTCCGGGGATTCTTTTTGTGAAGGGACACCCGGAGTCTGGTTCGTCAGAGGCGTTGATGGTTTTGTCTCCGGGGCGGTCTGAGGGGGCACGCGGACTGGGGCGGTAGCCGCCTTGAGCTTATCACTCAATGTGCTTCGTTTATATATACGACCTCCTAAAAAGGTGAGGAACAATGAGAGTGTGAAAAATATTATGGCGCAGATAGTAGTCCAGCGGTTGAGTGTCTTTTCGGCACCCGTGGCTCCAAGTGTATCTGTCAGGGGGTTTCCGCCTCCGAGCATCCCCGACAGTCCGCCACCCTTACCCGATTGCAAGAGGATAACGAGAATTAAAAACACACAGGCGGCTGTATATATCAATCCAACGAATAATATACTCATCGGGTTTTCGCCTCACATAAAAAAAATTCCTATACACAAATCACTAATAGTTGCATATAGATATAGAATGCTACGTCTGGGTGCCGTCATCTGTCAACCTCAAAATGAGCGCCCTCTGCCTTGGGGGTGCACGACAAAAAAGTGGGAATTATGAATTTTTCTCTTTTTTTATTGAAATGGATATAGTGTCAGATACTACATTTCACGGGGATGTGCAATTATGAACTTTGAAAATTTGTCTCTGGAAAAAGACTCTATCTTTAAACAATATGATGGTTTCCGAAAATGAGGATGTAAAAAAAACATCAAATTATTCGTTGAAATTCAAAAAGAGGCGGAGGTGGATGTGAGCATCCCGTTCAATTGAAAGAATCATCCGGAGAGTGACTAAGGAGAAGTCGTTTGACCTGGAGGCTGTGGAATTCTTCATTCGCTCGTCTTTGCTTTCAGTAGGGACAGAAACATGGGCGCATCTTGGCAAGGCTACGAAAAGCAGACTTCTATAGAAGCTCAAAAATTTCTGAAACTACATCCTGAATAAAATAGCACACGGACGATGTGGACGCAAGCGTCCGGGTCAGTGGATGCAAGTATCCACGTTATCTGTGTTCCATTCTTA
>CAZGKP010000131.1:0-11085 GCA_964526215.1 uncultured Candidatus Sumerlaeota bacterium
CGGCTATGTGCAAATATTTGAGAATAAAGGTGCGATGATGGGTTGCTCTAACCCGCATCCGCACGGACAGATATGGGCTAATGAAACGGTGCCAGTCGAGCCGCAAAAGGAACTCACCGCGCAGTCTGCTTATGCCACTGCGCATAACGGGCGATGTCTTTTGTGCGATTATGTCGCGCTCGAAGAACGGAAAAAGGAGCGCATTGTCTGCGCAAATGACCAATGGCTCGTCCTCGTCCCATTCTGGGCGGTGTGGCCCTTCGAGACGCTTGTATTGCCACGTGCACATATCGGCAGTTTGCCCGAACTTAATGACCATCAGCGCACCGCCCTCGCCGATATACTGAAGCGCATAACAGTTCGTTATGACAATCTCTTCGAGACCGAATTTCCCTATTCTATGGGTTTTCATCAGGCGCCCACAGATGGCAGAGAATATCCCTTCTGGCATCTGCACGTACATTTTTACCCGCCGCTATTGCGTTCGGCGCATGTGAAGAAGTTTATGGTGGGATATGAGATGCTGGGGAATCCGCAGCGGGACATCACCGCCGAGAGCGCCGCAGAGCGATTGCGCGCACTTTCCGAAACCCACTTTGATGCCAAGTAAACAAAATGAGTATCAAGTTTGAAAAACTCTCCGTGTTATTCAAGAGGCATTTCGGGACTGCGCCACAGTGGTTTGCACGCGCGCCGGGACGCGTGAATCTTATTGGCGAGCACACGGATTACAACGGTGGTTTTGTTTTACCCTGTGCGATAAATCGCGATATTGCGATGGCTGCCGCTCCGGGCAGCACCGGAAAGTTGCGCCTCTTTTCGGTAACACTTAATGAGAAGTTCGAGACTGACGTTGCCTTTGCGAAATTTGGACGTTCACCGTTGGGCTGGGCGAATTACTTTCTCGCCGTGGTTGAGCAGTTCAAGAAACGTGGGGTACAACTCCCTTTGCTCGATGTGGCGATAGATGGTGATGTGCCTTTGGGGGCGGGATTAAGTTCATCGGCGGCATTCGAGGTCTGTGCGGCGGTTTTGATTCAGACAATTACGGGTGCAACGCTTGATGGGCGCGAGATTGCCTTACTGTGTCAGGCGGCGGAGCATAGCCCGCTTGTGGGCGTGCAATGCGGGATTATGGACCAGTTCGCATCCGTAATGGGACGCGAGGGGTTTGCGATTTTCTTAGATTGCTACTCGCTTGAACACAGATACGTCCCAATTGACGGCGACCGCGTAACAATCATCATCGCGAATTCGATGGTGAAGCGCGGGCTTGTGGATTCGGCATACAACGAGCGGCGAGAGGAATGTGAGACAGCTCTTGCGCTTCTCTCGGATGCGGCGGATGAGAAATACCCGACTTTGCGGCATATCCCACGCGAGATTTTCGAGACATACGCCCATATTTTGCCTGTGAAGGTGCGTCGGCGCGCAAGACACGTTATCACAGAAAATGCGCGTGTGGAGGATTTCGAGCAGGCACTGATTAAGGGCGCCCTTGAGGAGGCAGGGCGATTGCTCAACGCCTCTCACGCGAGCTTGCGGGATGACTTTGAAGTTTCCTGTGCGGAGCTCGATGCCCTGTGTGAGATTGCGGAGGGGTGCGAGGGGATTTACGGATGCCGTATGACGGGAGCGGGATTTGGCGGATGTGTGGTTGCTCTTGCGCAGCCAGATGCCGCTGATGCTGCCTGCGATGTCATCTCTGAAAAATATCTCTCCTGTATCGGCAAAATACCTGACATCTATTTAACTCCCGCCTGCGCCGGTGCGAAAGGGGCAAAAATTGACAAGAATACCTAAACTGCAAATCCTGATCGTGCTCGCTTTTGTGCTGTATGTGGCGATTCTTTCCGCATCAGCGGCGACACTGACACGCGGTCCATACCTGCAACTCCAGACCGAAAATTCCATCCATATTGTATGGAAGACCGATGTTGCCTGCACCGGTGAGGTCGAATGGGGCACAACGAGCAGTTACGGGCATCTGGCACAATCAGCCGAATCGGTTACGCGGCACGAAATCGCTATTACGGGGCTTGCCGCCGATATGCTTTATCATTACCGTGTTCGGAGTGTGGGTGTCCCGCTCAGCGATGATGCCACTTTCCGCACTGCACCCCCGAGAAATGCATCCGTATTTTCGTTCACCATTCAGGGAGATTCCCGAAGCGCACCCAGTAATTGCAAAAAGATTCTGGATGCAATGTTGCCTGAAACCTTTAATGGTTTTTGTATATCGCTGGGCGATTTGCCCGGACGCGGCGAAGACAACATAACCGACTACTGGCAATCACACTTCTTCAATCCGGCAAAGGACTTCGTCAATCACATCTGTCTTTATCCTACAATCGGCAATCACGAACTTTACGATGAAACTTCATACCCTGACTATGTTTATCCCACAAAATATCTCGAAATCTGGTCTCTGCCTATCATGAACTCCAGCACGGAACTCTATTACGCCTTCGACAAGGGAGATGCGCATTACACCTGCCTCGATGTCTACTGGTCTGAATATAAGAAAGGCTCCGAACAATACAACTGGCTTGTGAACGACATTTCAGCAACGACTAAAAAATGGAAGATTGTCTTTATGCACAATGGTCCTTACGTCAGCCGGAACGGTGGCGCCACCGGGAGCAGCTCCATTCGCTCCAATCTCGTGCCGGTCTTTGAACAAAACACCGTTGACCTTGTGCTTTACGCCCACTATCACATTTACCAGCGGAATCTCGTGAACGAAATCACCTATCTCGTGCAAGGATGTGGCGGGGCAAGTCTGGGTCCCGTGGATGATAGTCAACCATACGTTCAGGCATACTACAGCGATTATTGTTTTACGCGAATAGATATAGACGGCGATACCTTACTCGGCACGACGCATTTGGTCAGCGGGACAATAGTTGACGGTTTCGAGATTGATAAAACGCCGGTAAATTTCCCCTGGCGGGATACTTTCCCCGGCACCACGCCACAACTCCACTGGATAGCGCCCTGGCATTTCTCAAGCGAGTGCGGCGTTATTCAAAACCTCGGCAATCCCAGCGGCGATGGTTACGTCTTCGCAGTCGCCGATACGGTCGGACATCAATACGCATATCCAATGCTCGCCAATGAGACCCTCACCGACTATAGCATCGAGGCACAGATTTACTATGACAATACAATCTCCCCGACATATAAAAACCGCTTCGGCATAGGGCTTCGAGGGACAGGTTTCCCCTCAAGTTCAACACGTCTATATTATGTTCTTGCATTTATGCACGGCTCAAGTCTTGCGGAAAACGGGCACTGTGTCCTTTTATTGAACAATTATGGCACAGAGACCGTCCTCGCCGACTGGGCATATCCCGACGTAGCAAGCTGGCACAAATTGAAATTGTCGGCAAAAGGAGATGCCTTGAGCGTCTGGATTGATGGCGTGTGCAAGACACCCGCCCTAATTTCGGATAGCACGGCAGTAAAGGGACGGCCCTTTATTTACAACTACCGCGCCGACAGTTCCGGCGCAAAGACCCTCGCCGATGACGTCGTAATCACAGACGGCACTCCGCCCCACCAGGTATGGCAATTATACTGAATGTGCCACTATGCCAGAACCCGCATACGAAGTTTCCGTAATCCTTCATAAATTAACCACTGGGAGCACGGGGAACACTGGGAATATTGAAGTTAGACAAAGAGGAGGTGGTCTCCCAATTGGTGACCAATTAACATCTTTCCAACACGTGTCTGTTTTTTAACTTTAATAACATCAAAGGTATTCCCCCGTGTCCCCAGTGCTCCCGTGGTTAAAAACTAATATGAAGGATTAAGGGACATTTCAAATACCACATTTTATGCTTGAAATCTCTCCGATGAAACGTTAAATATCACATATAAAGCGTGAAGTGAGGTAAGGTAAATCAAACATAATCCCAGTGAATACGGGCTGATAAGGGAAAGGGCAAGATGCCCGAACAAAGAGTCCGACAACCCGTTCAGGAAATTTTGGGCAATAAGGACGTCAAGACAACGATGTTCTACATCTATGTTCTCAACAAAAAAGGACAAGGCGTGCGTAGCCCCATCAACGGGCCATAAGCCGTCTTATGTAGACTGCATAATCATTGTTATGCAAAAGGATAGAGAATGCCGGGGAAAATGAGGGATCTCATAAGAGATTTGCAGAAAGCGGGTTTTTTTGACAGGGAGGTAAGGGAAGCCATAGGAACTTTGTCCATCCAAACGTCGCAAAGCCGGTCACTATCTCCGGGAATGAGGGTGACGACGCAAAACATACCAGGAGAAAGCTGTACGACTTGCCATAGAGGAGGCAAATAAATGAATAAGGCAGCCAAGTATGTGAAGATCGTCGAATGGTCCGACGAGGCTCAATGCTTCATTGGCAGTTGTCCGGAGCTTTTCTACGGCGGTTGTCATGGAGACAACCCTCGGGCAGTGTTTAACGAGCTATGCCAAATTGTTGAAGAAATGACAGAGATCTACAAGAAGGACGGCAAGCCACTTCCACTGCCCCTTACCGGTAAAGAGTTCGTAAACGCAATGCAGAAGATTGCATAACAACAATAATGTAGTGTGTTGAGGGGGCAAACGCTACCCTAAATGACGTTTTTCGGGTCGGCGAATGGGGTCAGCAAATAAAAAAATACCGCGGTTAGCGTCTGAAGCCAGGATTTAATTGAACTTATTCTAAGAAGTTGCCCCCAAACGGTCTTGAACAAAGGAGGCCACGGCGTCCGCAGCTCGATTGATGGACTCTGACCGGTCTTATACAGGCTGTATAAGACAAGGGCGATTGACAAAGCGATGGCGCATAAAGTATTGGTATGAAAGAGATTGGACGAATACTTGAGAAAACGTCAGGACTTCTTATACAGAAACGAATAGCCTGTCTTTTCCGATTTATACAGACTGTATAATCATTGTTAGGTGGAGAAATTACATAGGGAGGTTCTTTAGTGAAAATAGAGTATAAACATGTAAGAGTTGCTTATACTTTATCATCAGCATTATTCAAAAAAGCTTTTGATTCACAGCTTATGGGTGTTCTTAATGAATGTGGTGCTGATGGCTGGAAGTTACAAGGTGTAATACATGAAGGTTTCTTGCAGTTCCATTATCATTTGATATTTATGCGAGAAACAGAGTAAATGTTATTTACTTTATTAAATGGTGCAACCACCTAACTACGCGTTGCAGTGGACTGTCAAAACGCGCGGTGTTTTGCCACGCCTTCGGCGCCCCTCCGGGGGCCACTGAACTTTTTCGTTAGCCTCTCTGATATAGAAATGTAAGCTTGGTACGATATGTATTAGAAACAGCTTTCGGCGAAAACTATAAGGGAAAAAATAGGTTCTTTCGCAAAAGATAAAAAGGGGAAGATATTATGAAAAAGATCATCGGTATCATTGTGGTTATTGTCGTTCTATGTGTAGGATACCTTGTGTATCAAGAATATTTTAGCTATAACCCAGAAAATTATGAGAGTTTTTCAGTATTAGAAACACCTAACTTACAGACAAAAACTCCCTCAGAGACACCTACAGAAATCTCTCAGCCAATTCATACAACGTCTTCAAAAGAAGCAAAAAAAATCCCCAAATTAATCGATAAGTCTTTAGTTCAAAGTCAGGCGCTGAAGGAAATACTTCGTCAAATTGAGAATAAATTGGCACTTATAAATGAATACTCCTGTGTTGAACACGTTACTACAAAAGTGAAAAATGGAGAGCTGGCTTATTCTGAACCGCAATACTTCCGTTGTCCAAACCTTTTTTCGAGCAAATTGACCCAAACAAAACATGTGGTCCCATCCGTAATAGGAAATGTCCATTACGCGACTGTTGACGGGAAAAGTCTATGGGTAGAAGTGCGAAACACTGAGGGAGGAAAATGGGATAAAATTTATAAATGTGATCTCGGACGTCTGCAACAGGCAGGATATTCTCCGGGTGACATTTCTCCCTCTTATGCTGGTCAATTGCTCAACCTTTTTGATTCGTGTGATATGTCAACTCTACGATTGGAGACACAGAATGATTCAGTCTGGATTTTCGGAGCCAAACCAAATAAGAAATTAGAGAGAGGACATGTCGTTCGTGTTCGGCTCACAATCAATAAGAGTAATGGTATTTTAAAGAAGAAAGAATTTTTTGAAGCAGATCCTAATCTTTTTACAATTGATATCTTTTCCGATGTGAAGATTAATCCTGGACTTTCAGATGATCTTTTTACCTTTTCTCCTACCCCGGGCCTTGAAATAACGGACGATACAGAAGATAATATTAAGAGACTACGTAAACAGGGATTAAGGGATTAAAGAAACAATATATTTTGATAAGTTCGAGGTTTCTGATGGATCAAATATAAAATCATGGCTAACAATTCGCTGCAACGGATGCTTTCGCACCGCTGAGCTCAATACCGTTATGTGTAAAAGAAAATGGATGGTAGTCAGATAGACATATTCACAAGAAAGAAGGCATTGATTGATGAGCTAGAAACATCAATTAAGCTGATTAAAAGGGGCCTTAAAGAAGTCCAAGCTATAGGTGGAGGCAATGATTTTTATCATATACTCATGCTCACGCTTGCGAATGGCTTTGAAAGGCTCATGAAAGTAATTATTTGTTTATTTATGTTTGAGAAAGATGGTAAATTCCCAAACAAATACCCTTGGGAGAAAAACAAAAAAGGTCATAATCTTGTTTTTCTCCTGAGCTACATTGCTGAGAATTGCTTTTATCAGGAATATGTTGAAAGAATACCTGTGGCTAAAGAGGATATTGATTACTTAAGAAATAATCCACAGTTAGTGGCACATGTAGCGATACTTTCAAAATTTGGCACAGCCGCAAGATATTACAATTTGGATACAATTAAAGGTAAAAACGCTGGCACGTCATCGCCAAAGGAAGAATGGGAAAGATTAGAAGAAGAGATTATTAGAGAAAATCCTAATTGGGAAAAGGAATTACTCGATGATCCCAATCTTGAATCAACGTATGAAAGAGTAAACACAGTAATTGTAATCAGATTTGAGCGCTTTGCAAGGGCATTGTCTAGGTTGTTTACAATTGGTTGGCTAGGTGAATATGCAAAACAAATATCGGGTTCGGTCTATCCGTTCTTAATGCTAATGGATGAGGAACTTGGTAAAAAAGTATATTAATCAGTGCGCACTGGGGGTCAGTGCGCGCTGGGGGTCAGTTTATATTCTTATAAACTAAAATCCGTTCCGTATGCCACACCGCGTCTGCAACACTCCACGTACGAATGGAGTCCCCTCTATAATAATTGCAAAATTTAGAATGAACCATTCGGAGCTTGTTCTTGAATTCCTCACTTGACACATTTCATTACAGCCCGCATTATGCGCATTAAATACGTGTAAAGATGTGGGGAAATTGCGTTATGCGAAAAAAATTAACCATTACGGTAGATGAACAGGTGTATGAAGGACTTCACCAAATTGTGGGCAGTCGCCGGATAAGCCGCTTTATCGAGGACCTTGTAAAACCTCACGTAATACGCCGGGATCTTGAATCTGCATACCAGCAAATGGCTCAAGACGAGGCACGCGAATCTGATGCCCTCGAATGGTCGGAAGGAACCATTGGAGATGTTTGTGATGAACCGAAGTGAAGTTTGGTGTGTGAATTTTGAACCATCAATCGGTGGTGAAATTCCTAAAAAACGACCTGCTGTCATTATTAGTAATGATGCATCGAACAAATATTTAAACCGCATACAGGTTATACCACCGACCAGCAACGTTGAGCGCATTTATCCCAGTGAAGCCCTCGTAACCCTGAGAGGCAAACCAAATAAGGCTATGGCTGACCAACTCGCCACAGTCAGTAAATTGCGCCTTATAAATCGAATAGGCAAGTTATCAGGCACCGATATGCATAAGGTTGAACGTGCGGTTAAGATACAACTTGCATTGTCTGACTGAAATGATGGTGTCTAATAAGGTGCTGCGCCTGACCGTAATTCCGCTGACGCTCCATATCGGCAGTGTGAGGTGCCTCGCACGTTGGACGGCAAAAAAAATACAAAAGGAGCATTAACTTTGCTTCTTATGAAGAACCGTAAGAATATATAGAAGTTATGAAATTCGAAGTTGAATTGACACCCAGTGCAGAAAAAGACCTGGATTATTATCCCCAATATGTGCAACGTATTATCGTAAAGGCAATTCAGACTCACCTACAATTTGATGCAAATATTCAGACAAAGAGGCGGAAACAGCTTCGGCCGAATCCGCTTGCACCATGGGAACTACGAGTGAGTGAATGTCGAGTATTTTATAAAATGGAGCAATATAGGTAAGTAAAGGTCATTGCAATTGGTCACAAAAAGCATAGTGATTTGTTTATACGAGGAGAGAAGGTGGAAATATGAAAACCATTGATTTAAAAAAGGAGAAACCTTCGATTGATGAAATATTGGCAATGGCTAAATCAGGCTCGGTTTTAATCGAGGGGATAGATGGTAGCCGGTATGTTTTAGAGGCGGCTGACGAATTTGAACGAGAAGTTGCAATGCTGGGAGAAAGTCAAAAATTTATGACGTTTCTTGAAGAGAGGTCGAAAGAAACAGGCACAAAGTCTATTACTGAAATTGCAAGAAAAGTAGGAATATAGGCATCCAACAAAGCGCTGAAGCTGACCGTGAAAACGCTGGCGCATTTTCACGGCAGCTTGGCTTTATCGTTAGGCTGTCAAATTTCCTTCTACCTGTTATGAGCCAGCCGCAAAATTCGGCATTAAGACGACGCTGGTGCTTCAGCGATAAAGCTGCCAGTTCTGTGCGCAAAGCAAACGATTGACATAATCGGTGTGCTGCGTTGTCCAGCGAAAATCATCCCCCATCTGTGAGTGTGTGGAGATGTTGTAACCGGGATGTCCGCCGTTGGCATACGAAAACCAGCAGGCGGCTTTGATGCGGAAATTGTGCGACTCGTTATATGTATTCACCGCCTCGAAGAGTTTGGGGATGTAGCCGGGAGGGTAATCATATTGGGGGATGCCGGGTTCGCGCTCGCCATCGGCGGCGTGATTCATCTCTGTGAGATAGACGGGCTTTGTGGCGGCGTATGAATTTTGTTCAATAATGTCAAGCCAGCGATAAAACACGCCAAAGCCCATCTCATCATCATCGCGCGGGTCGCTGTCGCCGCCACGCCCGCCGTATGCGTGGATTGCATAGCCATCGCAATCATCGCCAAGGTCGCCGACAAGCTGATAAAAGTAGTTGAGCCACTGCCGATTTGAAGGATAAGGTCCAACCCCCGATTGCGAGGCGTTCCAGGGTGCAACGGCTCCCGTAATGACTTCCGCCTGAGGCAGACGCTCCTTTATTTTATCCCGGCACTTCTGAAAGACCGTTACGTAAGTTGACACCGGAACGTTGCCCTCGAAATCGGCATTCATCTCATTACCGATTAAGAAGCGCGAGGTATAGTCCCTGAAGCCATAAGCCTTGTCTGCGACCGCCTGTGCAAATGCATCAAATTGTACCGGATTGGTCGGCACAGTCTGTCCGAAATATTTATTGATGCGCAGGATGAGGCTGAATCCCTCATTTTTGAGACGCTGTGCCTGTTCTGTCGTGAAATCCCAGGCAAAGTAATCCGTATTGACCACCTCGACAGTCCAGCCCCCTTTACCGTTCATAATCCCCGATGCGCCATCCCCCCACGAATGAATCCCATAGACGTAATAAGAATCACTCCCCGCAGCCTGCGAGATTACGAGGCTAAAACCAAGGAGGAAAACAACTGTCAGTTTACGCATTATCTCAACGAGACGCTCCACATCAGCCGGATAGATATCAGTCAGGTCTATATGGACATTACTCTTGAGAATTATTGTAGTGCACTGTCACGGTTGAAATGATGGATACGTTTTGTTTTGAGTTTAGAGCCTTTTCTGTGCTAAGGTGGATGCAAACATCCCATTCATGTGCTAAGGTGTATAGTTATTACGTGATAACGTAGTGTTCGTAGTGTCGTCGTGGTTTTTTTGACGTTCTTCACACCACAACGGCACAACGAGCACAACGATATTCAGATGAAAAATTCCAAATATCTTTTATTCGGTTTCAGCCTGCACATTAGACAATTTACTCCTCACAACAACCCTGACAAAGCAGTAGATGTCCGTGTAATGAGTGTGTTTTCCCGTGAGACCCTGCGCCTTTTACTTCAGACCCATAGAGTCTAAAAGTTGCGAAATAATTCTTCGTAGTTGCCGCCGGCACGGCGAATAGCAGGGAGTTTGCCTTCGCTGGAGGGGGGACCTACACGCACAATATCACCCGCGCTGATGGTGCCATTTGTTGGGTCATAGTCCACGCCGAAATTATTCATCACGCTATTAGGGCCGATTTCGGCAATGTCCCCGCCGTAAGATTGAATCCGGTCTGGTCCCACCGATGACAGGCGCCATAGTCCACCCGATGTCCCACCCGCGCCCTTTGTGCTCCCCGCTTTGTTCAAACTCGCCACGTCGGCATAATCATAAGTGTCAAAGAAAATCAACGGTGAGCCGTCCGACGTAGCCACCGTTTCAAACACGTCAATGGGAACCCTCGTGATATAAGAAATCGGGCTTGTCAACGGACTCAGGCGCACACTCATCGGGACTATCACCCGGTCAATAAGGGGACCTTTACTGCCCCGCACAAAAGGCAGATAGGCATTCTGGTCCACATAATATGTCTCCAAAGCTCCTGCTATGACTCGCATATCCGCCTTTGTGCGAGAGACCTTTGCGCGGACAGAGCTCTCGAGCAAATTCACCGTGGAAATAACCGACAGAATGCTGATGATTGCCACAACAACCAGTAACTCAATCAACGTAAAGGCTTTTTTCTTACAAAACATCCCAATCCCAGGATTATGAGTCGTTCAAAATAAACAAAAAAATATCATACTTCTCCATAATCATTACAACACTTATTTTGAAGCATAAAGTGGGCATCAGAAGCAATATTTTTTAAGGTTGCGCGCGGCGAGCAGTATATTTATGATATTTTATCCGAGTTTAACAAAGACCGATTGGTCGGGTGAGG
>CAZGKP010000132.1:0-10943 GCA_964526215.1 uncultured Candidatus Sumerlaeota bacterium
CGGATATAGCATATCAGCAAATTGATAAAGTAACCGCATAACAAATCGTTACAGCAAACGGCTAATCGCCGCCGCTGAACTCAGACGTTCGCTCATAACCGTATAACTTCACTGAAGAGGGAAAATATTAGAGAAATGACTTTGGATAATATCAGAGAAATTGCGATACCTGCCTGTGAAAAGTTCGACGTCAAGCGATTGGATGTATTTGACTCATTTGCCCGAGCAGAGGGGACAGAAGCAAGCGATATTGACTTTCCGGTCGAGTTTGACCGACCCGACATCAAGCCTTCGAAGCGTTTCTTCGGGCTGCTACATCAACTTGAAAATGAATTTCACTGCAAGATTGACATTGTAACATTCAATGGACTTAGAAACCCCTATTTGCGAGAGAGAATATTTAAAGAAAGGGGGCAACATTTACCTGTCCCATGCCCCTTTTCTGAAAGTATTCGCTTGCCTACCGGATAATCTGTGAAGAATCGAACTCTAAAAGCTGCTTTTGTCCTTGCACTGCCAATCCTGCTTTTCATTCCCGCCGTGCTGTCAAATCAGATTCCCTTCTTTATGGACACAGTGGCGCAGTTTTATCCGTATCGCTGTGCGGTTGCGCGCCAGTTGCACGCGGGACATCTGCCTTTATGGACTTCTTCTGTTTATGCGGGGATGCCGCTTTTAGCTAATCCACAAGTGGGTGCGCTCTATCCGGGCAACTGGCTGTTTTTCCTCTTGCCGAGAGCGGGCATCTTTACGCTACTTTTTGCGCTGCACATCTTTCTGGGCGGGCTGGGCGTGTATTTATGGCTACGGACACGGCACGCTCAATATGCCTCTGCGCTCGCTGCTGCGCTTCTCATAGAGGTCAGCGGGACAACGTGGGCGCATCTTGCCTTCGGCTCATACCTCTATACGATGGCATTCTTCCCCTGGTTTTTGTTCTTCTTTGAAAAGTTCCGGCAGGGGCGAAAGGAGCGATATTTTATCGGGATGACAATATGCGGGGCGTTGCAGCTTTTATCCGGCGCACCACAAATCGCTTATTATGCCTTTATTGTATATCTTGGGTGGGAATTATTAAAACTTATAGAAGGTAGATTCTCGAGACGTGAAATCTGGTCGTTTCTTTTTCTGATAGCGAGTTTCGCCCTCGCTGCAGGTGTTGCTGCCGTTCAATTATTACCGACGCTCGAACTTGTGAAAAATACAGGGCGCACCGGCAAGTTACCCCTCGGCATCATAAAAATGGGCTCGCTTTCGCTTTCGGGTTTGCTCCGCTCATTTCTCGGCACATCGGAATTTCCACAGGATGCCGAAAATGCTGCGTATCTCGGTGCGGCAGGCATCTTTTTTATTCTGTGGGGGATAATTGCATCGGGACGTAAACGCCGCATATCAGACGTTATCCTTTTTCTTGGATACCTTTCGTTGGGGGTTTGGCCCCTTTCTGCGTTATATGCGCGTCTACTTCCGAGATACGGCGGATTCCACGACCCCAGACGGATACTGGCAATTGCGCCGTTTGTCAGTGCGCCGCTTTTAGAGCGCGGGATTGCGGCAATACGCATAAAAGGAAAAATCCCGAATCCCGCCCGCCTCCTCTTCATCTTTCTTGCGGCACTTGCGGCGTTTTTTCTGTGGCGCGGGGGGCAGGGCAGCTTGCAACTCTGGAACGCCCTCGGCTGGATTCCAACACTTACACTTTGCACCAGCATCATCCTTTCGGGCATATTGTTTCTATGCATCCTCCTTGCAGATTTTTTCCTGCATCAAAGACGCCGCATCTGGTGGAACCTCTTAATCATTTTTTCAACAATTGAGATTTTAAATTACGGACTCTGCCGCATTGATACAAAGACTATTCCAGAAAGCAAAATCCGCCCTCGCTTCATTTCTCTACTTCAGTCCTCGCCGGAAGACAATTATGCACCACGCATCTTCGCCTACGACCCGAGCGGGCATTATTCGTATTACTATACACGAGCCGGTTTTGCCGATACCTATTTGCCGAATCTCGCTGCGGTGCAGGGAGTGAGCGACTTTCAGGGCTACGAGCCGCTCAAACCAAAACGTTACGCCCTCTTCCTGTCAATTTTGAACGAGCCGCACAAACCCCTCTATCCTGCGCATTTCGGTATTGTGCGAAACCTCGACTCTCCGCTTCTTGAGCGGGCGGGAGTTACATACGCAATTGGACTGCCGAAAAATATTCGCACAAAAAAATGGAAACACGTTACTGTTCCCACAGCGCCAAAATTAAAGTTATACAAACATATCCCTTCTCCCCGGCGCTTTGCGTTCGAGCAAAACCCCGCCATTGTGCACACACTCGGAGATGCCGCAAGGGAATTGCGCTGGCAGGCGCTTGCAGGGAAAATAACCGGCGTAATTGAGTGCGCACAAAAATTCCCATCACAAAAAACAAGACGGAATCTCACCCCTAAAATCACTATAAAGGAATTGCGGGACGGTTTTGCCAGCGTGGAGATTGATGCCCCTATCGCAGGGTATCTATTTTACCGGGAGGGTTGGTTTCCCGGATGGGGGGTTTACGTTGACGGGAAAAGGGGACAAAACTTAAACGCCGACGTGGCATTCCCGGCCGTGCATATCACCGAAGGCAGGCATCTGGTTACCTGGAGATACAGACCGGCGTCGTTTCTCCTGGGAGCAATTATTTCAGGTTTCTCCCTGATTCTACTATTCATCCTGGCATCATTCCTATTGAAAAACCGGAAAAACGCAAAAGGTTCATTTATGACAAAAAAACACATCGAGTAAAAATGTGCATTTCGAGGTAAAGGGAGATTTTACTTTACAGCTAACCTATTATACATTTAGGTTTCTTTCAGTTTTCCAGCCTTATGTAACAGGGGATAGTTTTAATGGCAAAAAAGGTAAAATCGGGCAGGAGGCGTCCTGCGAAACCCTCCACAAAGGCACCCGAGACACATGAAATCTTTACGGCAAAGCGCCTCATTATTTTTTTCGCCGCACTGGAGATTCTTATCATCGCCTTGATGTATCCCACTTTCCACGGCAGATGGCATATGAATCATGCAAAATGGGCTGCAAAGAAAAGGGGGTTTAAGACCGCTTACAAACACTATCGCTGGCTGGAGAAACACACTCCTGCACCCAAAAGCGCCACCTTTAATCTGGAGATGGGAAATGTGTGTATGGCACTTAAACAGTATAATGAAGCGATAGGCTATCTGGGAAAAGCCGTTGTCCTCACAAAGGGACAAAAGGGAATAAATTCCCTTCTGGGGAGGGCATACCTGAGTGCGGGGAATGTTTCCGAGGCACGCCGTTGTTTCTTGAAGGAACTGGAGACCAATCCAACTGACCCGCCTGCAAATTTTCGCCTCGGTGAACTCGCCTTCAAGGAAAAAAAATATACAGAGGCGACTGCCTACTTTTCACGTGTCGCCTTTCTCCCCGGCTACCGAAATAAGATAAAGCCTTACTGGAAGACCATCGAGAAAGAAGTGCTGGAGAGATAATGTATCTGTCTCTCCAATATAGCCAGCGCGGGGTGGTTGAGTATAGAGATTTTTCCCGTTCGAGTTTGGAATGAAGACTCTTACCCTCGGGATTTTTTTAACTGCCTATATTTCCCTCATAATTTTGCCAAAGCACCGGGCGGCTGTAGTTGCCTGTGCGGCAATCCTCCTTACCACTTTAGGTTCTCTCTCCGGTAGATTTACTTCCCTTCAGGCTGTCTCGTCCATCAACTGGAATGTGATGGGGATATTTATGGGGACGCTAATTTTAGCCGAACTCTTCACCTATAGCAGGGCACCGGCGGTTCTGGCGGAACACCTGGTGAATCGCGCAGGCAATGTCGGCGTTGCAATCCTTTTTATTTGCACCTTAAGCAGTGCAATATCGGCAGTGATGGAGAACGTTGCAACGGTACTGATTGTGGCACCGGTGGCATTTGCGATATGCAAAAAAGTAAACGTGAGTCCCGTTGTGCCCATCATTGCCCTCGCCATATCATCCAATCTTCAGGGAACAGCGACCCTCATAGGCGACCCGCCAAGTATGCTTCTTGCCGGATATGCAAAGCTTACCTTCAATGATTTTTTCATCTATCTGGGCAGGCCGGGTATATTTTTTGCGGTTGAAATCGGTGCGGTGTTTTCATTCGGAGCGCTCTGGTTAATTTTCCGCAAGCACAGACAAAAAGTGAAAGTGGAGAGAATGGAAAAGATTAAGGTGTGGATGCCTGTCTTTCTACTTGTAGCATTTATTGTCTTACTGGTGCTATCTTCATTTGCAGACCCGGAGTTTGGCTATTTCGCAGGCGTAATAAGTGTGGTTCTGGGATTTCTGGGCTTTATGTGGTTTGTGGTGGATAGGAAACAGCCGGTGCGCACATTTCTAAAAGGACTGGATTGGGAAACGGCTATCTTTTTAGCCAGCATCTTCGTTTTGGTGGGTGGGCTTGGTGAGTTGGGCTGGATTGATGACATCGCAAGTGGGCTGGGTAGCATTATAGGCAAGAATCATTTTCTGGCATTTGTAGCAATTGTTACGGGTTCAGTTCTGATTTCAGCCGTAGTAGACAATATCCCGTATTTAGCGGCGATGATACCGGTTGCGCAGAGGCTGGCTGATGGACTCTCTGCTTCACCAGGGGCAACTCCTTATGAACAGGCGCTCATCTTGTTTGGATTGCTCATCGGCTCTTGCCTGGGGGGAAACATAACGCCGGTTGGTGCGGCAGCGAACATCGTGGGTGTGGGATTACTAAAAAAGCACGGCTACGAGGTATCATTTTTCGGGTTTGTAAAGGTAGGGCTATTATTCACAATAGCGGCGGTTGTGCCAGCGATTCTTTTTCTATGGCTCATCTGGGGGCATTAAGTTACTTCCGGGTGTCCTCGGCAATGCCCCGACTGCGTCGAGGCATCGCAGTTAGAGAAAACCATAATGTCATAAATTCTCACCGAAGCAGCTCCGAAAATTTCTTTGCCAACGGATTTCGAGAAACGACTGCTTCACTTTTATCCTTTAACCTTTTACCTTTACCCTATTCTTTGCGTAACTCTCCATCGCCGATATGCACTTTTGAGTTGAAGAGGCATTGTCTCTGCGCTTATGTTCTTAACACCTCTTGCAAAGGACAAAAACAAATTTATGTCTGCCCAGTCTTCCGACGTTGAGGTCTCGGTAATTATTCCGGTGTATAATGAGAAGGACTCGCTTGAGTCAGTGATTCGTGATATTCACAGCGCCATCGGGAGCGCGTTCTCTTACGAGATTATGGTGGTGGATGACGGCTCGACTGATGGACTGGATGCTGGTGCATTTTCAGAAGTCGTTGACCAGTTTCATCACCACAGAAGAAATATGGGTTACGGTGCGGCAATAAAGACGGGGTTGCGTCACAGTCGGGGCGAGAAAATCGTCATCATAGATGCAGACGGCACATATCCTGCCCCTGCAATCCCGCGCCTCGTTTCCGCCCTTACAGATTGCGAGATGGCTGTCGGCGCACGCACCGGCAAAAACGTTCAAATCCCATTCTTGCGCCAACCGGCGAAATTTGTCCTCGGACGCCTCGCCGATTATCTCGCAGAAACGAAAATACCCGACCTCAATTCCGGCTTGCGCGCATTCTGGAAAAAGGAAGCCGAACCGTTCCTTCACATCCTGCCGCGAGGTTTTTCTCTCACCTCTACACTCACGCTGGCGTTTTTGTGCAATGACCTGCGTGTGGAATACATCCCCATTGACTACCACCGGCGAAAGGGTAAATCCAAAATCCGCCCTTTGCACGATACTCAAAATATTCTACTTACCATCATCCGCACCATAATTTACTTTAACCCATTAAAGGTGTGTATCCCCATCAGCATCACGCTTGCGGTTCTTGCGTTCCTCGTGCTTATTTTTAGCGGTCTTGTGCTGGGGCGCATAATGGACGGCACGGTTGCGGTCTTGAGCCTGAGTGCGGTCCAGGTTATGGCGATTGGGCTTCTGGCAGACCTCGTGGCGCGGAGGAGCGGACGGTGAAAATCCTCTTTCTCAATCCCCCCTTTTTCTCCGGCGACCTCTATATGAAGGAGGTTGGACGATGCGGCAGACGCGCAGTGGCGGGCGAACTATGGCCTCAGACGGGGCTTGCATACCTCGCCGCAGTCGCCCTTGAGGAAAAATGCGACGTAGACCTCATTGATGCAATGGCATCGCGCGTAGGCATTGATGAACTCACACAGCGCATTTGCAATTTCGCCCCCGACCTCGTGGTTGCAAACACCACAACGCCCACATTCAAAAATGACGTCCTTGTCTTAGAGCGCCTCAAAGCCGCACACCCTGCAATTTACGCATTCACCGGCACACACGTCTCCGCACTCCCCGACCAATCCCTGAAGAATTCGCAAGCCGACCTCATCTTCATAAACGAGGCGGAAGAAACGTTGCGGGAAATCATCCGCCATTGGGACAACTGGCATAATGTTCCCGGCATCGCCTTCCGCAACGGCAATAACGTCAAAATCACGCCACCACGTCCTTATATTGCAAATCTCGACGACCTCCCATTCCCCGCCCGCCGCTTCCTGCCAAACCACCAATACAAAATGCCGTTCTTTGAAGACAAACCTTATGCGACCGTAATCCCGACGCGCGGATGCCCCTGGAAATGCATATTCTGCCGCGCCGGCGAGGTCTGGGGTGCAAAAATCAGGACACGTAGCCCCGAAAACGTCATCGCTGAGATTGAGCAAATCATCGGCGAATTCAGCATACGCAACATTGTCTTTATGACCGATTCACTCACGCTCGACAAAAAATGGGCGAATGCCTTCTTTGACGCCATCCCTGGGCGCGGTCTCAAATTCCGCTGGATTTGCAATAGCCGTGTGGATGCCATAACGCCCGATTTGCTAAAAAAAATGAAAGCCGCCGGCTGCCTCCTCATCTCTTACGGAGTAGAATCGGGCAGTCAGGAAATCCTCGACGCATCAAAGAAAAAAATCACGCTCGATGATTCGCGAGACGCAATGCGCTGGACACGCGAAGCGGGCATTATGTCTATGGCGTATTTCATAATCGGACTGCCCGGAGAGACGAATGAGACAATTGAAGCGTCAATCCGTTTTGCAAAAGACATAAAGCCCGATTATGTAAATTTTCATATAGCCACGCCATTCCCCGGCACGGAGTTATACGAAATCGCAAAGCAAAACAGATGGTTAATTTCGGACGACTGGAGCGAGTATGAAGAAGAAGGTTCAGCCGTTTTGCGCACAGAGACATTGACGGGACAAGATTTAGTGGAAGCTCAAAAGAGGGCGATGCGGAAGTTTTATTTGAGACCCGTGCGGCTTGTGAAGGAAGTCTCAAACATCAAAAACCTCGCACAATTAAGGGCGCGCATCAAAGCCGGAGCGTCTATCCTCGTCACATTATGCAAGAAAAAGCATTGACTCTCGAAGTTATTTATATCAGTAATTTCTGTATCGTAAGAGTTTAGCAGTATGCAAAACTTTTTAATATTAGACAGGATAACAGGATTATCAAGAATCCTGTTTATCTTGTCAATCCTGTCAAAAATATATTTATTTCTTCCATTTTCAAACAGCTAAACTGATATCTTTTATCAATATACAGATGAGGGAGAGTTATGCAGGTTCGCTGGATTCTACTTATAATTTTTTTAGCGGTCATTGGCGGGATAATTTACGCCGTTTTTCATTACAGAGACCGAATCGAGATACTGCGCGAGTTCGTCGAGTTTTTACGCGAGCGAAAGTTATGGTGGATAACGCCCATAGTCGTCATCCTGCTTTTATTAGGCGTCATCATAGTGGTCTTCGAGACCGGTGCCGTCAGCACCGTCATCTACACCATTTTCTGATGCACCGCTTCAGACAAATCCTCATCGGGAATTAGTATAAAACTGAAGGAGGAGAGGGGTTAACTTTGTCACTTGTTACTTGCAAGTTTCCACAGTAAAATTTCTCTTGCACTGCCGAAAGATCCCGTAACCGTGTTGTTCATTGCGTGGAATAATTTTAACCCGGCAGTTTTCAAACCTACCGCAGCCAAAGTTTTGAATTGCATTCCACATAAACACATGAACTTCACCCTTTGGAGATGCGGAAAGATTGTCCAGTCCATGTCCACCAGGGGCTTCCCATGCCCAATCCCAGGTTACTCCGCTGTCCTTTGAATATCTTACCCAGACTGAGGTAGGAACAGACTGATAGTCATATAATTTGTAATAGATGGGGACCACATCCCCTTGAGTTCCTTCCGGGGTATAGATATCAACCCAGGGAACAACAGTGATGGTACAGGAAAATTCCTTACTCTTCCACCAGCCGCTAACGCCCTTGGTGTTGTACGGCAGGATTTTAAACATAACGTGGTCAAAATGTCCTTCTCCGATGTTCGCGGCTGCATCCCACAAGAACGTATGAATAACGCCTGATGGAGAAGCGTCCAGACCTATTATGTCGTCTCCGCCAGGTGCCTTCCATGCCCAATACCACGTCTCTCCGCCGTCTATTGAATATTTTGTATGGATGGACGTTTTTTCTCCCGTGCAGTCATATAGTTTATAGTAAATGGGAATATAGGAGCCGCTTGCGTTCTGCGCTGGATAAACTCCCACCCAGGGCAGCTGGAAGAGATTATCCACCGTAAAGTCTTTAGACTCGCTCCAACTACCACAACCTTTAGAGTTAAAGGGTATGATTTTAATCCGGACCTGGTCGTAGAGAGCGCACTTCGCCTGGCGTGCCGCCCACCAGGGGAAGTGGTGAAATACACCTTCTGGAGAAGTTTCGAGATTCTCCATACACTCAGAAGGAGGACGAGTCGTGTATGCCCAATCCCACGTTTCCCCGCCGTCTAAACTGTATTTCGCATAGATGGAAGTGAATTCAGAGTCGCAATCATAAAGAACAAAAGAAATATCTACATTTTCTGTCCGGACACCCCAGGGGGTATATACATAAACCCGGGGGATTGAAGGTGTCGGCGATGGAGTCGGGCTGGGTGTAGGAGTAAGGGTTGGTGTCGGTGTTGGGGTCACTGTAGGGGTCGCTGTAGGGGTATGAGTGGGTGTTGCCGATGGTGTCGGCGTGGGAGTCGGCGTAGGTGTAGGCGATGGGGTCGGGCTGGGTGTAGGAGTAGGTGTCGGGGTCGGTGTAAGGGTATAAGTGGGTGTTGCCGATGGTGTCGGGGTGGGTGTCGGCGTAGGTGTGGGCGTTGGTGTGCTGGTAATGGTCGGCGTTGGAGTTGGAGTTGGCGTGGGTAAAATCTCAATCCAGCCGTCATCTACTCCTGCCCCTGCCAATCCATCCTTTAGATTTATTGCTGTTAAGGTTATTGTTTGTGGTCCCATAGCATCCAGTCTGAACTCAATAAGCACTATCTGGCCAGAACCATTTACGGGAGTCCCCTCTCCCGCAAAACCGCCTACTCGTAATACTCCCATTGAGAACACATTCCCCGCTACTGTAACCCAGTCCGAAGTCGCGTTTCCTTTTAACGCTTGCACATAACTCACCTTCGTCGGGTCGTAAGATAAGTCAAAGCCAAATGCTGTCATATCCGTTACATCCGAAACGTCTATGGATACCACTACTGTGTCTCCCTGATATCCTGATGCCTCATCAATATCTAAAACTGGTGTTGGTGTATGTGTCGGCGTTGGCGTTTCTGTGGGCGTTGGGGAAGGGGTGGGTGTAGGTGTGCTGGTAATGGTCGGCGTTGGAGTTGGGGTTGGCGTTGGGCCTGAAATCTCAATCCAGCCGTCATCTACTCCTGCCCCCGCCAATCCATCCTTCAGATTTATTGCTGTTAAGGCTATTGTTTGCGATCCCATAGCATCCAGCCTGAACTCAATACGCACTATCTGACCGGAACCATTTACGGGAGTCCCCTCTCCCGCGAAACCTCCTACTCGTAATACACCTGTTGATAGAACATTTCCCGCCACCGTTGACCAGTCTGAAGTCGCGTTTCCTTTTAACGCTTGCACATAACTCACCTTCGTCGGGTCGTAAGATAAGTCAAAGCCAAACGCTGTCATATCCGTTACATCCGAAACGTCAATTGACACCTCTACCGTGTCTCCCTGATACCCTGATGCCGACCCCACGTCTAAGACTGGTGTCGGCGTTGGGGTAAGAGTCGGTGTCGGCGTTAAAATAGGTGTTGGGGTTGGACTTGGACCCATACAATAGAAAGGATCAGTTGCTGCACTATCATACTCGTTAGGTATCTGAGCAAAGTAAATATCCACAAGGGGAACATTGGGAGAGTCTTCCTCCACCCAGATACTGTATTGGAAAGCAGGTAGAGCATGTAATCTTTCAAAGGTTAGTCGGCAAAATGTCAGGTTGTAAAGTGTATTCGAGGAATTTCCTAATGTTCCTATACTGCGCCATGTATTTCTCCCGCTTCCCTCAACCGGACCCATACTGGGGGCTGGACCACCCAGCTCCACGTCTGCAATATCTTTAAGTGAAACCGTGTCGCCGTCATAATGAACTTCAAAAGCATAAGCCTGCACAGGTGCCTGCGTATTATTCATTACCGCTATATCCACAGTAAAAGTTCCACCGGATAATGAACAGGGAAAACCCTGAACATTTGTCGTATAAACAATGGTGGCGGGGGTAATCGGAGTTGGGGTTGGAGTAGGTGATGGTGTCGAAGTTGGCGTCTCAGTAGGTGTGGGAGTAGGTGTTTTGGTCGTCGTTGGTGTTGGTGGGGGCGACGGAGTAGAACTGGGAGTTGGTGTCAGAGTAAGCGTGGGTGTAGGTGTGGGCGTGGGAACTTGATATACAGCTCTGCGGATTATATCTAAACTCATAACGAGGTTAATGGTGCGACTGCTCCCCACATTAAGCCCCGAACCATCCTCCCAGTGACTGAAAGAATTCCCCCCCACATCTGCTGGCGCGGTCAGGGAT
>CAZGKP010000133.1:0-10919 GCA_964526215.1 uncultured Candidatus Sumerlaeota bacterium
CCCCTGTCGGACCGGCTGGTTCCGCCGGAGGACGCGCCCGCGCTCGCCCGCGCCCAGCTCGTCGCCCGACTGGTCCGCACACACGATCGCCGCGGTGTGCCGCGAGCCATGACGCTCGATGTGCGCAAGCGCTTGCTCGAGGTCGGCAATTAGCGCCTCGGGTTCCTCGATGCCGGCGGCAAGTCGCACCAGGTTATCCTTAACCCCGAGTGCCTCGCGCTCCTCTTTTGTGTAGTCGTAATACGAAACCGATGTCGGATGTGTAATAAGGCTTTCCACGCCGCCGAAGCTCGGACCGATGCGAAGTTTTCCCAGTCGGTCGAGGAAATCACGCGTGCCCTGCAGGTCGGCATCCACCTCAAAGGTAACCACAGCGCCGAAACCGCGCATAGTTCGGCGCGCCAGGTCGTAATACTTATGATTCGGGAGACCGGGATAATAAACGTGCTTTATACGTGGGTGTTCGTTTAGATACTCGGCAATGCGCTGTCCGTTCTCATTCAGGCGTTGCATACGCAGGGCAAAGGTCTTCAGACCTCGAATCAGTAGATAGCTGCAGAACGGACCAATCACCCCGCCCATAGTGTGCTGGAAGTCACGAATAGATTCGAGGATGCCGTTCTTCCCCAGTACCACGCCCGCAAGGAGGTCATTATGCCCCCCCAGATACTTTGTGCAGCTGTGGATGACAATGTCCACGCCCATTTCGAGCGGGCGCTGATTGTATGGAGTTGCGAATGTGCTGTCGCAGATGAGGATGATATTTTTCCCCTCAACCATTTTCGCCAGTCGCTCCAGGTCCATCACGTTGAGGTAAGGATTGGTGGGGGATTCTGAAAAGAAGATGCGCGTGTTAGGCTTAATGGCGGCAGCCATAGCGCCATAGTCGTGCACAGAAACCACAGTGGTCTCAATTCCGAAGCGCGGGAGTGCCTTTTCGCAAAACTCAAGCGTCTTTTTATAGGCGTCATCTGTTATGACAATATGGTCGCCGGATTTGAGTATGGAGAGGAAGGTTGTTGTGATGGCGTTCATACCGGATGAAAAGAGGATGGCGTCTTCGGCGCCCTCGAGGGCTGCCAGTTTCTTCTCGGCTGCCGTCTGGGTGGGATTGCCATAACGACCGTATTCATAGCGATGGATATTGCGAAGGGTATAGTCATCAATCGCCTTTGCATCGCGAAAGATAAAAGTTGAGGTCTGGATAATGGGCGTGGTGATGGCGTTGTAAGCATTGATATGCTCCTCGCCTGCATAAACGGCGAGTTCAGAAAGGTTTTCCGGGTTTTTATTCATTTCTCATTACCTCCAGTTCCGGCAGAAATGTCCCGTGTCTTTCTCACGTTGTATCGCTTCTGATTATGAAAAACACTGGATATTTTATAGCTCTGTGTCAAGGGGATTTCTCAATGTTTCATCGAGACGGACGTAATGCCGCAGCGGGATTGGTCAGGAGTTCACGGTCGGAGACTTTTGCCTGACGTCCCCTTCTACGCCGTTCTCTTAATATGTGCCCGATACCGGGCACCGCTTTCAGAAATCCCTTCGTGAGTCGTAAATTTTCGCCGGATAGCCACTCCCTTAGGAAATTAAAAGGTAGCGTCAGAAAATGTCGGGCAAGAAAGCGTCTGTCGGTCAGATTCAGCCAGGTGAAATAGAAATAATTGCGTGCGGAAATGGCGTTGATACCTTCTTCTCCCAGCGCCTTCATCAGGGATGTTTTGCCAAGATGATATGCCAATGCGCGCGGTTCATAAAGGCACCGACAGCCCGTTTTTGCGGCGCGATAGGAAATGTCGTAATCCTCCCAGTATGCGGGTCTGAAGATGGATGCAAAGCCGCCCAGTAAAAGGAAGATGTCGCGGCGAAATGCACAGGCACCGCCCTGTAAGAACAGAGTGGGTGAGCGCCCTGACGAATCCTCATAATCGAGTTTGATGAGTCCCCGCGCAAAACGGGCGGACATATTTAAGTGATTTGGTGTGCCATCTGTCCAGTTCACAGTGCGGGCGCTTACGCCAAAGAGGTTCTGCGAGCCTTCCTCGGCAAACGGCGCAAGGATGCGCCCGACAAAATCCTCCTTTACCACCAGGTCGTTATTAGCCAGTATAATAATGGGCGAGCGAGCAGCGCGGACACCACGATTGGCAGTGTGTCCGAAGCCGCTGTTTTTATTGTTCCGGATGATGCGTATGGTGGGGAATGTATCGGCTATGATGCGCACCGAGGCGTCGGTGCTGGCATCATCCACTACAATGAACTCAAAGGGTTTGAGGGTTGCCCGCGCGGAGATGAGTAGCGAAGAAAGCCCACGTGCCAAAAACGCCTCACCATTCCAGTTCGGAACCACGATGTTGAACGCCGTATTCATCCAGTCCTCTATTTCCAACCGGCACCAATCCCCGGCAGATTAGATTTTTAATTTGCGGCGATAGCCGCGCTATGAAATCTATCGCTGAAATCAATGCATTCCCTTTTCAGAATTGTTCTTCTTCTTCCCAGATTTTTATCTGTTCTTTTTGCTGTTTGCGTTTTTTTAGATATGCATAGATAAAAAATGATGCAAGCGCAAACCACAGCGTCGTGCCAGAGGTTACGAGGAAGAGTGTATTTCGCCACCACCCGCCGGTTTTGGTTTTCCATTGCTCCTCGATGCTTTTAAGGATGATGGGATCCCGGAGTTGCTCGATGATGCGTGTTCCCTCGCGCGGGTCGGAGAGTCGCCTCAGAAAACCTTTCAAGCCGCTCCCACCGAAGAATCTCTTTATGATGAAATCCGTCAGTGAGTAACTCTGGAGATATGCGAGGTGAAGTGCGGATTGTTCGCTCGGAAATGTTTGTTCCAGTCGCGAGAAAGGGATGAATTTGCCGAGGAAACGTGCTGCGGAGAGGCGCAAGGAATTGCCGAATGTCCACTCGTCCGAAAGGTGCATCGCAAGTCCCTCATCGAGCCAGCGTGGCAGAGGTGCGGCGGCGCGCAATCCGATGTGGATGTGTGCATATTCGTGGACAAGGACGGAATAGACCTGATTAGGATTCAGTGGGCGCAGTCTATCGCCGTTTATATAGATTGAGCGCCTCTGGGGCACGGCGCAGGCGAGGAAGTGTTCAGGTGTGAGACCGCTTGCCTGCAGGAAATCTCTCTCCGTGGGGCAATAGATGAGACGAATAGGGGCAACCACCGGATTTGCGACATAGCCATTAACTTTTGCGCGGGCAGCCTCGGCTGTCTTGAGGAAGAATTCCGCAGTATGCTCCCTCCCCTTCGGGAAATACGCAATAAAATGCTCCGAGCGTTTTACCGGGACACCTTGCCCCCACGCAACCGAAAGGCAAACCAGGAGTGTGAGTGTGATTGCGAGGAGGTTATGTTTTCGAGGAAGTGTCATTCACTATCCATTCAGGTCTCTCTTCAGGAATGTGGCGAAGCTCAAAGCCACAAAGAGGCTCGTATATATAAGCGAAAGCCCGATGCACCAGTGGATTTTCGGCGTGCTCCAGGAGATTTCGACACCACCAGCAAGGTCGTTTAGTATCCCAAAAGGCACGTCAAGGTATGAGGAAAACAAGTAGCGGTCAAGGTGGGTGCTACCGATCGGAATCAGGAATTTGAAGGGTTCAATCCCCAGGTAAATGCCGAGTGTAAAGCCGACCGCACCCACAAGTGTCCTCGAGAGCGTTGATATGAAAAATCCAAACGCTGTAACGCTTAATAAAGGGAACATCTCGAGCACGTAGGCAAAAATGAGGGCGCGAAGAAATCGCCCACTGCTCACAATAACTTCATTATCCTCTACAACGGCACCGATACCGTATTTGAATTTTGCCACCATCAGCGCAACAATGAAATTCACAGAAACCAGCGCCAATAGATACAGGGATGCCGTAAGGAATTTTGCCGTGAGGAATTCGGCACGCCCGATGGGACGCGATAGGACATCCCGATACGTCCCGCGTGCAGTCTCCGATGCCACCAGCACCGATGCGAATATCAAGGCGAAGGCGGGTATGAGGGAAGTTAGCGCCACCTGGGCAGAGTTGGCGAGAAAGTTAAAACCATTAAGCCCCCTATCGGCGCCGAGCTGCTTGAATCCCTCAGAGCAAAATAGGGGCAAAGCGGCACTCAAGGCGAGTCCCAGATAAAGGAACTTTGTCGTCCCGTATTTAATCAGTTCATTTTTGAAAGCCCTGCCAATGCGCCCGAACATTTATCGCCCCCGCTGTAATTCAGTAGAACTGAATATCTATTGGGGATATAACCCTGACAGGAGGCACGGGCAAGTAATTTTGCGGGATTCATTGGCGACAACTCACCGATGGCGCGCCTTCGGCGTAAATAAGGGCATTCTGGGGCTCGCCTGCGAGTGCCTGATGACACACAACAGCGTTTCACTCGAAAGGACAAATGGGTTTAGTGAGGACCAAGCAAGACCCCATCGGCAGGCGGTTGTTTGTCTTCCGACAGTTTCTGTGATCTCCAGATGTTGCCCAGGCTCACAGTGCCGTTAGTGGGGTCATAGACCAGCTGACCGCTTCTTGTAAAACCGTGGTCGTATTGCTTATCCGGTCCCACCGAGCCCTGGCGCCATAGTCCATAAAACTCTAAAGCGGGTCCCCAGAATGTACTGGTCGGATAACGTCGCATATATTCGGCTATGTCCTGGTATGTATAACGTCTTTCATCAAGCAGGTTTTTCACGTCGGTTGCCTGAAAGGGGTCAATAAAATCAACCTTGGATATGTAGGCAACTGGTGTAGATAATCCCCACCAGAGAATGCCAAATACTCCCGGAGATGTTCCATAGGCGTTAGCATCTTCCGTGTACCAATCTGTGTGAATTTGACGGGGCACTCTGTTGCGGTCCGCTGCGTAGGCTTCGACAGCTGTTGCTACGGAACGTAGTTCACCTTTGACTCTGGAGACCTTAGAGCGGACCTGAGCCTCAAGAAAGTTCGGCACCGCTATCGCCGCCAGGATGGCAATAATGGCTACCACTATCAGGAGTTCAATCAGGGTGAATCCTCGATTCATCATTATATCTTCACCTCCTTTAAGTTTAAAAATCTGTCTTTACCAGAGTATTAAAATCTACGTTTTTGCCTTAAAGGTAGTCAAGGACGTTTTTCAAATTCCAGGAGGGCGCACCAGCAAATGTTGGGGTCATTCTATATCCTTTATAAACCAAGGTGTCAATGGTGGAAATCCAGAAGCAAGTCACCCCCTTTGCCTGGATTTCTTGCATGGTGCCTTACTAATTTTTCGAGCGTTTCGGATATTACTTTGCTTCAGGCGGGAATTCACGGAGGGCTAATGCGAGGGCATCGTCGGCTGTCTTTATCTCGCTCTCTAATTGTGCCTCCTGCACCCTTGTGAGTATCTTTTTGAAAATGGGTCCGGGTTTGTAACCTGCATTTATGAGGTCGTTGCCGTTTATGAGTGGCGGGGGGATGATGTCCTTTTTTTCGGATTGAAACTCGGTTAATTTCTCCAGGCAGAAGTGGTAGTTTGTGAGGTCGCCGTGGCTGGCGAGGCAGTCGGCTCGGTGGAGTTCGAGGTCTTCGGCGATATTCGGGTGCGAGAGGAATTTTTTCAATGTGCTGGTCTTCATATCTCTGACGGTGAGGAAATGCATATGGCGTGCGACGAGGTCTTTTATGGCTCTGGTGTGGACGTTTGAGCAATTGAGGCGGCGGCAAATCTTTGAAGCGATTTGTTCCCCCACCCGATTATGTGCGTTGAAGCGAATGCGGTCTGCTTCCTCATAGGTTAAAGGTTTGCCGACATCGTGAAGCAGACATCCCATTGCGAGGGTAGCAGATGGATTGCGCAGCCACTCAAGTGCGAGTTTTGTGTGCTCAAAACAATCGCCCTCTGGATGAAACGCCTCCGGTTGTGGCACGCCTTTGAGTGCCTGAACTTCGGGGAGGATTTCACGAAGCAGACCGGAGCACTCCAGTAGCTCTAAAGAGACACCGCGATTTGGACCGGTGAAGATTTTGATGAGTTCCTCTCGGATACGGTCGGGGCTGATGGACTTAATCAACGCCGCATTTTTGCATATCGCCCTCCAGGTTTTTTCCTCAATCTTAAATGCGAAGCGAGCCGCAAACCGCACCGCACGGATGAGGCGGAGGGCATCTTCGCGAAAACGCTCGCATGGTTCACCGATTCCGCGAATTATGCCTGACTCTATATCTTTACGCCCCCCGACAAAATCCAGAAGCTCGCCCGTTATGGGGTCCCAGAAGAGGGAATTGATAGTGAAGTCGCGGCGCAGGGCGTCGTTTTTAGCATCAGAGAAATGCACCCTGCGGGGGTGGCGATTGTCCACATATTCGCCATCTGAGCGGAATGTAGCGACCTCTGTGCGGATTGCGCCGTCTACGACAACAACCACACCGAACTTTGCGCCGACGGCTATGGTCTTCGGAAAGAACCGCAGAACCACATCGGGCTGGGCATCTGTGGCGATGTCAATGTCGTCAGGCGGGAGTCCCAGGATTTTATTGCGGACACACCCACCGACCCAGTATGCAGTGTATCCCGCACCTTTGAGTTTGCGAACAATCTTGAGCGCCACATCCTCGCAGGCATTTTTTGATACCGTTATCTTCATCAATCTTCTTGCTATAGTTCCGGGGTTTTGGAGATTTCTGTCAGGATATCCCGAAGGATTCGGGGAGGCAACCGATATCTATAAAGCCTTTTTGATAGTTTCCGCGAGAGGGAAAGCCTTATGACGGCTATGCCTAATCGCCGACAGTTAATGTTCTGGAAAGGGAGTTGTTAATTTCCTTAATTTCGTTGGGGGAGAGCAAATCTCCCGTTTCGAGGGAATCACCGAAACGTCCAAGGTTGAGGTGCATAAGTGTCCATATCTTATTTGTGTTATGGGCAACAATCTGTCCGAGTTCGTCCGAGCCCCAGTATACCGCCTCCCAGAGTCTGTGTCCAATCTTGACGCGCAGGCGGCGTCCCCGCTCAAGCGAATTGCGTTTGCGGAGAGGTTCGGTAGGCATCGCCACTTTTTTGCTGGGGGATAAGAGTGGAATCAATCGTGCCTTCTCGTATGAAGAGAGGTGATAAATAATCCTGTCGCGCTCCCAGTGCATTGTTTGTTGCATCTCGCCAAGTACTTCGAGCGTCACACGCCCCAGAGGCTCGCTGAGGTATCCATAAAGATAAATGCCTTCGGGTTGAATCGTCCCATCGGGGCACAGGTGATAGATGAGGTGATATTCCTTTCCGGGGATTGGTCCTTTATATACACCTATGCTCCCGTCTTCGAGCCGTATGATTGTGCCAATGTCGTATAATGGTTCGGCGTGAACAAGTGGCGATACGGGACGTTCGATATGTTGAGGAGGCACAGTGGTAACCTGTTTTTTCGCAGGAGGCAAAGACCGGGGGGGCAAAGGAGGCTCCTTCAGGGGCGGCGGTGGCGGTGCTTCCTCTGTAATTGCGCCAGAGGTCGCCGGTGAAAGCTCTTCGGCTTCCTCTACCAGGACAGGTGGTTCTTCCACATTACCGATAGCCCGCTCGATGGGTATGCGGGGAGGTTCTTTTTGGGACGTGGGCTCGCCCTGCGAAATACGGTGTTCTCCCTTTCTGCGCTGGAATTCTTCCCTGCGCTTTTTTATCTCGGGTGGGACGATGTATGGAGATGTACCGTTCCTACCGGCTACAGCATCTTCGAGATTTTTGAGATAGTTATCTTCTATCTCTTTACGAAGGTTTTGAACTCTTGTCTTTTTCTTTTTTTCTTTTTTAGCCATCTTATTCATTCACCCATGAAGAAAAAGCGGAGATAAGATGCCAGAGTGAACTTTGATGTCAACTACTTTTTAGTATATTTCGGATAAAGGGAATTGTCAAAGTATTCAATCTTGACTACCTACTCCCCCACCGTGCTAATAGCAATGATTTTTTTGGAGGAGAGATTGTGAAGGAACCCACTGCGGAAATTATCTCAAGCGGTGAAGAGATACTCCAGGGGCTTTATGCGGATACCAATGCGCAGCAAATCAGCCTGCGGCTGAAGAGATTGGGTATACGTGTGCTCTTTCATACCGCAGTGGGGGATAACACAGAAGCCGTGCGCAATGTCCTCACCGCCGCAAAGACCCGCACCGATATTGTCCTCGTTACGGGTGGGCTTGGACCCACAGTGGATGATGTGAATCGCTCCGTAATCGCCAGCGTATACGAGTGTCCGCTTGAATATGACCAGAAGGCGGCGGAAATGATTCGCGCACACTTCAAGGCACGCAGGATTCCTATGCCCGAAGGTAACCTCGTCCAGGCACAATTGCCCGCAGGCTCCATTCCCCTCTATAATGGAACCGGAACTGCGCCAGGTTTTATCATCCACAACCCCGATGCCCGAAAAGCCCTCATAGCGATGCCGGGACCACCCCGCGAATGGATGCCGATGTTCGATGGACCCGTTACTGAATTCCTGCGCACATATTTTCCCACAGAGACGGTCATTAAAACCCTTGTTCTGCGCACAATAAACGTCCCTGAATCCAGATTAAATGAACAGATTAAACCCCTGTTCGGCACAATCCCCGGCGTGAGCCTTGCCCTACTGGCAAAACCGGGCAAGGTGGATATCCGCGCCACCGCCAGCACCACATCGGAGAAAGAAGCTGACCGTATCCTCGCCGATGCGCGCAGTAAAATCCTCTCCAGAATTGATTCGTCCTGCGTGTATGGTGAGACACAGGATGCCACCATTGAAGGAGCAGTTGCGCGCCTCCTCACCCAGCAGGGCAAAATCGTGGCAGCCGCCGAATCCTGCACAGGCGGACTCCTCACCAAACGCCTCACGGACATCCCCGGCAGCTCCGCCTATATAAAGGAATGCATCGTTACATATTCAAATGAGGCAAAGATGAAATACCTCGGCGTCCACAGCGAGACACTGAAAAAATACGGTGCCGTATCGGGCGAGGTGGCGGCAGAGATGGCATCAGGCATTCGGCATAAATCAAGTGCTGACTTTGGAATTGGCATAACGGGAATCGCCGGACCAACAGGCGGTTCGCCCCGAAAACCAGTCGGGCTTGTCTATTTCGGTCTCGCAGGAGCGGAATATATTGAGACGTGGCAGAGGCATTTTACCGGTGAGCGTGCCCTTATTCGTGAGCGAGCAGTGGATTTTACACTCGACATCCTGCGCCGTGCCCTGATGAAAAAATAACACATCGCGCCGGACAAAATTGCCCCCGGCGGAATTTGGGTCTGGGCAGGCTCGGTCTCCTGCTAGGCTAAAATATGTAAAAAGTGTTGCCTGATTATGTCCGCGTGATATATCTCTTTTATTGACAGTGTGATTATGGCGAAAAACTTATGCGATATTCAATCCTTATAATTTGCGCTTCTTTACTGATTGCTTCTCTTTCCACCCCTCTCTTTTCGGGTGATAAAGAAGGCGCGGGTGGAACAAAGCAAACCGCACTGGTAAAAGGGACGTCATTAAAGATCGCCCCGTCTCGTGCAAATGCGGCGTCCGATGCCGGAGTCCAGCCCGCAACACCCGATGAGAAATCTGCCACACTAAGCAAGCCGACAAAAAAAACTCTCCCGCCAGACCCCGAAACAGAGACAATTAAATTCCTGCTGGAGCGTAAGTTTCCAGCGCCTCTGTCCATCTCCGAGGCTATTCGGCTTACAAGAAACACTGTCGAGATTCTCCAACCCAAAACCGATAAATTCAAGGAACCACGTAAGGAAAAGGCACTCTACCTGTTAGTCCTCATAAGCGATTATGTGAAGCTTGCCGATGATCGGGTATCTTCTTTACCTTCTTACAGGTGGTATTACATTGGTCGCCATAGAGTAACCAGTGAATCCGTGGAGGAAGACATATTCACACCCCTGCCGGTTCTGCAAGATGTCTCGGCAATCAGTTTTGAGGCGACAAAGGCAGATGTCCTGATTCACTATATGAAGGTGATTGACATTCGCGACAATGAGACGAACTTCAAGATAAACAAATGGATTATTGCAGGTCTGCCCCGCAAAGAGGTCTGTTTCTTATATTTCCCCACCGCCATCAAGCGGATTGTGCTGGATTATGCCACCAGGGCAAACTCATGGGCACGACTGAAAGTCTATGTGGGCGTAACCGATTATCCGGAATGTGGCAAGGCGTCATTATACTATCTATCTCGGGCAAAGAAAGCCATCGTATCCGACCAGTTTCCCGAGGCAGTGAGCAACCTCAATAATGCACTGGGGCTTCTGTTCAAATTCAAGCAACTCCACGGCATATAATATGCCCATAATCTGCATCGGGCAGATTTATGCCGAAGGCGCGCCATCGGTGGGAAGTCATGGAGAGCATGGAACATTCGCCTGCGGAGAACGGAGCTTTTTCTTTCTCTATCTCTCCTTCGTGTCCTCCGTGGTAAATAAATTTTCTGGATAGATTTAGCAATTTCACATGGGAAGTTTCTAAATGAAGACTATCGCCCTGATTACGCTTTACAATCCCGGCTGCGTGGGGATGCGCTATGTGGCATCAAGCCTTAAGACAGCCGGACACCGTGTCTTTATCATAAACTTTAAGGAGCTGCGAGCCACCTATGTGCCATCATCCGATAAGGAACAACAGGAAAGGCTCCGGAAAACCAAAGTTCTCTATTTGGCTTTGCCTCACCCCGGCAAGATCAGATACCTCCCATACCCCACGCCCATCACCGAGACGGAAAAATCCCTCCTTGTAAATGAGCTGCGCGAGAAAATTAAACCCGACCTCATTGCCTTTTCCTTTTACTCGGTGACTTATGAAGTTTCCCGTGAACTCACCGAACTTATACACACCGAACTCCCCGAAGTCTCAATAATGTGGGGAGGACTCCACTGCATAGTTGCGCAGGCGGAATGCATCCAGACCGCCGACATCGAATGC
>CAZGKP010000134.1:0-10858 GCA_964526215.1 uncultured Candidatus Sumerlaeota bacterium
AGCAATGATAGGATATTTGTGTGAAATTTGAATGGGACAGGGAAAAGGCAGAAGCGAATGTTATCAAGCATGAGGTATCTTTTGAAGAAGCAGCCACTGTACCGGGTATCCTTTGTCATTAACGATTCCTGATCCATTGCATTCGGAAGAAGAAGATAGATTCATTACAATTGGCATGTCATCTTTATTTAGAACCATTGTTGTTGTGCATATGGATCGAGAGGATAAAGTCAGAATAATCAGTGCCAGATTGGCGTCAAAAAAGGAGAGAAAGCAATATGAAGAAGGAATCTGAAAACAATGAAATGCTGGAGGAATATGATTTTTCCAAGGGTGTAAGAGGGAAATATGCCAAAAGATTCCATCAAGGAACGAACATCGTTGTATTGGATCCTGATGTTGCAGAACGCTTTCCGAATTCTGCGGCCGTAAATCGAGCATTGCGCTCTCTTGCTATTATACAGGATAGAAAAAGAGCCTGACCAATCGCTCAACCGGACGCGGCAAAGCCACGCAGGGTGAGCGATATAGATTTACTTGTTCTATTAAGCAAACCGTTCTATTATTTTCGGGAACTACGAAACATTACAGACTTGCTTTATCCTTTGCAACTTGAGTCGGAACAACTTATTTCGGCTAAGCCTGCCGCTGTGGATGAATTTGAGAGCGGAGAGATTCAACTCTACCGGAATGCCAAATGTGAAGGCGTAGCACTATGACTGCAAAATATACCAGGGAAATAACGGCAAATCTGGAACGAGCTGAAGAGTCGATACAGGCAGCCAGAGAGTTGGCTATGGGTGGCCATTTTGATTTTGCTGCTTCACGGGCATATTATGCTGCTTTTTATGCTGCTGCTGCGGTCTTACTTGATGAGGGATTTGAGTTTAAAAACACAGTGGCGTGATTGCTACCATACACCAGAAATTCGTTAAGACTGGGAAGCTGAGCAAAAAAGCTTGGCAGAGATTTAAACTGGCTTTTTGAGTTGCGCGATATTGGTTATTATGGAGTTACTTTACATGTTCAACGGTAAGATGCAGAAAAGGCAATTGAAGCTGCTGAAGCGGCTTGTTCGGGCGGCTGAGCTCAGGCTGTTGGACGCCATTATTAAAGTGTGCGTTTGAGGTCAGATTCTCAACTGGCACATTTGCCTGTGGAGAATAGTTTGACTTAAGGGTTTTCAATTCCGTGAACTTATTTGAACAATTCGGGACGTCTGATTCCTTGCCCCTCGGCTGAGTTACTAACCTGTCCGTAATCGGCAAAATGAGAATTTTATTTAAGTTTTCCCTTGCGCTACGTCTCCTGTTCCACTCAGTGAGATTGCTTGTGAGGCTGGTCTGCCTCTATCCACTGTCGGCGCTGGCATACGGCAAGAAGGATTCACGCCCTTCTCCTGATGACAATGATTTGCTTTTCCTGATTTATTCTCAGGTCTGCTGGTGGGGCGTGTGGCAGCGTCCGCAGGAAGTTGCAAAAGGGATGACGGAATATCATAGGGTGCTTTACATAAGCCCTGTTCAGGTGCACGAGTGCCTTATGAGATACCCGGATTGGAAGTTCATTGAAAGAATAGATAAGGGCAGGGGCATTACGGTTTTTTCTCCCATGATATTTTCGGGGCACTACCGCTGGGGCTTGATTTTCCGCATAAATCGTTTGCTTATTCTATCGGAGTTGCGATGGCTACTCCGAAAAGAGCGTCCAGTTATATTCTTTACAAACTCGCCCTTTGTTGACTATCTGGTTCCCCGCTTAAGAACCTCAAAGGTCATCTATGACGTGATAGATGATTTTACAGCCTTTGATTGGGCACCCCAAAATGCCTCCCGGATGGAGAGGTATTTATTGTCCAGTGCTGATATAGTCTTTACCGGCACCTATGCCCTTTATAAAAAGAAAAAATCGTTTTGTAAAGATGCCACATTTATCCCCTGTGGTGTGGATTTTTCGCGCTTTCAGCGCCCTGAAGACACCAATCCTGAACCGGAACCTGAAGATATCCAGGGACTCCCACGCCCCATAATCGGTTATGCCGGCACACTCTCGGAGCGAATAGATACCTCTATACTGTCGGGTCTTGCCGAACGGTTACCTGATGCCTCAATTGTCCTCATCGGACCGGTGCATCGTAGTCTGGGTCGTCCCCCCCGGGCTCACAATATACACTATCTGGGATTAAAGAGGCACGAGGAATTGCCCGCATATCTCCATCGCTTTGACGTGGCACTGCTTCCATTTCGCCTCACAAAAGCGGCAATGGCAATCAATCCGGTGAAGACGCTTGAATATCTCGCCGCCGGATGCGTGGTGGTCTCAACGGCTATCCCGGACGTGGAGCGTTTTTATGCCGATGTCGTGGTGATAGCCTCGAACCCGGAGGAGTTTGTCGAAAAGGTGACATTCGTGCTCCACACGCATAATGAAGAGCGGATTAAAAGAGGAATCGAGTTCGCCCGCAGGGCTTCCTGGCAGAAAATGGTGGATGATATGGAACAAATCATAAATGCTCATCAATGCCGTGGAGAATAGTAACACTGCAACTGACAACTGACAACTGACAAACGGGACAAGGGGACAACCCTGAACATCGAACTCTCAACTGACAACTGGCTGCGTTTATTTTCTGGATAGCCTGTATGAGAAGAAAGAAAATCGTCATAGATGCCCGTTATCTCACGAAACAATATAGTGGGATAGGGATGTATAGTGAGCGGTTGCTGGAACACCTGTCGCTTCTGGATAAGGAGAATGAATACCATTGTCTGGTGCAACCCGATTACGGGCGTTCTCCGGCACTGGGGGAGAATTTCCGCCTGATTAGATACAACTCCCCTCCGGTCTCACTTAATACAGTTCTTAAGCTACATCGCCTCTTGAAGAAGGAAAAGCCCGATTTTTTTCACTCACTGTTTCCCTTAGCGCCCATATTTTTCAGAGGGGAACTGCTGGTGACAGTTCACGACCTCCAACCATTGGTGATGAGCGAATGGACTGGTCGGCGGATTTATCCCGTGAAAAAGATTTACGACCTTTTTTACCGTTGGATGTATCCATTCACCTTCCGCAGAGCGAGGTGGCTGATTGCCGTGAGTCAGGCGACAAAGGACATACTCACTGAATTGTTCCCTCACCTTGCTGACAAAGTAATAGTGGTCCATTCAGGGATTACGCCTGAGGCGGCAGACCCCCCTGATCCTGGCCTCTTTGAGACACTCAAACAAAAGTTCGACCTTCCCATGCGCTATATCCTTTACGTGGGGAGCACACGACCAAATAAGAATGTGCCCACAATGCTTCGCGCCTTTAACCGCCTGGGGGAGCTCGGCTCGGAATATCGGGACGTTGGGTTCGTCCTTATTCTGACGACAGATCGTTTCTTTGCCGAAATTCTTGAGGTCATAAAAGAGACAAAACTTGAACCGAAGGTGAGGATTCTTAAACCGGTGGGGCAAGCGGAGAAGCGTGCCCTTTATCATAATGCGCAGCTCCTTTTCTTTGCCACCAAGCTGGAGGGGTTCGGTTTTCCCCTGCTCGAGGCGCAGGCGCAACAGACGCCCGTTGTGGCGTCTAATTTCCACTCGCTGCCGGAGATCGCGGGAGACTCTGCCTTACTGGTAGACCCCGATGACGTTGAGGCTATGGCGCATAGCCTCGCCCACGTCCTGTCCAATGAAAACCTGAGGAAGAAATTGGTTGAGGCGGGACAAAAAAACATTCAAAATTTTTCCTGGGAGAAGACCGCTCACAAAGTTCTGGAAATCTATCATCACCTGATGTAAAGATACGTTTCTACTTGACGCGGGTTTAACTTTTTATCTAATATATAATTAAAAAATGGGGAATGGTATGGGTAGCAAAAATAATTGTAGACCTGCTTCCTCCTTCTGGGGGTAAGATAGGGGGACTTGTTAAAACGTTTTATCCCCGGAATAAAGATTTTGATAATCAGGAAATTATCACTAAAAAATAGACCATTGGAAAGGGGTTGTTTTTAATGAAACTGAAAAAAGTGTTAAGCGTATTCGCAATCGGGATTATGTTCTTTATGGCTTCTATTGCGCTGGGGGAGATATTATTTTCAGATACCTTCACCGGTGCCGATGGGATGCGTCCGCCCAACTGGAGGGTTGTGGATGCCCCAGAAGCGGGGTTCTGGTATTTACAGGAGGGGCAGTTCTCCACCGGAAATGGGGATGACCTCTTGACAGTGGGGGGGTATTCTTACGCCATCATTGACGCGGCGGGTTCTGATAAATGGAGCGATTACTCAATCCAGTGTTCCTTCTGGATTTCCCAGCGCAACGGGCGCATTGTCCTTGCGGCGCGCTGGCTGGATAAGAATAATCACTACGAGGGCGTGCTTGAGACATACGAGGGCAAACGCCTCATTAGAATCGAGAAGGTCATTAAAGGTAGGCACACCAGTCTGGGGCGAGTCCAGGATGGTATAAATGGAATTGTCATTCCGCGAATGGAGAACGGCAGGTCTCCGGCTGATGCCCGACTGATGAAGTTCAGCGTTTGCGGCAACAAACTTACCTTGAGCTTTGCCGGGACAACTTACCTGGAGGTTGAAGATAGTAGTCTTATCCAAGGCACAGCCGGTCTGGGTGAGTGGTATCACTATGCCTATTTTGATGATGTGATTATTCAGAAGGAGGCGGTGAGTGCCCCGGCAAGGGCGCCGGTTTCCAGAATCCCAACGGAAGTCAAACCCATAGTTCCGCCATCCGCCGCCCCGGCACTTCCGGGGATGATTTATCGAATCACCATCGGAAAGAGTCTGCAGGAGCACCTGGCAAAAAACCTCCGTAACCAGCTTGTCAGCTGGGGATACACCCCGGTAGAATTGGTGAAGAGAGATGGAGGATTCAATGTGTATCTTGGTGCGTTTCTCTCCGAGGCAGAAGCGGGCACGGCAAAGAAATTTCTGGAAGAGGAGGGATTGAATCCGAGAGAAATCGTTGCCCTTTCAGGCAAAAAGGCTGCCGAGGTAAAGAAAAAGGCAGTGGTGGTGAGGAAGACATACCGCGTAATGGCAAAGGAATTCAGCAATCTCTCTGATGCCGAGAGGATGAAGAATTCTTTGGAGTCAAACGGTTATTTCCCCGTTGAGGTGGCGGATGTAGGTGGGGAAAAGCGCGTCTACATCGGGACATTTTCCATCTCTGATGAGGCGGAGAAGCTCGTCAGAGTTCTCAAAGGAGATGGTTACGCACTTGCGAGGGTGATGGAAGAGGTGGCTTCGGCAAAGCCTGCCCCTCCGTCTATCGCCGCTGCCGCACCGGCACCTCCGAAACCCCTTATCCCGGATATGATTAAACAAAGGCAGGATTGGCGGAATCTTACCCTTACCCAGAAACAGGACGTCCTGAGTACCATCGAGAAGGAAGAGGCACTTCGCTCCGGCAGTGCACTGGCTATGGAAATCATCGAGTTGAAAGAACGTATGAAGAAGCTAACCGAGGCACAAAAGGATATAGTTAAATCCATCAGGGAGCAGGCTGAGACTGAAAAGCGCAAACAGATGAAGATAGCCGAGCTCTTCAGCAGGGTAAATCAGGCAAGAGACCGGGGGAAATGGTCAGAGGCTCTTGGCTACTTAGATGAGGTGGCAAAGATTGACCCCAATAATGCCAGTATTGAGCTCAAGAGAAGGACAATAGAGAATCTCTCCCGGAATATCAAGTTTGAGGGACAGGAATATATTGAAGAGCGCACTGCAAAACAGATTGCTATGGCACGCAGGTCAGCCGAGCAACTTATGCGTGAGGGGAAATATGAAGCCGCAATTGCCCAGTGGAACAACGTTGCCCGTTTAGCTAAACCCGGGTCGCTGGATTCCAACAAGGCAAAGACCGCTATCGGTAAAATTGATGGTATTTTAAGAGAGGCTAAGGCGGAAAGGATCAGGCGAGAGAAAATCAGGCAATACTCTATTTACGGAATTGGGGGACTTATTATTGTCCTGGTAGTGATTGTTGTATCTATTATGGTAAAGAGCCGTAAGCGGGACGCCGAACTCCTGCGCCAGGTTCAGGAACTCACCCTGAAGCCACTACTGGAACTGAAGGAGGGCAGGGGCCCTGTGGCGATTGAAGACAGGAGTACGGAGGCGCAGCCTGCCGCAGCCACCGCTATGGGTGCTCCTCCTATGCCTCCGACGGCTGCCGAACCCGTCCCGGAAGGAGAGCCACTACCACCTCCGCCGGAACCTGAATTCGCGCCGGGTGTCCCTGAAATGCTTCCCGAAACTGTTATCACTGAACCCGAATACGTCCCCGAATATCTCGAGGAGGAAGTCCCGCCTGCCCCTGTGATGGAAGGAGAACCGATTCCGGAATCTCTCCGGGTCGAGGAGGTGGCTCAGGTATCTGCTGAGCCACAGGCACCCGAATTCACCACGAGCGAAGAAGAGACCCTTTACCAGTCTATCTCCCTGGAAGATCTCGGGCAGATTGAGATACCCATTGTGGAGCCTGAATTAACCTCGGAGGAAAAGGCACCTGATACATCCGCCACAGCCGGAGCTCCGATAGACATAGATGAACTCCTTTCACAGGGGATGCCCCCGGCGCCGAGTCAGCCCGAGGCGGGTGTGGCGACTGCTACCGAGACCCCCGCACCAGAGGCAGAGCCAGTCGCCGTTGCCCCATCGCCGCCCTCACCCGAGCCGGAACCGACTGTTGCTGAAACACCGCCGGTAATTGAAACACCGCCACCGGTTGTTGAGGCTCCCCCGGCGCCGCCAGTCCAGCCACCTGAACAGGTCGGTGTGGGTAACATAATATATGAGCAATCTTTTGACGAAGAGGATACCGGGGGCAAGCCTGCCAACTGGGAGGGGGATTATAATTATGCCTCGCTGAGTGTAAGTGAAGAGTCCCCGGCTCCGGATTCAAAAAAGTGTATGGTGTTTGAGAAAACCAAAGGGGCGGGGAGTGCATTTTATAGATGCCACTTTCCCAATACAAAAAGCGTTATGGGAGTTGAGTTTGATTTGCGCTGCGACAGTAAAAATAAATACCTTTTAGGTTTCTATATTGAGAAAGACGAAGATTACCGCTATTCTGTCCATACCGTTATACAGTATATAGATATAGGTGCGCGTCCTTCCCAACCCTCTCTTCGGATTCAGGGGAAACCAATTGCCTACGAATGGGGCACGTGGCGGCACATAAAATACATCATCAATCTCATTGATGGGACTGTTGATGGATATGTTGACGGAGAGCTGGTGGCGAATCAGGAAAAGCTCATAAGTTCTCCCTCTTCACTGAACACCATCTCTATTCGGGACAACCTTGCTACCGTCGGCAAACTTACGATTGATAATATAAGGATTTATAAGGCATAAGGGTGCATCTCGCGAATTCGGGAGATGCACCTAAGGCATAAATATCTGTCTTTTCTTTTTCCAGGGTTGACAGGGTGTGATGCGAGAGTAAATGGCTTTTAATCGCCTTGTGCGAAAGGTGGGCTTTCCGCCCGGGCGATAATGAAGAGTGGTTTTATGGGTAAACTCTCTCAGACAGGCGTGATTGACCAGATTAATGAGATGATTGACCCGCGGGGGTTGGTTGAAAAGATAAATTACGCCCCGGAGAAAATCCAGGTAATCGGAAATACCCTGAAGTGTTTCTGCCCACTCCATAAAGAGAAGGCATTTCGCTCTCTCATTATCGACCTGAGGAAAAAGACCTTCCGTTGCAGCGTGAAGGGTTGTGGGGGATTTGAAGGCGGAAACCTGGTGGATTTTTATGCCCTTTTCACAAAGCAGCCGAAACTTAAAGCCGCCTTCAGTTTAGCCAAACTCCTCAATCTCACAATAGACCCCGAGCTCGTTATAAGTCTCTCGCAGAGTTTTTTTGAGGAGGCACAGGCAGCCTTTCTTTCACGCGAGATAGAAAATGCGCGCAATTTTGTCTCACAGGCGCTCGATGTCTATCCTGAAAATCTCGATGCAAGATTCCTCCTGGCTCAAATACTTGATGAACTCGGCAATAATGTGGGGGCTATAAAGGAATTCCAGACCGTTGCGGAGGGATATGCCTCTACGGGAGAGTCCCAGAAGGCAATTGAGATATACGACCAATTCATTCTCAAGAAAGAACCAAGAAATGAAGAGGTCTTGATTAGGCTCGCCGACCTGTATGGACAAATCGGTGACAGCGAGCACGCCATCGGGGTTTATGTCACCATAGCAGAAGAAAACGAGTCCTGTGGGCAAGCGGAGAAGAACATCGAGGTTTTTGGAAAAGTTCTCGAACTCGACTCTGCCCGCGATGACGTCCGTCTCCAGCTTGCCAGACTCCACGAGACATCGGGGGCTATCTCCGATGCCGTAAACCAGTATCTCCTCCTTAGCGCGTCCTTTAAGGAAAAAGGCGAATACCCCACGGTGCTTACTCACCTCGAGCACGTGAAGGAAATCGTTCCTGAAAACTTCACCTGTCGCGAGCGGATTGCTGAAATATACCTCGAGTCCGGTGATAAGGAAAAGGCACAGGATGAATATATCGAGCTCGCAGATATCGCTATTGAGCAGGACGACCTTGAAACCGCAGAGCATTTTTATCAATTACTCATCGAGAAGATTCCCGATTCAGTTAAGGCACGTGAGGGGCTGATTAAGCTCTTTGAAAAGATGGAGAGGAGAACGGCAATAGGCAGTGAGTGTTCCGTGCTTTCCGAACTCCTTGAGGCTACCGGGGACCTTGAGCATGCCGCACAGGCACTTGTCAGGGCTAAATTTTTTGCCCCCAAGGACGTTAATCTCAGAGAAAAACTCTGCCAGATTCTGATGAAGGATGGGCGCACCGCCGAGGCGGTTGAGGAGTATTTCCAGCTCGCCGACCTGTATTATGAGGCTGGCGATACCGAGGCGGTGGAAAAATGCCTCGAAGGGGTTAAGTCTCTCGAAACCGATAATGTAAAGACCTGTGTGCGGGTGGCGTTGCACCTGAATAAGTATGCTCAGTCTCACAAGGCTAAAGGTGAACTAACGGCTCTGGCGGAAAGGCTTGCCGACGCGGCTGATTACGAATCAAGTATCCAGGTCTTAAACGAGGCTATAAAGATTGATGAACAATACATCCCGTTTCACGAACTACGCCTGTCTGCCCTCACTCACCTTGGTAGAAAAGAGAAAGCAATTGAGGAAGAAAAGTTTCTCTTCAGGCTTTTCAGCGAGGCGGGAAACCTCGAAAAAGCCGAAGAAACCCTTCGAGATACCCTTACATTAGATGAGAAAAATGCATACATCCATAATGAGCTTGCCCGGCTCTATCTCTCCCAGGATAAGATCTCCAATGCCCTATCCACACTCCTCTCTTTAAGTCAGATATATTACGAGACAGGGGCAGTGGACGAGGGTATCGAGACGGCTAAAAAGATTCTCGAAATCTCTCCCGATTCGACTGCTACCCGCGAGCGCCTTGCTTACCTTTACAAAGAAAAGCAGAACTTCGACCTTGCGATTGAGGAATATAGCAAAGCCTCTGATTACTATGCTGGCGAAAAACAGTATAATACCGCCATTCGCAACCTGAAGGCAATCCTTGAGATTGATGAAGACAACTCCGAGACATTGAAGAAAATATCCTCCCTGCTCCTGGAGCACGATTCCTTCAAAGCGGCTCGCCCATATCTCCTGAAGGGGCTGGAGATCCTTAAGAGTGGCATTGGTAGCTCCGAGGAGGTTGTGGCAGAATACCGCAGAATCCTCGCCCTTGAAGAAGACCAGGTGGAATTAGCCGAAGAGTTTGCCGAGTATCTGAAGGCTATCGGGCGCACCGAAGATGCCGTAAAGGAAATACGCCTTCTTGCAGATTCTTACAGAGAGAAGGGAAATTACGCAAAGACGGCTGGCTTCCTCGAAGACCTTTTGGGTTTCAGCCCGGAAGATAATCAGGTCAAAGCGGGATTAGCCGATATGTATGCCGCCCTTGATATACCCGGAGAGGCACTGAGTTACTACGCCCAGGCGGCAGCCGGTTTCCTGGAGGATGGGCAGGAAAAACGGACAATCGAGATTTACAGAAAGATTCTTGACATTGAGCCACAGGAAGAATCCATCAGGGAGGAACTCGCCCAACTCCAGGCGTTGCACGGTGAGACTCAAGAAGCCATTCGTAACTATGTCTTCCTTGCCAAAAAACGGGCAGAGGAGAAGCGGGAAACCGAAAATATACCTATCTACAATCGTCTCCTCGAGCTGGATGCCAGTCTTGGTGATATACGCCAGAAACTCGCTGTCGCCTGTGAGGCAGCAGGCGAGAACGAAGCGGCGGTGGAGCAACTCTTAATCCTTGCAGATGCCTGTGAGGGGGAAAATGACCTGAAGGGCGCCGTTGAGCATTGCCACCATGCCGCAGACCTGTTGCCCGAAGGCGAGGCTCCACATCTGCGCCTGATTTCGCTTTATGAATCTCTCGGCGACCTCGATGCCCTTAAGGCGGAACATATCACAATCGGTCAGATTTACCTCAAGCAATCTGACCCCGACCGCGCAGAGTCCCACTTCAGAAAGGCACAGGAATTAGACCCGGAAGACATCAGTATAGGTGAACGACTCGGTCAGCTCAATGAGGCACGTGATAACTATGAGGCTGCCTGTGCCGAATATATAAAGGTCAGCGGACTCTATGAAAAAAGTGGGGAAATTCAAAAAGCTATAGGTGCCTTGCAGAGGGTCAAGGTTCTCGACTCCGGCAGGATTGAAGTCCGCGAAAAAATTGCCCGGATGTTTGTCCAGTCCGAAAAATCCCCCGAAGCCATTCGTGAATACCACGACCTTGCCGTGCTGTGCTTTGATGCTAAAGCCCCCAAGCGCGCCATATCTTTCCTGAAA
>CAZGKP010000135.1:0-10812 GCA_964526215.1 uncultured Candidatus Sumerlaeota bacterium
TTATAAGCCTGACTGGTGGATGCTTCATGAGTATGCAAAAGTAGTTAGAGATATAGGCCGCAGAGAAGATGCTTTAAAACTAATGTACCAAGCTGCTATTGGTTGTTCGAAACTTGAATCTATGGTATCACTATTTGTAGATATTGGAATGCTCTGCAAGGAGCTGGGAAAGTACGAAGAAGCAAGAGCCCATTTTGTCCTATGCAAATACGTTAGAAATAAAAAAAGATGGACTGTACCTGAGCCTGTAATAAATACTGTTAGTGATTTAAATAGAATCATTGGCAATAACAAGGAGCCACCCTCTCTAAAAGAAGCATTGAGTATTTGCCGAAGTGAGTGGAGTAAACTATTGTGTAAAGAAAGCGACTTAAAGAACTTGTCATACAAGAACCGCAAAGTAAAAAAAGGACTTGTTGGTAAAGTAAGTTTAGGTCGGAGCGACCGTCCATTCTGTTTTATTATTGCAAAAGACGAGCAATCCTTTTTCTGTTATAAGTCAGATTTGCCAGCTGATATAACAGATGGAAATGCAGTTACTTTTGATGCAATCCCATCTTTTGATAAAAAAAAGAATAGAAAATCATGGAAGGCTTCAAATATACGGCACTGCACATAACACAGCATAAAAGGTTTGTGCCTTACGGCACTAACCCAAATTTGTGCTTCGCGAAAATTTCTTTTCTTCTGGGAACATTATACGAAATTGCCCGAAAAGTTAAAAATATTGATTGCGTGGCTCAATATAAGGGATATCATAGGTCAAGACATGGAAAAAACAAAAGTCTATTTGGATACTACAGTTCCAAGTGCCTATGCTTTTTTCAAGACTTGGCTTGAAAAAAGAAGGTAAAAGGTAAAAAGGTAAAAGGTAAAATTGTTGCAAGTGAATTTCAAATTGTTAGTTGTCAGTTTTGACGCGTATGTAAAAAGTCCTTTTTAATGAGCCGCAGATTATGTCGCGTTGCTTAAGGATTAACGCAGATTCTTGACATTACTTGACTTAAAAATCTGTGAAATCTGGGTAATCTGGGGCTTTAGACTTTTTACCGATGCATCAGGTTCTGTGTTTCATCAAATCTTTTGGATAGCCAAACTCGATGTATATTTTTCCCTTTGTAGTGCTGCGTCAATAGGAATTTGAATCTTTTCTCCACAGGCGAATGTTCCATTTGTAAGATCGCCCCCTCTTCTCCACAAGGGAAGACTTCGCCGCCGTTTCAGGGATAACGAAAAGTGCCGCATCAAACCTCTACCGATTCTTCCATCCCGTCGGAGATACCAAATCTCAATCTACATAATGTCATAATGTCGCTAAAAAAGTGGCAAGTCTGGATTTTTTTACTTGACGGGGAGTTCTAATATGCAATATCCAATCCTAATGTTTGTGCAATTTTTCACACACTATGCATTTTTTTCGGAACTTTCTGGTATCTCTAATCTATATCAGCGTTAAGATAAACGGAAGGTTTCCCTGCAAGTTGAAGGATGTAGAGTAGTGTGGATTTTTTTAATCTCCCACATCCGTTTTTGACAGAAGCTGATAAGTAAAGGGATTTTTCGCCAATGGGGACGGGTGAAATATATTACATCACGAGAGACGCCTGGCTGAATTTTTTGAAAGGGGTAGCACAGGACCATTACCTCCTTGCCCCACAGGAGGGCTTATATGGTCTGGAATATTTTGCCGCCTCGCACGAAGATGTGGATAAGATAGTATTTCCCGGTGCCCGACTTACGCAACCTTTGAAATCCTTCCTTTATCCCCCAAAAGAATCTGTTACTTCTGAAGAGGCGTCATCCGGGAGAAAAAATATTGTCCTTGAAGCCAAGGCATGCGACCTGAAGGCAATCTCCATTCTCGATAAAATCTTCCTCGACCCCGAAATTGTGGACCCCTTTTACAAAACCCACAGGCATAATACCATTATTATAACCGGCGATTGCAGCGAGCCTCTGGATTGCTGTTTCTGCACCCTTTTGGAGGGCAATCCATTCCCCGAAACCGGCTTTGACTTAAATATTTCGCCCGTTGATGATGGTGTGTTAGTGGAAGTGGGCTCCGAGAAAGGCAAGGATTTACTCGAGAAGTTGGGCGTGAAGATGGCTCCGGCTGAAGAGAAATACGTGAACCTGCGTCGGGAAAATCGCAATAAGGCAATCGAGAAGTTAAGGGAGATTAATAAAGAGTTCAAATTCCCCACAGAGAATTTGCCCGCACTTCTTGCGGAGAGATATGACTCTCCTGCCTGGGAAGAAGCTTGCGAGACGTGCGTCAGATGTGGCGCCTGCACCAATATCTGCCCGTCGTGCCATTGTTTTTTGCTATCGCAAGTCGTCCCGGCGGAACGAAAAGCCGAAGAGAAATTTGAGATGATTCGCACCTGGGATTCCTGTCAGTATACGGGATTTGCGCGTGTGGCGGGTGGTGCAAATCCACGGAAAACCTTAGAGAAGACATTTGCAAACCGTTTCCACTGCAAATTTGAGTATAAGCCGGAGAATTTCGGGATGTTTGCCTGCACGGGCTGTGGCAGGTGCTATCAAGCCTGTCAGGGGAAAATTGATGTTCGCGATGTCTTGACAAAACTGGCAAGTCCTTTAGCCGTTAGCGAGAGCCGTTAGCGAGAGTGTATAGACTGATATGCCGGATATGAAAAATCCATATTTGCCAATTGAGGCAAAGATTACGGACGTAATTGAAGAGACGCCGACTATAAAGACATTTGTCTTTGAGCTGGCAGAGAAGTTCTCATTTGCCACCGGGCAGTTTGTGGAGTTGAGCGTGCCGGGAGTCGGCGAGGGTCCCTTCACACCGTCATCCTCTCCCTTCCAGACCGAAAAGATGGACGTGACGATTATGAATGTGGGAATGGTCACCAACCGATTGCACCAGATGCAGGGTGGTGAAATAGTCGGCGTCCGCGGTCCCTTTGGAAAGGGTTATCCTCTAAAGGATATGTATGGAAAGGAAGTTTTGATTCTGGGAGGTGGCGTAGGGATGGCGCCACTGCGCTCCTTTCTTTTGACGCTTTTAGAAACGCCCGAAAAATTCAAGCGCATTATTCTATGTTATGGCGCAAGGACGCCTGAGGATATTGTTTACAAGAATCAATTTGGAGATTGGATGCGGAATAAGAATCTTGAAGTTTACAGAAGTGTGGATAAGGCGGATGAGACCTGGCGGGAGACAGAAGGCGTGGTAACCGTCCTCCTGGATAAATTCAGGGTAGATTTAGATAATTCGGTAGCGGTAGTGTGCGGACCTCCCATAATGATGAAGTTTGGAACTCTGAAACTTCTCGAGCTGGGGCACAAGCCGGAAAATATATATCTTTCAATGGAGAAGAATATGTCGTGCGGGGTGGGGAAGTGCGGGCATTGCCAGCTCGGCAGGTTTTATGTCTGCAAAGATGGTCCGGTTTTCACATACGACCGGATAAAAGACATCCCCGGAATCTGGGATTGATAAAGACTATTTTATCCACAGATTACACAGATTACGCAGATTTGAAGATTTGGGGCAAGATGAAGAGATTATTCATAGATTTAGAGATTTGCTATAAATGCAAAGAGTGTGTGGCTGGGTGCAGCTATTTCTATCACCCCAACAATAATGGGGTGGTGAATCTATTGGAGATGGTCTCGAAGCTCGAGGTCTGCCGAAATTGTGAAGCGGCACCCTGCGTGGAGGGCTGCGTATTTGATGCGCTGGAGAAACAGCCCGATGGCTCGCTTAAGAGATATGATATGCTATGCACCGGATGCCAGACCTGCAGTCTCGCCTGCCCGTTTGGCGTTATTTATCCAGAGATTGTTCCATATATCACATCACAGTGCGATTTTTGCGTGGGAAGATGCAATGGCGATGAACCCGAATGCGTGAAGACCTGTCCCCATAATGCTATTAAATATATAGAGGTTGAAGAATCAGAGGAGAACGATATCTATTTAATCGGGGAGCATCTTGCGGTGCATTCGATTCCGTGGAGGAAGGAGTAGGTCGGTTGAGTCGGTTAGCTCGTTAGCCGGTTTAGGTCGGTTGGTCGGGTTCTAAAATTTGTAATTTCCAATTTGCAATTTCCAATCGGAGAGACTCGATGAGTCTGTTGATTCAATTTCTCATATTTCCGGGGGTTATTTTCACGGCGGTGGTGGGATGCCTCGCCTCGTGGATAGACCGCAAGGTTACGGCGCGGGTTCAGTGGCGAGTCGGACCGCCGCTTCTCCAGCCATTTTATGATATCGTGAAGCTACTGGGCAAGGAGACGATTGTCCCCAAAAGGGGGGCACGGCTGACCTTCCTTTTGTCTCCGCTGGTAGCCTTTTCGGCGGTGGTTCTGGTATCCACATTTTTATGGCGCGTTATCCTTTCTCCACAAGCGACATTTATGGCGGATTTGATTGTGGTCATATACCTCTTAAGCATTCCGTCAATTGCCCTGATAGTAGGTGGCGCCGCATCGGCAAACCCATTATCCTCTCTGGGTGCATCGCGTGAAATGAAGTTGATTTTGAGTTATGAATTGCCTTTCATTCTGGCGTTATTTGTCCCCGTAATACAGAGCGGTGGTTCGATAGAGTTAGGTGAACTATTAACATGGCAGTTGGGAAATCACATCTTTGTATTTTCATTATCGGGATTTATCGCGTTTATTGTTGCCTTAATCTGTATGCAGGCGAAGCTCGGTCTTGTGCCTTTTGATATGGCAGAGGCGGAGACGGAGATTATTGCAGGATTATTTACCGAGTATTCGGGTCCCCCGCTCGCCGTGCACAAGCTTTCGCGGTGGATGTTGCTTTTTGTCCTGCCGGTGTTTTTGATTATTATGTTTATGGGTGGAATCACTTTTTCGGGCTGGCATATTTTGTGGGGCATCTTGAAATATGTTCTTCTCCTCGTAATCATTATTCTGGTTCGGAATACCAACCCCAGGCTTCGCATAGACCAGGCGATGAGGTTTTTCTGGGGTCCGGTAGCTTTGCTTGCTGTTTTTGCGGTGGTATTGGCATTTGCCGGGGTTTGAAAAAATGGGGCTCAAGTTAAAGGCATTGAAAATATCGTTATGGGTCTTCCACTTCAGCGGAGGCTCCTGTAACAATTGTGATATTGAGCTCCTGGACTGCCTGACACCGAGGTATGACCTGGAGAGGTTCGGGATTAAGTTAATTGGAAGTATCAGGCATGCCGATGTCTTGATGGTTACTGGCATTATAACCAAACAGGCACTTCCAAGGTTAAAGAGGCTTTATGAACAGGCGCCGAAGCCCCTCATTGTAATCGCTCTGGGGACCTGCCCCTGCACAGGAGGGATATTTGCCCCTTCATATAATATGGCGGGACCGCTCGACAGTATTATTCCAGTGGATGCTTATATCCCCGGTTGCCCGCCAAAGCCCGAAGCCATTATCGCAGCGGTGGTGAAATTATGCCAGAAACTCAAATAGAACCAATCAGCGCTATCAAAGATAGATTTCCCGATAAAATCGTTGAATTTTACGAGAAATCTAAAAAGCGCTATTATATCCTGATAGAGTATAAAGACCTTTCAGCCTTTGTGGACTTTATCTTTAACCACCTGGAGGCGAGATACATCATCGTAACCGGGCTGGATACTCCAAAAGGGATAGAACTTATGTACCACTTTGCATTCGATAAGATAGGCATAGTGGTTACCTTGCGCACTCTTATATCCCGTGAGGATGCCGAGATTGAATCCATCAGCCCCATCATTACGGGTGCGCAATGGATAGAGCGGGAAATCCACGACCTCTTAGGCGTTACATTTCTGCATCATCCCGACCCGAGGAGATTTATCCTATCGGATGATTGGCCCGAAGGGTCCTGTCCTTATAGAAAAGATTTCGTTCCTGAAAAGGGAAACAATATATGAGCGAATCGGAAAATAAGAAAAAGAGAACCATAATACCGATAGGACCGTATCACCCCCTGCAGGAGGAGCCGGAGCATTTTATCCTCTATGTGGAGGGTGAAACGGTTGTTGATATTGACTGGAAGACGGGCTACAATCACAGGGGCATAGAGAAACTCGCCGAAGGCTTGACATACGACCAGGTAACTTTCCTGGTGGAGCGTGTGTGCGGCATCTGTTCCACCTCGCACCCAATTGCATATACGAATGCGGTGGAAGACCTGTGCGGTGTCGAGATACCCGAAAGGGCGAAATATATAAAGTCTCTAATCGGTGAGCTTGAAAGACTACACTCCCATCTTTTGTGGTTGGGTCTCGCGGGGCATTACATCGGATATGACACTGTATGGATGTGGGCATGGAAATACAGGGAACCTGTTCTGGAGATTATGGAGGCAGTAACTGGTAATCGAAATAATTACGCAATGATGAAGCCGGGGGGCGTCAGGCGAGATATTGAGACTGAAGATATTCCCCTCATATTAAAGATGGTAGATGCCCTCAAACCCAAGCTCGATATGCTCCTTGGGGCGGTTCAGGATGACCCCGTTATCCACGCACGCACAAAAGGTGTGGGGGTGTTGACACCCGAAGACGCCCGCGCCTACGGCGCTATTGGTCCAACCGCAAGGGCTTCGGGTATTGATATTGATATTCGCAGGGATTTCCCTTACGCCGCCTATGACCTTGTGGAGTGGAAAGTCATAACCACCCAGAACGGCGATGTCTATGATAAGGTAGCGCTCAGGCTTTTAGAGATGTATGAATCTATAAACATAATAAAGCAATGCCTCGAGCGATTGAAGGTTGTCAAAGGTCCGATTGATGCGGGTATAAAAGAGGTTCCCCCGGGGCATGGTCTTGGAATTGCCGAGGCACCCAGGGGCGAGGTGTTTCATTATATCCGCTCCGACGGCACAAATAGCCCCATCAGACATAAAATCAGGGCGCCGAGCTATTGCAATGTCCCCACATTCAAGGCGACCTGTGTTGGCGGGACGGTCTCGGATGCCACTATAACGCTCGCTGCGGTTGACCCCTGCTATTGCTGCACCGAGAGATTGGCGGTTGTGGACAAAGATACAGGGAAAAAGACACTCACCGCTAAAGACTTAATCAGGCTCTCGCGGGAGAAAACAGAAAAACTCAGAAGGGTAATAATATGACAATGCTTTTATACCCCATTGTCCTGCCATTTATTGTAGGCATAATCTGTTTAATCCTGCCGAAGGCGCTTAGGGGATTGGCGGAAGCGCTTGCCCTCCTTGTGTCTCTTTTTATCTTTGGATTGACGATTTATATATTTACGCTTCCCGCGCATCCGGTTCCAGAGTATCTTTCGCTCGACAACCTTTCGCGGTTCATACTGCTTGCCACCGGGCTTTTTGGCTTCCTGATTACGCTTTATTCGATAAGTTTTATGGCGGGGTATGAGAGGCTTAACGAGTATTACGCATATACATTATGGACAATTAGTGCCGCCTGTGGGGTGCTTGTGGCAAATCACCTGATTTTGCTTCTCGTCTTCTGGGGATTTCTGGGGCTGACGCTTTATCTCTTGATTGGAATTGCGGGCGCCGGGGCATCGGATGCCTCAAAGAAAACATTCATTATCGTGGGCGGCTCCGACTGCATAATGATTCTGGGCATCGCCATTGTCTGGATTCTGACCAATACGTTTCAGATGGACAAAATCCATATCAGCCTTGTAAACGCGGCGACCACTTTGCCTGCGATAGCCTTTTTATGTTTACTTGTTGCCTCATTTGCCAAAGCTGGCGCAATGCCGTTTCATACCTGGATTCCCGATTGTGCGCAAGATGCACCAGTTCCTGTCACGGCATTTTTGCCCGCTTCTCTGGATAAGCTTCTGGGGATATATCTGCTTGCGAGAATTGCGATGAATCTCTTTGTGCTGAACAGGTCAATGGAACTGGTTCTTTTGGTTGTCGGTGCGGTCACAATCGTTGCTGCGGTTTTTATGGCAATGATTCAGCACGACCTGAAGAGACTCCTTGGTTATCACGCCGTATCACAGGTCGGCTATATGGTTCTGGGGATTGGGACCGGAAATCCTGTCGGTATTGCTGGTGGACTGTTTCATATGTTAAATCACGCCATTTATAAAAGCTGCCTCTTTTTAACTGCTGGAGGGGTTGAGAAGAAAACAGGGACAACGGATTTAGACAAACTTGGGGGTCTTGCCCGATTTATGCCCGTAACATTTGTAACCTTTCTTATTGCCGCCTTTGCCATATCGGGTGTGCCTCCATTCAATGGGTTTGTGAGTAAATGGATGGTGTATCAGGGCGTGATAGAACTGGGTAAACAGGGTGGGCAGCTCTGGATAATCTGGCTTGTGGCGGCGATATTCGGCAGCGCACTGACGCTGGCGAGTTTTATGAAATTAGCTCACGCAGTGTTTTTGGGTCAGCGAGCGGGCAAATTCGCCAAGGGTGAAATAAAAGAGGTCTCTTTTTCGATGTGGCTGCCGATGGTGGTGCTGGCGGCTCTTTGTGTTATCTTTGGTGTATTTGCCTATTCTACTGCGCTGGGGAAATTTATCATCCCTGCGGTTGGCAAGGTGAAATTCCTTGGGTTCTGGAGCCCCGTTCTCGCCACCCTCTTGATACTTGTTGGATTATTTATAGGTGGAATCATATATTTACTGGGGCGACCGGGAGCGGTGCGTGAAAGCGATACCTATGTCGGGGGGGAGATACTTCCTGATGGGCATCAGGTCACCGGCGTGAATTTCTATAACACCATTCAGGAAATAGGTTTTTTTAAGTGGGCATATCAGATGGCAGAAGATAAAATCTTTGATATTTATGACCAGGGAAAGCGTTTTGTTTTTTGTATTGGACGAAAGTTTCAGGTCATCCACACTGGTGTTCTCCCCTTTTATCTAATATGGTGTCTCGTGGGGATGATAGTTTTGTTTTTTGTGTACCGGGCTGGGGGTTTTTAATATGGAACATTTTATAACCATTGCAGAGCCTGCCCAGTTATACCCTTTAATGTTTTTTATGATTGCGGCGGCGATTGTGGCTGTGGAGCTAAAGGATATGCTGTCGTCGGTTATCGCCGTTGGGACAGTGGGGCTGGGTTTATCCGTTACATTTTTGCTTCTCAAGGCGCCCGATTTAGCCATTACGCAGCTTGTGGTTGAGATTTTGTGCCTCATACTTTTGATAAGGGCGACCATTAGAAAAGATATCCCCTTCCAGAGAAAGCGCATTGATTATTTTCGCTTCGCGTTTGCTATTGTATTTATTGTGGTATTCTTTTATTTTGCATATTCGGCAATAAAGGGGCTTCCCCCTTTTGGGCAGCCTTATTTGAAAGTGGCGCAGTATTATCTAACACAGGGGTTTAGCAAAACGGGCGCCGCCAATATGGTGGCTGCCGTGATACTTGACTTTCGTGCATACGACACCTTGATAGAGGCGAGCGTCCTTTTTACGGCTGTATTGGGCACTGTTGTGGTCTTGAGGAGAGTCGGGAGAATTAAAAATGAGAAATCCTAAAAAGGGAATGACTCTGATAGTAAAAGAGGTTACGCGCCTCACGGTGGGCTTAATCTTTCTTTTTGGCGTTTATATTGTCCTGCACGGGCACCTCACGCCGGGTGGTGGATTCGCCGGAGGCATCATAATCGCTTTATCGTTCATACACCTCGTTTTAGCTTATGGCGGTGACTATGCATACAAAAAGATGAATCAGGTAAAGGCGTCCTTTCTGGAAAGCACAGGTGCGATTTCGTTCCTGTCTATTGCGCTGCTTGGGTATACGGGTGGATATTTTTTCCTGAACTTTATATCAAAGGGGAAGCCTTTTCATCTTGCGAGTGCCGGCATCATCCCGCTTTGCAATATTGCCGTCAGCCTTAAGGTCGGGGCTGGACTTTTCCTGATTTTCATTGTGCTGACTGCGTTTCGGATCAGGAGGAACAAATGATTTACCTTCTCTGCCTCGTTTTGTTTTGTATCGGATTATACTGCGTCGTAGTTAAGAGAAATCTCATCAAAATCATTATCGGTCTTAGCATAATGGATTATGCGCTATACCTGTTCTGGGTATTGATAGGCTATCGGCTACGGGGCAGGTCACCCATTTATAGTCCTGTTCAAAAGGTACATAATATGGTTGACCCCCTGCCACAGGCACTGGTGCTTACGGCAATCGTCATCGGGCTTGCGGTTTTTGCGCTTTTGATTTCCATCGCCGTCAGGCTTTATGAGAAATACGGGACATTTGATATTACCGAGATAAGGAAGTTAAGAGGATAATATATGAGCACTGTCCTTCCATTGTTTGTTGCCATTCCGTTGGGGTCAGCCTTTCTGATTACGCTGGTCAAGAACAAACGGTTCGCTGACATCTGGGCGAATCTGGCTACATTTGTCCTCCTCATCCTCTCGGTGGTTTCCATAAGCCTTTTGCACTCTAAGGGAGTTCAGGTATATAAGATGGGCTCCTGGGTGCCACCATTCGGGATTAACCTGGTGCTGGATGGGCTGACGGTTTTTCTCCTTGTCACGGTCAATCTGGTGGCCTTCTTTGCCAGCTTTTTCTCGATAAGCTATATGGAGAGATACACGGCGAAGGCGAGATTTTATGCCCTGTTTTTACTGATGCTCACGGGGATGAATGGGCTGGTGCTCACCGGAGATATGTTTAACCTTTTTGTCTTTCTGGAGCTTGCGGGTGTTGCGAGTTACGCTCTGGTGGCATTCGGGACGGAATCCGATGAGTTGGAAGCCGCATTTAAATATATGGTTTTGAGTTCAATCGCAACGGGTTTTATCCTGCTGGGAATAGCGGTTTTATATTCTTACACATCCACGCTGAATATGGCGGACATTTCGCAAGTTCT
>CAZGKP010000136.1:0-10623 GCA_964526215.1 uncultured Candidatus Sumerlaeota bacterium
GCACTGAACTTGGCGACAAAAACGTTAGAGCCACCGTTAAAGCTCGTGTCCCAGCCATTAGGCGTGGGAAAATCGCTGGAACATGTCCATCCCGTGACATAGCAATTACCTGCGCCATCAACTGCTATGCTCATGCCCTCATCAACGTCGCTTCCGCCCAGGTAGGTTGACCAGATAAGTGAGCCGGCGGCACTGAATTTGGATATAAAAATGTCCCGAGAGCCGTTATGGCTCGTGTCACAGCCGTTGTGCGTGGGAAAATCGCTGGAATATGTCCCTCCCATGACATAGCAATTACCTGCGCCGTCAACCGCTATGCCAGAGCCATACTCATCCTCGCTTCCGCCCAGATACGTAGACCACTCTAAATCAGGGTCAATAATTGTTGGAGAGGCAGGGTCACATTTACCTGTGAGCTCAAATCCACAGGTCTTGCTGTCTATCAAACGAAAGCGCCCTGCGACGTGGATGTGCCTGCCATCAATCTCCTGGTAAATTACGGGTTCGGCATCAATGAGTTTTCCCGCAGGAGTAACAATGACCACTCGCCCCGCATCGTCTATATGAAGCGAGTCAATTCCCCCATAAGTGATGGCAATCTTGCGCCAATCACTCCCGGGGGCGAGGTGAAACTCCGTCTTCACTCCCGACCGGTTCGCCTTGACAAAAAGGTCTATACCGTCATAAAGCGCCCGGTAGGCAACGCTGTGAAATGTCGGAACATTTGACCGCCCCATATACTTTGAACCGCCATAATAATTAAGTACCGTCTGACTCCGCTCCAATCCCTCGGGAGTTACACAATCCGCCCCCTTGAATCTCGCCTTTATTACCGCTGACCTTAACTCCCCATCCTCCCTTTTGAAGAGCTTAATAGAAAAGGCATCATTGTGGATAAGGACATTAGCCCCCCGACTGCGCATAGCAAAGCGTATACCTTTATCCTGCCATTGCCCCTTATTCTCCACAAAGAGCGCGTGTCTGTGGCTCAATAAAGCATTGGCGCGGACGACATCATTTTTATTTATTTTCCCGCCCGATGTTACCGGGAAGATTTCTTGCGCCCCGATTAAGCCAACCAATCCCAGCAAAAGAACAACCAGAAATAATCTCAAACCCCTTTCCGTTCCCCTTTTCATCATCCCTTACCCATTTAACAATATAGTCTCACCTGGCATCTTAAAGCGACTATCAAAATGAACATATATGTTGAGCCAATAAAATACCAAAACGCAAAGATGCAAAGAACGCTGAGAAACGCCGAGAAAAGCTCCCCAAAGTTATCCCTGAAATCTCTTCTTCATACACAGCATCTCTGCGAAACTCTGTGTCCCCTGCGTGCTCTGCGTTTAGTCTTTTCTGATTTTCAAAAAACTAAACTGTTACATAGCTCATAGTTCGATTCTCTTTTTTTCAATAAAGCCGGCAACAAGTATGGAAATTTCATAAAGCAAAAGCAGCGGCAATGCGATGGCGAACATTGTAAAGATGTCGGGTGGAGTGAGCGCTGCCGCTAATATGAATAAAATAACCACTGCGTGAGCACGATACTTCTTCAGAAAGGTTGAGCTAACCAATCCCATCCGGGCAAGTATGACTATGGCTACCGGTAACTCGAACACGCACCCAGCTGCCAGCATCATCGTGAGTGCAAAACTCATATATTGCATAATCCCCAATCGGGGTTCAAGCCCCGGGAATGCATACCGCGAGAAAAACCCTAAGGCAAACTGTAACATAAAATATGCAAATGCCACCCCGATGGGGAACAACACCATCCCCGCACCAAAAATGGGAATCACCGCACGCCGTTCACGCACGGTCATCCCCGGTTTCACAAATGCCCAGCCCTCCCACAGCATAATGGGCAACGAAAGTATCACCCCGACAATAAACGCTGCCTTGAGCCACAGAATAAAAGGGTCAATGGGTCCGAAATAATAAAAATTGCTCCGATAGTCGGGACCAAAACAAAACTTTTCCCCATCTGATTCAAACTCAAATTCAAGCCGGAATTTTGATAGATGCTGGCGTTCTTGTGGTGTGAGTTTTTTTGCGAGGGTCAGTCGCCCATTTTTATCCACGAGGATACGAAGAGGTTTCTCCTCACGATAAAACATTGCACTGGCAAGGGGGCGGGTGAGAAATGTCAAAACACGCCTTGCAACAAAACCGCCCAGGAATGTCCCTACCACCAGTGCCACAATGCACACAATAAGTCGCGAGCGGAGTTCCTTAATATGGTCCCAGAAGGTAAGTCCGGTGGTGGGACGAGTCATAAAAAACCATCCCTGCGCAGTGTTCAAGGCTTCTCATCGGAGTTTTTATTTTTGTTTGCCTTTGCTTCAAGTTGTTTTTCATCATCTTCCTCTTCCGGGTTGATTCCCCGCACAGAATCCTTGAACTCACGAAGACCGCGCCCAAGCCCTCGCATCAGCTCCGGGATTTTTTTGCCTCCAAAGAGGACAAGGAGCGCAATTATCACAATTATGATGATTTCTCCACGCCCGAACATATCAGCCATCTCCTTACAGGTGTTTCTTCAAAGACGATTACAGAATGAACAAGATATTTTAGTCCAGTCCATAAACTCTCTTTTTATTATTTCTTGTATCACTCCATTAAGACCCGCGTCAACTGTTTATTCTTAAGTATGGGCGTGCCGAAGTAACTCCCACAGAAAGGTGAGTGCGCCGGCTAATAAGAATTGCCCCTCTAAATAGCCATCATAGAGCAGGCTCTGATAAAAGACCTGCCGCCTGCTTAATGGATAGTGCAAAAGCAAATACGGGACGAGGATTATGAGAAAGAGTGCCAGTGTGGGAAATACGCCAATGCCCCACCCGGCTAAAAGTAGCAGGAAAAAGAAAACCGACATCCCGCCTATGATGCGCCGGCTCCAACGCGGACCCAAAAGTATAGGGATGGTCTCTTTGCCCAGGGCAATATCACCCTCAAGGTCGCGCACATCAAGCAGTATCGAGCGGTTCAGGACCAATACAAGCACAAGTGGCAATGTGAAGGCAAATCCAAGCCACTCCTTTCGAGCACTTATGATGTGGGGAATCAGAACCACAACCACACCCCAGGCGCCCGCCATAAATATGTCCTTGGAGCCGGGTATATCCATCAGGCGGTGGTGTCGGAAGTATCCCGCAAGCCCCTTCGGTAAAAGCGTGATGCTATATACAAAACCCAGGACCGCCGATAGAGATACCAGGGCAAAAATCGCAGTGCCCAGGGATAGAGCCACTACCAATGCGCTTCCAACGCAAAAAAGTGCAAGCACCGTAAAGGCGTCTTTATACCGGGCAAAACTCTTCAGGCTCCCGTAAAGCAGGCGCTCATCTCCTGGCAGGCTCAACCTCTTATTCATAAGGTGCATAGAGAGGACGAACAAAAATGCTAAAAGCACCTGGAGAAAAGCGGGGTTTTGCCCCATCAGAAAAGCAGCGCCATACGTCAGCATACCCGCACCTATCGCCAGAAGAACCGAGCTATATATTAAGAAATGCAAAAGGCCTATTACGAAACGCTGCAGGATATTTTTCTTTTTGAGCTGGAAATCCAAAAGCACCTCCACGACATTTCGTATAACCCAGTGAGGTGTGGATGTGCCGGCAGTTACGCCGATTATGTCTCGCGGGCTGATGTCATTTAGCGCCAGTTCATCCGCCGTCTCAACGTGTATGGTGCGCGTCCTTGTTTTTCTTGATATTTCCACGAGGCGTTTTGTATTTGCACTCAAGCGCCCTCCCACAACCACCACAACATCGCATTTTTTCGCAATCTCAATCACCTCGCGTTGGCGGCGGGAGGTCGCATTACAGATAGTGTTAAACACAATTGCATCGGGAAACCGCTTTTTAATTTGAATGACCAACCGCTGAAAGTGCTCCACCTCCTGTGTGGTCTGGGAAACCACACAGACCCTTTTGAGCGAGGGGAGATTTGCAACGTCTCTTTCCGATTCGACCACATAGCCACACCACCTTGCAAAGCCGAGCAGCGCCTCAACCTCGGCGTGTCCCCTATCGCCGACTATGATACAGGCGCACCCCCCTTTTGCCTGACGCTCGACAATGCGCTGGGTGGATGTTACGTGAGGACAGGTGGCATCGCAGATTCTTGCACCAACACAGACGAGTCTTTTACGCACTTCCGGCGTTATCCCGTGAGCGCGAATCAGCACCCTTCCCCCTTTTGCAACCTCCTCTGGTTCGCCCACAATCCCAATCCCCCGCGATTTCAAAAGGTCTATCGCCTGTTGATTATGTATAAGGGGACCGATTGTGACCAGATTACTATCGGCATCCTGGGCAGCATCGAGTGCAATCTTTACAGCGCGCCTTACACCGAAACAGAAACCGGCGGTGCGGGCTAAAATAATTGGCATTGCGTTCGGTCCTTCATAAGATTGAAAATATGTGAATGTAAAAGTGCTGAATATACTGCATGTTTCTCAATTATCGAATATTCCTTGCCCTGGGTGATGAACTTTTACTACAGGAATATCTGTATGAGAAAAACAATACTGGATGCCACAACGAAATGTCAAATAATGTTATCCGACATCGCCTGATTCTACCCGCCCTTATCTTAATCGGGATTTTAGTCTATGCAAATGCCATTACCAACGGCTTTCTCTATGATGACTTTGTGGATTTGAAGGCGGTGAAGCAATACCAGAATCCGGCACACCTGCCTTTACTTTTCGTCTCCGATACCGACCGCCTATATCGCCCGCTCAAATACGCACTCTATGTCTTTGACTACTGGGTCTGGGGACTACGCCCGTTTGGGTGTCACCTTACCAATATAATTTTGCACCTCTTGTGTTGCGCAGCCGTATATCTCTTAATACGGCGAATCACCACCTCATATACAACCGCATTCTGGGTCTCGCTTTTCTTTCTCATCCATCCCGTTCAGACGGAGTCGGTCACGTGGGTAGCGTCTCGCGGTTCACCAGCGAGCACATTGTTTTTCCTGCTGGCGCTCCTTTTATTTCTGCGCGCAGAAAAAGAAAACAGATTCCGCTGGACATTGCTCTCAGTGCTTGCGTTTTATTTCGCCCTCCTCGCCAAAGAGATGGCGGTTACCCTCCCCTTTATACTCGTTGCTTATATTTTGCTTTTCCGGCGGAGAGAGTATGGGTTTAGAAAAGTTGCGACAAGACTGGCGCCATTCGTAGGTGTCATTTTCTTTTACGGTATAACACGCACATTGATTCTTAAAGGCGTAAGTCAAGAAGAACCGCTCCCACATCACCTCGCCATTGCGTTCTCTCACCTCCCGATTATACTATGGAGATATATCGGGCTTCTATTTTTCCCCTTGCGCCTCTGCGCAGACTACCAGATAACGCCCTTTCCACAGTGGAATGCAGAATTTTATCTCGCCGCTCTCGGCTGGTTGCTTACATTTGTGTTCCTTTTCAGGATGGGGCGGAATAGACCCCTTCTTGCCTTTTTCGCATTATGGTTTTTCATAACGTTACTGCCCGTCATCAATCTTGTCCCCATAAACGCCTTTATGGCGGAGCGATTTTTGTATCTGCCATCAATCGGATTCTGGGGATTCTGGGCGGCTCTTGCAGATGAGAGGCTCAAAGGGCGGATGCGCATCATTATGGCAATCATCGCCGCCTGCGTTGCACTCCTATTCGCCGTCCGCACCATAATTCGTAATGCCGACTGGGAAAGCGAGCTCACGCTATGGTCTTATGAGGCAAAAGTTCATCCGGCAAATTTCAACCTGCATCATCTTTACGCCGAGGCGCTGGCACGGGCAGGCAAGTTTGAAAATGCACGCATCGAATATAAGCGCGCTATCGCCCTGGCACCCGATTACGCCCTTGCGCACATCGGACTGGGGCAGGTTCTGGTAAAACTCGACGACCTTGAGGCTGCCGAGAGAGAATTGCTCCTCGCCCTTCGCAATACACGCAAGCGTGCCTTCGTATTTTTTAACCTCGGCATTGTGGCAGAAAAACGCGGATACATCCCTCAAGCCGAGGCTGCTTACAAAAGAGCCATAAGCGAAAATCCCAAAAACCCATATCCCCCGGCGCTACAGAACCTCGGACACATTTTCCTTCAAAAGGGAAATCTTACCAGGGCGCGCTCATACCTCGTACGCACAATCGCCCTTGACCCCCAGAACGCCTATGCGCACAACAATCTCGCACTGGTTCTACTTGAAAAGAAAGCGCCCTTTTACAATCCGCGCGATGCATTGCACCACGCCACGCTCGCCGTAACTTTGAGCAATGAAAAAAATGAGAACTTCCTGTACACACAGGCACTGGCATCTATTGCCCGTGGCGACAGAGCAGGAGCACGGGAGGCACTCGATAAAGCACTTGTGCTCCGCCCCAACTTCGCCCCATTTCTCACCCTTCGCAAAAAGTGCCAGTGAACGGCTGCCTATCCCGGAAAGATGAAAACCGGGCACAATTTCCTGCCCGTCATCTTAATACCTTCCCTTCTCCCAAAAATAATAAAAATAAGCCACCGATGTTCGCCGATGTATCTGTATCAATCGAACGTTGAATCCACTCAAGGTGGAAACATCCAATGTTCAACGGACAACAGACAACGGACAATTGAAAGCGGTTATTTTCGGGATAGTAACTGTGGTAATTTTCCCTCTCTTAATAGAGGGTGTAGATAGCTTTTGTCAGGTGAGCCGAAGTTTTTCAGCCAGGCGACCTGCGACCTTGTCCAGGGCAACTCGTTCTTGCTCCATTGTGTCGCGGTCGCGAATTGTCACTGCCTGGTCGTCGAGGGTGTCCACGTCAACTGTGATGCAAAAAGGCGTCCCGATTTCGTCCTGGCGGCGGTAGAGTCTGCCTATGGCGGCGGTATCGTCATAAACGGTGTAGAATTTTTTCTTCAAATCACCGGTGAGTTTTCTCGCAATCTGCACAAGCTCGGGACGATTCTTCAAGAGAGGAAAAACTGCCGCCTTTACGGGTGCGAGGAATGGGTGAAGCGCAAGCACACGCCTCTGTCTCCCGCGCACTGTCTCCTCCCGGTATGCATCGGCAAGGAAAGCGAGCGTTGCGCGGTCAATCCCACCGGATGGCTCGATTACATAAGGCAGATAGCGAGTGCGTGTCTCTTCATCAAAATATGTGAGGTCTTTGCCGGAGAACTCCTGATGGTGGGCGAGGTCGAAATCGGTGCGGTTGGCAATCCCTTCCAGCTCCGACCAGCCTATGGGGAACTTATATTCGACGTCCTTGCAGGCGCGGGCATAGTGGGCAAGTTCCTCCTTTTCGTGCGGGCGCAGGCGTAGGTTCTCTCTTCGTATACCGAAGCGCAGATACCAGTTGAAGCGTTCTTCCACCCAATAATGATACCACTCTTCGTCTGTGCCGGGTTTGACGAAGTATTGCATTTCCATCTGCTCGAATTCGCGCGTGCGAAATATGAAATTGCGCGGGTTTATCTCGTTCCTGAACGATTTGCCTATCTGTGCGATGCCGAATGGAATTTTGCGCCGCATCGTGTTGAGGATATTCTGGAAATTAACGAATATGCCCTGCGCCGTTTCGGGACGAAGATAGACGGTCGCGGCATCATCCTCAACGGGACCTATGTGTGTCTTGAACATAAGATTAAAGAGGCGCGGCTGTGTGAGTTCGCCTCCGCATTCGGGACACCTCTTGCCGTGAAAAATCTCTTCCTTAGCGAGTTCAACGCGTGCATTCACACCGGAAGGGATGCCAAGATTCGCCGAATGCAGGAGGCGTTTTGCCCGCTTTTTGTTCTCGGCGTAGAGAACCTGACCTGAATCCTTCCATTCCTCCTCGTCATCGCGAATCAGCACCCTGAAAATCTCATAATCCTTTCCCTCAATATGGTCGGCACGGAAGCGTTTCTTGCAGACCTTGCAATCAACCAGCGGGTCGGTAAAGCCTTCGACGTGCCCGGATGCCTCCCAGGTGCGCGGGTGCATAAGGATGGCGGCATCGAGTCCCTCGATGTCGTCGCGTTCATAGACGATGGCGCGCCACCACGCCTTCTTTACATTATTTTTGAGTTCAACGCCGATTGGTCCAAAGTCAAACGTGCCAGCCAGACCGCTATAAAGGTCACTTCCGGGAAAGATAATACCGCGCCTTTTGCAAAGCGAAACGAGCGTATCCATCTTAAGTTCCGTCATAAAATGCCTCTCAATCCCGCCCTCTCGCGGGCGGAGTTTCAGGAACAAGCGTTACTATGCACGGCGAGCGGAAGTATTTCCGCGCAACCCGCCGGACATCCCTGCCCGTAACGCCCTGAATAAGTTCGGGGTATTTTTCATCATAGTCGTATCCCAGGCCCAGTAGTTCAAACCAGGCAGGATAAAACGCCTTTCGGATATTTGTCTGATGGGCGATGAGGAATTTGCCGATGATGAAGCTTTTGGCGCGCTCGAGTTCCTTTTGGGGGATCGGCTTCTCACACAAGTTCTCAAATATCCTGCGCATCCTGCGCCGGGCGTTTGCAATCGTTTCCGGGCGAGTGCCTATGTAGCCCACAACCGCACCTTGCAATTTGAGTGCGGAGTAGAAAGAGCCAACGGTGTATGCCAGCCCCTGTTTATCGCGCAGGTGTGTAAAGAGGCGCGAAGCCATCCCCTCACCCACAAGTGCACATGCCACTCTCAGTGCGGCGTAATCTTTTTTAACCGTAATCGGTGCGCCGATATAACCAACCGTAACGAATCCCTGCTCGACGGGTTTCTTGAGCGTTCTGGTCTGAATCTTCGGCTTGATGTGTTTAGAGGCAGTGGCGAACTGCACAGGTTGGGCTTTTTGTCTGCCGAAATAGCGTCGCACGCACTTTTTGAGTCGCCCCGGCGGCACATCACCCACAACCGATAGAATCATATTGGCCGGCTTGTAGTAGCGTTTATGAAATTCGAGTATCTGTGGGTGGCTTATCGAGGCGATGGTGTCGGGTTCGCCATCAGGCGAGAGGGCATAGGGATGCCCTGAGAAGATGAGTTTGCGCAAGTTTTTAAGGGTGAGGTAGAACTTATCATCCTCACGCAGGCGGATGGCGGCGATGGCTATGTTTTTTTCCTTGGCGATTTCATCCGGCGGAAATGTGGGATAGAACACAAGCTCAGACATCACCTTCAGCACTTTATCGAGCTGGTCAACAGTAGCAATGGCGGAGACCTCGGCATAGTCTTCAGTGGCGCCAGTATTCATAGAGATGCCCGCGCTCTCGAGGATGATGGCGAGTTCTCCGGCGTCATAGTGGCGAGTACCCTTCATAAGAAGCGATTGGGTGAGGGCACAGATGCCATTCTCACTGGCGCGTTCATAAGCCGAGCCAGTGCGAATCAGGCACACCACGCCCAGGATGCGATTTACCCTTGTGCGCCCATAAATCAACGACAGCCCATTATCAAGGTGCTCCATAACAACAGCCCCCGAGGCAATCCTCACAATTGCAAATGAGAAAAAAACAAAAAGGATTTGAATCTTTTTCATCACGACAACAAAGACCCTTTTTATAGAAATAATACAAACAGGCAACACATTTTTTAGACCGAGGGATTAACATTTCTATGGAGGGATTTTATTCACCGGAAAGGAAAGACATCTATAGTGCAGAGTGGATTGATGCCAAAATCACCGCACTAATTAAAAGAGGGCTATCAAAGACACCTGCACAAAGTGCAGTCAGGTTGAAGTGCCGACTTTTTCCTGACAGCAAATTGCGCCCCACACTGCTTGGTTTGGGTAAATCTCCAAGCTTCACGAAACTTATCTGGATAATTCTGGTGCGTCTTACCCTTGTTGTCTATTCAAGCGATTGCCTCTGGGGTTTTCACCGAGTTTTCTGATAGCGCTCTTTGCCCGCTTGTATGGGAGGGGGGGGGTTCGCTAACTCCTTTTGAGCACACCGCAGGATAAATACCTTGTAACTCATTGCCGTCCTTTCTCAATCTCCTCGATAGCCTGCTCAAAAGGAATTGATTCGTCCCCGGACGCCTTCGCAGCATCGTAAGCGCGAATGGTTTCCAGCTCTTCCAGATCTTCAAGTATCTTGTCATAATCCTCTTTGTCCAGAAGGACACCGATACGATTGCCTTTTTCATCTACCACATACTTTTGTTTAACCAAAGTCATTATACTCAACCTCCGTATTTATTGAAGTATTCTTTCTCTTCATTTCAAGCGTCTCTAAAGCCCTGCCATAAAGCCGGGACTTGTCAGTGGACTGAAGGCTCGAAGCCAGATTCTTAAAGATGCCCTCTCTTTGATGAAATCTGTTCGATTTTTCATTTCCCCGGGATTATGAGGGTAATGACATCGGCAATGTCAATGTGATTATCGCCATTCTGGCCAGCGTAGGGCAATTGGTCAGCGGGCATAGGATATATCAACCAACGCATATATTTTTAACGATACGATTCTCGGCGATGTGCTATTGTAACAATGTATACAGTCACCTCTGCCTTAATAATTTGATAGAGGACGCGATAGTCTTGAACGCGGAGTGAACGAAGTCCCTTTAACCTCCCGACCAATGGCTTGCCGCGAAGTGGGGCATTTGCTAATTCTTCAATCCCGGACAGGATTTTTGCCCGTAGGTTTTTCGGGTAACGCCGGTTGCA
>CAZGKP010000137.1:0-10071 GCA_964526215.1 uncultured Candidatus Sumerlaeota bacterium
TACACCACATAAAGAATGTTGTTAGTGTCTGAATATCCATGATGTTCCTCCTTTAACTTTCTGCATCCAACAGTTATATTCACTAAGTCAATACGAAGTATAATCTCCTCGTTTCAGGATATCCTTTCAAGTGGGAAAATAATCTCAACTCTTGAATAATAACCCTCGACATCATATATTATACAGAACGTGGCGTATTCGAGCCCCGTTTCCCGCTCCATAAACTTGCAGAAAATCAACAGTTCTCCACAGGCGAATGTTCCATATTCCGGTAATATAACGCCAAAATTCAGCCGACCACCATAAAGCGGTCGGCTGCAATAAATGGTCAGGTTTTTAGGACTCAGGGGTTGAACGGATTTTTACTGAGAAGCCTGGCATCCTTTAGATTCCGGTCATCATCCTATCGAAATCTTTTACAGGTACGGCAGGCGATGTGGAGAATGAGATGCCAGACATTTTGCTCAAGGCAACAGATGCCTTCATTGCCTGCTCTATCCCGGGGAAATCTACAATAAGAACCAAATCCTTGTCTCCCATCAGTGCATACGCCGATTTTACTTCGCCACCAAACTTTTTAATCAGGTTGGCGCCCTTGTCTGTCCGTTCAGCACCCATTTCCTTCAAAGCCTCGGACGAGTACTTTCCGAACATAAAAAACGTAGCCATATCAATCCCTCCTTTCTATGTTAACAGTTTATGCCTTACGCCCAGAAAAATGGGGAAAATGAGGTCAATACAAAAAGATTCTAAAGTTGCTCTCTCTTTTTATTCCTTCCAGAAGATTGTTCAATTCCTCAATGTTCCTTGCCTGATTTATGTGGTACGTAACGCTATTTATTCTGCTCAAATTGAGGTACTTCCCAATTTGCCTGTAGTTTCAGGGGAGTTCTTCCCGCAACAGGACCATCGCTATGGTTTTATCCGCACGTTTTTGCTCTTCGTCTCTTCTACATAAGGCAAATCAATGCGAAGAGGACAAGCCATATAGCGATGTATATATTTCCCTACGATGTGCGGAGTCCGAAGAGAGTTGAACCTTTTTGTAAGATTGACCTCAAATCTTCCTTGATGATTGGCTCTGATTCATCGTTGTCAGGGCTGATTTTTTTGTCGGGGAAGATAGTTGTGACTATTGTTAAAGATTGAGGGCGAAATATTGCACGCTGGTTTCGGGGTCTTTTACTATGCTGACCTCGGTGTCATAGATGCTCTGGATGCGTGCGGGTGTGAGGACTTCGCTGGGTGAACCGGTGGCTTTTATCTCGCCTTGCTTTATTAAGGCGACACGGTCGGCAAACGCCGTTGCGAGGTTCAGGTCGTGCGTGACAAAAATGAGCGTCATCCCGGTTTCCTCTCGTCTTTCAATAAGCAGCCTTAGTAAAATTGTCATATGCTTGATGTCGAGGTTTGATGTAGGTTCGTCGAGGAGCATAAGTGGGGCGTCTTGAGCAATCGCTCTGGCGAGCAGGACTCGCTGCTTTTCGCCACCACTCAGCTCGTTGAAGAGACGATCGGCAAATTCCTCTGTGTGTGTGCGGCGCAAAATTTTGTGGACTAACTCGCGTTCAGACGCGCTCTCAAATGTTAGTGGTGCACAATGTGGGTATCGCCCCATCACCACTACCTCAAAGACGCTGAATGGGAAAGGCATACCGGTTTCCTGCGGGACATAACTCACCTTTCGCGCCAGTTCCACCGGGTCGTATTCGGAGATAGATTTTCCCAAGAGTTCGATATCCCCATCGCGCGGCGTTACGGTGCGCAAAAGGCACTTGAGGAGTGTTGTTTTCCCTGCACCGTTCGGACCAAGTATGCCGAGAATCTCGCCTTCCTTCACAGTGAGGGAAATGTCCCTCAATGCGGGGCGTTCTCCATAAGAAAAAGACAAATCGCTGATGCGCAGACAATCTAACACCTTATTTACCTCGCTTTTCATGGTGCAATAAATGCGCAATGTATCGCGCTGATTCGGCGATGCGCGGTCCCTGGATTGTGATGGCTGGGTTCGTGATTGGATAGATGCGATGATTTTTAACTGCGTCAATGGAGGCGAGTGTTTCCCAGGGAGAGAGCGCGGCTTTCAGTGTTCCGGTGGTGAGGTTTTGTCCGGTTAGCGACGTATCGAGGATAACCTGCGGATTAAGCGCGATGAGTGATTCTTTTGAAAGTTTCGGGTAGAGCGCAACTTGTCTTTTGAGGACATTTTTGCCGCCAGCGATTGTGAGTAGTTCATCGAGGAAAGTCCCTGGTGCTGCGGCATAGAGGTCTTTTACGGAATCGGGAGAGCGTGCCACGATTATGAGTGTGGGCACCGGAGGTAGATTGCGATATTTTCTTTTCAGGGACGCGATCTCGGTTTCTATCTTTTTTCTGAGACGCCTGCCGCGTTGAGGGACGCCGGTGGCATTTGCGATACGCCCTATTGCGTTGAGCAAATCGGCAACTGTCTCATTGGGCAATTCAAGGACGTGCAGTTTTAGTGAGCGCAGTTTTTGCGCAATATCGTTTTTTGTTTTCGGAACAATGACGAGGTCGGGGCGCAGACTCACTATTTTCTCGAGATTGGGATTGAGGAAACCGCCGATGCGTTCCTTTTTCATCGCCTCGGGTGGATAGTGGCAGAAGTCGCTCAAGCCAACAACGCGGTCGCCCAGTCCAAGTGCAAAGAGGATTTCAGTGAAGTTCGGTGCGGGTGTGATGATGCGCTGGGGAGGCGTATCTGCGGCGAACAAAAATCCCACCAGCATTGTGATGATAAAGACAGACGTAATTTTTGATGTGATATTAGTCATCAGCCATTCGTTCATCTCAGGCGGGCGCTCTTTTTGCGCAGAACGTGAAGGATAAAACCGCCGAGTAGAATCGCCATAATCAAGAAAATAAATGCATCACTGAATCGCTCATAGCAAGTGTGATTTGGTTTTGGATAAATCTGTGCCGTAATAATTGCGCGATGATTCAGGTGGCTCTCCCGGATGATTTTGCCGGTTGGGGCAATTACGCAAGAGATGCCACGATTTGCGCACCTCACCACCCAGCGGCGCGTCTCTATTGCTCTAAAAACCGCTAAATCATTGTGCTGATAGGGACCTGCACGGTCCTCATACCAGCCATCGTTTGTGATGATGACCAGAAAGTCTGCGCCGCGCTTTACAAACCTGCGCATCAGCCACCCGAAACTGCTCTCGAAACAAATCGCCGTCGCGAAGTGAAATGGGGCGTTTTTGTCGGCACTGAAGACAGGGAAAAGCGTGTAATTCTTTCCCTCCATAAAGCTGCCGGTCTGGACAATGATGCGTTGAAATCCGGGGATGAGATGGAAATATGGCAGGTGTTCGCCGAAAGGGACGAGGTGAATTTTATCATAGGTGCGGGGGAAGAGTTTGCCGTCGGGCTGGAAATACCACGCCGAGTTATATGCACCGATGTCTTTAATTTCCTCGCCAGGGTGGGCGACCTCTCCCTTTGCATTATACAGGACTTCGCGATTCGCGCCGAGCAAGATGTCCACCGAGAGTCGCTTTGCCTCTTTGCCCAGTTTTGCAATAAGGGCTTTATTCATACCGAAGAAGGGGCGAGTGAAAGCCGATTCGGGCAGAACCACCAGGTCGGCGGAATTGGGTTTGAGGCTTTGCAGCATAGAGAAATTGCGTTCTCTTATGATTTCGGGGAGTTGTTGGCGTTCAATATCGCTTCCGGCGTAGCTTGTGAATTTCAACTTTTGTGGGATGTCGGGTTGGATTAGGACGACGCGCACAGATTTGTCACCATTATAGCTACGTCCGAGGCGTGCATATCCGAAGATGAGCGTCGCTGCCAGCACAACCGCTGCACTTAATATTGCGGGGAGGCATTTCCTGAAGTTCTGATGCGAGGCAATTGTTATGGCAATTTCCGTCAGTGCCACATTTATCAGCGCCAGAACGAAACTCACACCCCATACGCCCGTTATCTCACAAATCTGTATCAGCGGGAGACTCGCAGGTTGTGTTGCGGAGAGATATGACCAGGGGAAGGCGAGTTCTCCGACATTGCGGGCATATTCGAGGGCGACCCAGAGCGCGGGCAGGAGTATGAAAGCGGCGCGTGGATACCACCGGCGCAGAAAAACCGCCCCCCACCCGAATATGGCAACATATAACCCCAGATATATCCCGACCAAAAAAATCCCTATATATACAAACTGATTATACGCCGCAATGGTGTTCAGCCAGAAGATATTTGCATAATGGAAAATGAAGCCGAAGGCGAATCCAAAAAGGAAGCCATCGCGGGGACGCTTCACGCGCGAGAGTGCAAAAAGGAATGGGACAAGTGCAACAAATGCCAGTGCACCAAGTGCAGGTTTCGGGAAGGCAAGCCGCAACAGAATTGCCGAAATCAGTGCAGTTGCAAAAATGGTCCAGAATTTTTTCATACCACAAAACGTTTCCAGACCAGCGAGGCTTCGCCAAAATTTATCAGTAGCCCCAACTTTTTGTCGGCAATAAGGGTTGAGTTGAGGATTTGCGCCTCATCAACCGGCGCCAGCATCTTTGTGGATTTTATCTCCACAACAATTTCACCAAAACAGATAAAGTCCGGGATGTATTCTTTCTTTAGAATGTGATTCTCATATCGGATTTTCAACAGTGGTCTTTCAGTAAAAGGAATACCCTGTATGCCAAATTCTATCGCAAGCGCCTCTTGATATACCGCCTCAAGCAATCCCGGACCGATCTCACGATGCACCCCATCGCTGCCCCGATTATCCGATAGACCGCCTCTTTAAAGAGTAACTCAGCCATTGGCATATTCCCCACCGTTAATTTAGATTTTCCTGAACACTAAATGTACGAATTATGCAAATCCGTATCTAAGCCCTTATGACATTTAGGAAACTCTAATTCGTGAAATTCGTGAAATTGGCGGGGTTTTTTCCTAACCACGATTCGTGAGATTAGTGAAATTGGCGGTTATTTTTTCTAACCACGAATTGCTCGAGTTACACTATTTTTTTTGTGGTGCACAAAGGTTTTCTGGAAATCTCAATTAGAGAAATTCGTGGTCTCGAATTCGCTGATACCGAACTTTTCAAGTAGTGTCCCCTTTGCCTTTTCGAGGTCAATGAGTGCCTTGTTGTAACCCACCTTTGATTCGATGTGATGCACAAGAGCCGTTGCGTGGTCTTCCTGGAATTCCAAAACATCGTGGCTGGTCGCCATCCCTACATTGAAACGCTTGAGTTCCGAATCGAGTTTTGCCTCTTCAGATTTTACGGCAACGAGAGTTACATCCACGCGCTTCCTTTCGGTCTCCACCCTCCGCACCGCATTCCTTACATCAAGGATGATGAGATTCTCAAGATTGCGAATTACTTCGGTTGCTTTTTCATACTGCAATTTCGCCTGTTTATATCGGTAGCGCCCCTGTCTGTTCTGAAGCGGGAATTTGAACTCGAGGCCGAATTCGTAATCGTGATAATCGTAAGTATTGAGTTCGTGCCAGGCTCCAGCGTGGTCTTTATCGAGCCCGGATGCACCGGCGGATGCAAAGAAGTTCAATTCGGGGAGACGCTGATTTTTCGCCACACGCCGGTCTATTTCCCTGTTTTTCAAATCGAGTGTAACCTGCTCATACTCGGGGCGAAATTTGAGTGCTTCGGAGATGAAAACCCCGGTGTCAAGCGGGACGTCGTGAACCTCCGGCTCATTTATCGGGAGGTAAAATTGCTCCCAATCCCTGGCGCATTTCGCAATGTTCATCAATTCCTTCAGGTGGTCTTCGGCTGCCTTTATGACGCTTTCGGCAACAATTACATTTTCCTCGCGCACCGCCACCTGTGCCTTTGCCTGCAGGACGTCTGTTTCTGGCAGGACGCCGGTTTGATAACTGATGGTGGTGATGCGCAGCAGGTCTTTCGCCTGACGCAAAGATACCCGCTGCACGCCGTAATTCTTTATCGCAAATACAAGGTTCCAATATGCCTTTGTAACATCCGCAATCTGGTCTATAACCGTCTGGCGGAATGCCTCGCGCGATATCTTTTCGCTGTTTTGAGCGATGTGGATACCCGCCATCGTTACGTAAGGACCAAAGTTTTTCAAGAGCGGTTGCGTGAAGGCGATTGCGCCGGTTTGTGTGTAATAGGGGTTTATGTCAACCTGATTTGACTCACTGCGGCTGGTTGTATACAGGAGGCTGAGCTGCCCACCGGTGGGGAGGAGCTGACCGAGGCTGATTTCTCCCGAATATATTTTCTCTTTTGTGAAGTTGGGAATAATTAGACCGCCGTAATTTTTAGCGTATGAAGGGAGTTGATATTCCCTGTTTATGGCGGACGCCTTTGCAGAGAGCCACAAGTCGAATATGCCCTTCTGGACCTGAATCTCCGCCTCTGCGATGCGGCGGTCATACTCGCTTATCTTTATGCCGATATTATTTTCAAGCGTCTTAAATATGACCTGTTGAAGCGAGAGGGGGATGGCATTTTTTTTATAGAAATCAGGCGGTTCGAGGGCCACGCTCGGACTGGTTATAGAGGCATCGAGCGCAGATTCTTGAGCGACGAGGGGCAGACAAATCGCCATCACAATCAGGATGCCGGGAAAAGCGACATTTTTCATACTTCAAAAACTCCTTTATCAAAACAAAGACTCCTTATAACAGGTGCACCCTACCACGTTGTCAATCCAAAACTCCCCATTATGCCCCATTAGGCCCCATTAGGGGGGGGGGGAAGTTGCCCCAATTTTTTTGTCATTTCAGCGAAAAAATCCCGGTGAGAATTCGGGCAAAAAAATAGCATATCCTTAAGAATAAAGGAGTTACGGAGAAAATTTTTCCTTGACTTTGCCCGCTACATCTTGTGTTTTAAAACTATCATTGATACAACATATTGCGTAACGGCATTCTATATTTGTAGAGAGGATGAGAAGGAGACCTGTATGCCTGTTACTACTGAAGTTAGCACCTTGAATGCCGTCCGTAAACGCGATGGCTCCTGCGTCCCTTTCGTTTCTGAAAAGATACATTCCGCTATCCGCCGGGCAGGTGAGGCAGCCGGCGAATTCGGCGAGAACGAGGCTTCCTTACTAACCACCCAGGTTGTTAAAATCCTCCAGCACTATCACCACAACGAAATACCCGAAATCGAGGAGATTCAGGACATCGTTGAGCATATCCTCATTATGGGCAATCATTTCAAGACCGCCCGCGCATACATCGCCTACCGCGAACAACACAAACGCCTGCGCGAGGATAGTAAGACACTCGTGGACGTCGCCGCCTCTATAAATGAATACCTTGAGAAGATAGACTGGCGCATAAATGCAAACGCCAATCAGGGCTATTCCCTGGGCGGGCTGATTCTCAACGTCTCGGGAAAGATGATTGCCAATTACTGGCTGAGCCACGTCTATCCCCCGGAGGTCGGACAGGCGCACCGCACCGGCGATTATCATATCCACGACCTCGATATGCTTTCGGGGTATTGTGCGGGATGGTCGCTGCAGATGCTTCTGCAAGAAGGATTCAACGGCGTTCCGGGCAAGGTGGAGGCGTATCCGGCACGGCACCTATCAAGCGCAGTCGGGCAGATGGTGAATTTCCTAGGGACGCTGCAGAATGAGTGGGCTGGCGCACAGGCATTCAGCTCCTTCGACACATACCTCGCCCCGTTTGTCCGCATTGATAATCTATCGTATGAAGAGGTGTTGCAAAATATCCAGGAATTCGTTTACAACCTGAATGTGCCGTCACGCTGGGGTACACAAACCCCCTTTACCAATATCACCCTCGACTGGACCTGCCCGGAAGATTTGCGCGACAAATACCCGATTATTGCCGGCGAGGAACAACCCTTTACTTATGGTGAACTCCAGCGCGAGATGGACCTCATCAACCGCGCATACATCGAGGTTATGGCGCACGGCGATGCGAAAGGCCGCATCTTCACTTTCCCCATCCCCACCTACAATATCACGCCCGATTTCGATTGGGAACACCCCAATAGCGAGGCGCTCTTTGAAGTCACGGCAAAATACGGTCTGCCCTACTTTCAGAATTTTCTGAACTCCGACCTCGAGCCGGGGATAACTCGCTCGATGTGTTGCCGCCTCCAGCTCGATTTGCGCGAACTATTGAAGCGCGGCAATGGTCTCTTCGGCTCCGCAGAACAGACTGGCTCTATCGGCGTCGTTACGCTCAACACCGCCCGCCTTGGCTATCTGCATAACGATGACATTAAAGGCTTTTATGCCGACGTTGAACGCCTGATGCAACTGGCATAAGTGAGTCTCGAAATAAAGCGCAAGGTCATTCAGCGCTACATTGACACAGGTCTCTTTCCATATACGAAGCGCTATCTCGGCACGCTGCGGAATCATTTCTCCACAATCGGCGTCAATGGCGTCAATGAATGCATTCGGAATTTTTCAAACGATAAGCATAACATCGGCGATGAATGGGGGCACAAGTTCGCCTGCGACCTGCTCGATTTCATAAGGGAGCAGATGATTGAATTCCAGAAGGAGACGGGGCACCTTTACAATCTCGAGGCAACGCCTGCAGAGGGCGCCACATATCGCCTCGCACGCGAGGATAAAAAACGCTATCACGATATCATCCAGGCTGGCACGTCCGATGCCCCCTATTACACAAATTCCTCACAACTACCGGTCGGACATGCCGATGACGCCTTTGAGGCGATGACAAAACAGGAAGACCTCCAGCGACGCTATACCGGTGGCACAGTCTTTCACATATATATGGGGGAACGCATCTCCAGCGCAGAGGCGTGCAAACGCCTTGTGCGGCGTTCACTCGAGCGATTCCGTATACCATACATCACCGTAACGCCGACATTTTCAATATGCCCGAAACACGGATATCTGGCGGGCGAGCACAAGTTCTGCCCGAAATGCGACGCCGAACTGCTCGCTAAAAAGAAGGCAAACTTTAACAGTACGGTGGTTAGCAAGGATTACGAGGCTTCGCCTCTTCCGAAGAGATGAAAAAAAAACAAACTTTTTTATCTTTAGACAGGATTGCACGGATTTCGCGGATAAAAAAATCTGTGTCAATCCGTGTCATCCTGTCAGAAATAAATTTTCTCATAGCAGGAGGGTTAGGATGACACGTGAGGATGTTTCTAACGAAGTAAGATTGCGCGATGAAGAGCGCACGCGTTGTGAGGTATGGACGCGGGTGATGGGATATTTCCGTCCCGTCTCGGAGTTCAACAAAGGCAAAAAGAGCGAATACGCCGAACGCAAGACCTTTATAGAACCCAAACTTTCCTGAATGGTAAAAGTTTGGCAGTATGGCAAAATCTCTTATTAGACAGGATAACAGGATAAACAAGATTGTTACATATGACTGGGATGCTGGCATCCACGCCAGCTCAGGATAGAGATGGCACATATCCAGTCAATCATAAACATTTATCACAGCCTGAAATAGGCACGGAAATTAAATACAAAGAACTTACGGAAAAAATCATCGGTTGTGCTTATAGGGTGTATAACAAAATGGGATATGGATTCCTTGAATCCGTATATGAGAAATGCCTGCTTATCGAATTGCGAAAAGTCGGACTTCACGCTGAATCCCAAAAGCCAATTACAGTTTACTACGATGATGAGGTGGTGGGAGAATTCATTGCTGACATTATCGTTGAGAATACGATAATTCTGGAACTGAAGTCCGTTAGGCGAGTCCTCCGGGCGCACGAAGTACAGCTTGTAAACTATCTTGTTGCCACGGGAAAATCAGTGGGGTTAGTCTTAAATTTTGGAGAGCATAAAGTTGAAATCAAGCGAAAGGTCAGGGTTCTAAGCAGTGATTAACGGGATATTTCTCAATCCTGTTCATCCTTTTATCCTGTCAAAGATAAATTTCTCAGGGTAGCGGAATGGTATGAGTGATGTTTCAACATTGAAATCTATAAAGGTCGGGGGGATAACGCCCCTCACCACGATTGATTTCCCCGGACACCTTGCGGCGGTGATTTTTACTCAAGGGTGTCCCTGGCGGTGCCGCTATTGCCATAATGGACCGCTCCTCGACCCGAATGCCGATACCGAAGTC
>CAZGKP010000137.1:10081-10523 GCA_964526215.1 uncultured Candidatus Sumerlaeota bacterium
TCTATTAGATGGAGTAGTTTTCAGCGGTGGCGAACCCACATTCTGGGATAATATTGCCGAATGCATCTATGAGGTGCGCGCGCTCGGTTTCAAAGTCGCCCTGCACACAAACGGCGCATATCCCGACAGACTCGAAGCGCTCCTGAAAGACGGACTACTCGATTGGGTAGCGCTGGACATAAAAGCCCCTTTCCCAGATTATGAGAGAATAACGCAAGTGCCGGGGAGTGGTAATGCCGCAAAGGAAAGCGCAAAGATTTTACTCCACGCACAAATCCCCTGCGAATTCCGCACCACAGTGCATCCCGCCCTCCTTTCCCCGCAAGACATCCTAAAAATTGCAAAGACATTACACAATCTCGGCGTAAAGTGCTATGTCATACAGCGATGCCAACCCGAGCACACCCTCGACCCCGCATTGCGAAGAGAATCCCGCGACCTG
>CAZGKP010000138.1:0-10519 GCA_964526215.1 uncultured Candidatus Sumerlaeota bacterium
ATATTGTGGCGGGTTCGGTGGCGGCGCAGGGGTAGTTTGCTGAATTCATTGCTGCGGCGAGCGGCACCCGGGCAACAATTTGACTCGGCGAGGTCTCGCCGTCCGTTATGCGCAACGTCCAGGTCGTGCCGTTGTCGGATGTGAGTGTGCCTGCGAGGTTTGTCAGCGTCGTGCTTGTGAAATCTATGTCATCAAAGGTAAAATTACGCATCTGCTCTGCGAAAGAGATGGTGAACTCCACCGGCAGTCCGTGTTTTGGATTCGGCATCCAGCTTGCCGGTGAGATTCTCGCATCTATATATCGTTTCGGTCGCAGGATAGGATAAGTCTTCCCCGGCACCATCCACCATACATTCCCAAAGTCCCAGTTTGTGAACGTGGATTGCGTCATCATCTCTACCGTTGTTTTGGGAATGCCAAAGTCCTCAAAATTATCATTAAACTGACCAGTAGTTTCATAGTTATAAAATGAATATATAATTTCATAGTCATCAGCAGGTGGTGGAAGTCTAAGAAATCCACCTATAAGACCTCCAGTATGACTTTCTCCAATGACCTCACCAGATGCGTAGCAATTCTCAACTATGCTATTAATATTAAAACCAATCAAACCGCCTACTTCATCATTGCCAGAGACATTTCCTGTGGCAAAGCAATTTTCAATATGTCCAAGGGAAACCCCAAACATTCCACCTATTGCTTTATTCCCTGATACACTACCTGTAGCATAACAATTTTCAATTATTCCCCTTCCCTCACCTGCCAACCCTCCTATATCTTTTCGACCATAAACAGTAGCTTTTGAATAGCAATTTTTTAAACTACCCCACCCTATTAAACCTCCGGTATAGGAATATGTTCCTCGAACCTGTCCAGTAGAATAGCAATTCGTTACCGGGAAACTGCTATGATGAGCTCCAATTAAAGCGCCGGTATCCCCATAACCAGTAATATTTACATTTTCAAGGCCTATGTTTTGTATATTAGCGTAATAAGTATGTCCAAAAAGACCGACCCAAGTTTCATTTGGTCTATTTATAAAAAGTTTATTAATAATATGCCCACGACCATCAAATATTCCTTGAAAGGATTGGGAATAATCATAAATATCCTTAAGATATCCAATTGGATGAAATCCTTTTCCGTCGTTCCAGTTTCTTGTTTCCGAGGCATCAATATCCTGGGTTAAGTAATAATCTCCATCAAGGGGATAAGCCGCGTCATACCCTATCTTCTGGAGCTCCTGGATAGAAGAGATAGGAATCGGTTCCGCAAGACAGGGCAATGCGATTATGTATATTAAGCCAATTTGTAAAAAACGAGAAATACGCATAATAATTTTAGGTAATTGACAAAGTATTGGCACCTGATTTAGTAAGGTGCTATGAACCTAAACACTTATGAATACTGGACTAAAAGCGAATTTGCCGCTCGCAGATACTTGTTGGGATTTTGCTGGAAATCCCATCAAAGATTTTGCCCTAAATGCAGGCATCGAAAAAACTACCATTTGGCTAATGGAAGACGCCGTTGTGCTCGATGTGGATACACATTTTATGACTTCTCTCATCGGGGGATAAGTCGCAGCCTCGGGACGAATCCGAAAGACTGTTATGTTACAGAGAACCCGTGCCAGGATTCAGTAAATTTTCAGGGTAAATGCGATTCCCGCCTTCCAGGGTCAATATTCCTCGATGCTCTTCACTCTGCCAGAGAGTAAGGTAGGATTCTATTCCATAAACTCAATCAAGCGGCGGCGGCGGGAGGGGTGGCGGAGCTTGTTCAGCGCCTTTGTTTCTATCTGTCGGACACGTTCCCTTGTTACATTGAAGATAGTGCCAACCTCTTCGAGCGTTCTGGGGAAGTCGCTACCGCCGAGACCGAATCTGAGCCGCAATACCTTTTCCTCTCGCTCGGTAAGGGTCTTCAGAACGTCTTCAATCTGCTCCTGCATCAGGCGATAGGATGTTGCCGTAACCGGCGAGGTTGCCTCCTGGTCTTCGATGAAATCGCCGAAGTGGCTGTCGCCGTCTTCACCGATGGGTGTCTCGAGCGATATCGGTTGCTGTGCAATCTTGAAGACCTTGCGGATTTTTTCCACCGGTAGCCCCATCTTCTCGGCGAGCTCGTCTGGGGTTGGTTCACGCCCCAGCTCCTGAACGAGATATCGGGAGACACGGGATAATTTGTTTATCGTCTCAATCATATGAACGGGGATACGTATAGTGCGCGCCTGGTCGGCGATGGCGCGGGTGATTGCCTGACGAATCCACCAGGTGGCATAGGTAGAGAATTTATAGCCGCGCTGGTATTCAAATTTATCCACGGCGCGCATCAGCCCGATATTGCCCTCCTGTATAAGGTCGAGGAACTGAAGCCCGCGATTGGTATATTTCTTGGCGATGGATACGACGAGGCGCAAGTTTGCCTCCACTACCTTCATCTTTGCCTCGTGAGCCTCTTTTTCGCCTTTGTTGACTTCCCGGGTAATGTTGCGCAGTTCCCCATAGGAATTCCCGGCTTCCTTTTCGAGACGCTTTATGACGCGCTGGGCGTTGCGGACCTTTTTATCCATCTGGGTGAATTCCTCGAGCGTGATTCCAAATTTTTTCTTCAGCGCCCTTGCCTGGGGGCTGTTTTTCTTTGTCCTTTTTACTATCCGACGCAGTTCATCTTCAGATAGCATTGTCTTGAGGATAATTTCCCGAATCTCGCGATTGGCTTCATCTACCTTGTTGTAAATTATGCGAATCTTGTTGGCGCATTGAGATATAATGTTGAAGTTAAGGTCGAGCTTCAACAAGCGCTGGTATATGGTAGTGCGGCGTTTCTGAATATCCTTGAGCAGTTTTTTTCGCTCGGAATCTTTAAGCGTCGGGTCTTCAGCGATGTCGCGCTTTTTGAGTATACCATCGTAGAGGGCGAGGATGGCGTTCAGGCTATCGAGGACAGATTTTGCGACCTTTGCGCGTTCTTCAGGGTCGCTTTCATCCACATTGGGGCGAAGTATATCATTGAGGTTAAATGAACCGCCCTCGATGCGCATCTTGAGTTTCTGGAGCTCTGATGCGGTGACAGTGGCGCGAGAAATCGCCTCCGTTATCTCGTGGCGCCCCTTCTCGATGCACTTAGCCAGTATTACCTCTTCTTCACGTGTGAGAAGTGGAACCTTTCCCATCTCCATAAGGTAGAGGCGGACAGGGTCATCTATACGTGCTGTTTCCGCCCCGCCGGGGATGAATTCTTCCCTCTCGCGGCGATGCCACCCTTCCTTAGCAGTTTTTTGTAGCTTCTTCTTTTTTATCTCACTGACCTCTTTCTCATCAAATACATCTATATCAAGATTTCCCAACCGACTCAGCACATACTCCATATCCTCCGATGTGGCATTCGCTGGAAGAAAGTCGTTAATCTCCTCGTATGTGAGGTAGCCCTTTTTCTTCCCCTGGCCAACGAGTTTCTCCAGTCTGGAGGGTCTAACCAATTTTTGTTTTGTCTTGCTCATATTTACCCCGCTAAATCTATTTTTTTCAGGCAGTACCCCATTGAGACTATATATGACTATTAAACACCCTCAAGGATAGATTTTTGCAGCAATTCGCCGCGGCGAATCCTCAATCTCCGATCTCCCAAGAGGATGAAAAATTGTCCGCTTTTGTAGATTGTATTTAACGCGTAAACTGCCTAAAACGATTTATTTTCGCTGCGGCTTTTGCCCCTCTTTTATTATGGCGACTTATTTGTCTTCAAAGAGAGATTTTCTTGTCTCCCATATTTCCCTGGTTTTTCGGTGAATCACGTCAGTAATGGGGGCTACCTTTTCTAAAGAGGCAGGATGTCCTTCGAGCTTTTTCGCCTCAACAACGAGACTATGGCGTGCTCTTGCCTCGTGAGCAATTCGAAGTCTATTCAGGAGATAACTCAAAAGGTCAGGGGTTGATTCCTGACAGGTCTCGAAGAACGCCAGCTCGCACAAGATTTGTCTCTCCTGTTCAGATGCCGATTCAAGCAACGCCCCGTAATCAGTCTCCACTTCCCTTTCGTAGAGGATTTGCTTTGTAACCTCTCTCACCCACGGGGAGGTGAGCCACTCCGGGTCGAGCAAATTGCGAGCGGTGGGGCGAAGCCCCGGATTCTCTGCAATAGCCTTCAGGAAACCGAGCTCGATAACGGGTATACCTTGAGATGCCCGTTCATATATAGTCTCGCCGACCCGGCGTTTGCTGATATTGCTCTTTGCCCGGATATGCCGGATAACAAGGCTCTGCTCGAGGCGAAGCCCCTCTGCAATCCTGCGGGTATAATCGTCAAACAAAATAGGTTCACGGACCCGCACCAGGATAGGTCGCAGGAGTTCAAGGACACTTATCTTCCCTTCGGGTGTTAGTATATCATATTTTTGTCTGCCTGTCTCCAGAAAAAAATCAAGGAAGTCTTTTTTCTCGGCGAGGATTTGGTTAAACGCCTTGCTTTTATGCTTTTTCAAGAAGGTGTCGGGGTCGTCATTATCGGGCAGAATCACCACCTTGACAGCCAGCGATTGGCTAAGAAGAACCTCGCATCCACGCAGCATAGCCTTCTGCCCCGCCTCGTCCCCATCATACAAGAATATCACCTGTGGTGTAAATCTGCGAAGCAGCCGCGCCTGCTGTTCGGTAAGTGCCGTTCCCAGAGTCGCAATTCCCGTCTCAAAACCGTGGCTGTGGAGGGCGATTAAGTCCATATATCCCTCCACGACTAAGGCAGATTCCTCTCCCCGTAGGTTGTGGCGCGCCATATTCAATCCATAAAGCAGACTTCCCTTCCGGTAGATTTCGGTCTCGGGTGAATTCAGATATTTAGGTTCACCAACACCCAGAATCCTCCCGCCGAAAGCCACACAACGCCCCTGCGCATCAAAGATTGGAAAAATAATACGCCCGCGGAAACGGTCGTAATAGCCTCCTTTCTTTTTACCGGGTAGTGCAAGCCCTGCATCCTTCACGAGCTCGGCAGAAAAGCCCTTTTTGTGCGCCGCTAAGAGGAAATCTTCCCATCTGTCCGGGGCATAGCCCAGGCAAAATCGTTTCTGCATCTCCCTCGATACGCCCCGTTTCTTAAGGTATTGGCGAGCCGCCGCACCTTCAGACGACCATAATCGCTTCTGGTAAAACTCCAGAGCGTACTTATTCACCTCCAGAAGGGCTGCCTTTTTTTTCTCCAGCCCCCTGTCAACGGGACGCGAGACAAGTTCGGGAATCGCAAGACCGATGCGGTGGGCAATTTGCTCTACAGCGGTGCGGAAATCTACCCGTTCATACATCATCCAGAACTTTACAACATCTCCGCCGACACCACATCCGAAGCAGTGAAACAGCTGCTTTCCGGGATGAACCATAAATGAGGGGGTTTTCTCTTTGTGGAAGGGACACAGACCTTTATAACTGGCACCGCTTCTCTTAAGGGGAACAAAAGACCCTATAATATCAACGATGTCCGCCGTATTCCGAAGCTGACCGGCAAACTCTATAAGGCTCGTTTTCAAAATTTTACGTGAAAATAAAAAATTTTATCACACATTTATTATCCAGAAACTACCTCTATTAATGCATAGCGTGTCAAGTGTTTTGTATGTTTTTTTCAGCAATCTGACTGAAGCGCTCTTTAGCCTCCGTCCACGCTTTTAAGTATGCATCATCGGGGGCGAACTGCTTAACCTTAAATGAGCGCGAAACCAGTGCCCGTGCCTCTGCGAGCGAACCTATATCCCCCGCTCCAATCGCCTGAACGATTATGTTTCCGATAGCGGTTGCCTCAACCGGTCCTGCCATAACCGGCACTCCACAGGCATTAGCAGTGCACTGCATTAAAAGGCGGTTTTGCACACCACCGCCAACAATATGCAGCGTCTGGATTTTGACGCCCAAAAGTTTCTCAATCTCTTCAAGTGTTACCCGATATTTCAGTGCGAGGGATTCGAGTGCACACCTTACAATTGCGCCTTTTGTCTGTGGCACAACCTGCCCGGTCTCTCGGCAGAATGAACAAATAGCATCGGGCATACTCGCCGGGTTCAAAAAATGCGCGTCATCGGGGTTTATGAGTGAGACAAAAGGTTCCGCAGACTCAGCCCGGGCGGTGATTTCGTCATAAGAGAGCGTCTCACCGAGGCGTTCCCACGCCCTGCGGCACTCCTGCACAAGCCAGAGACCGATGATATTTTTCAGGAATCGAAACGTGCCGCCGAAACCTCCCTCGTTTGTGAAGTTATACTCGAGGGTTTCCCGGTTAATCAGTGGGTGCGACAGTTCAGCGCCCATCAACGACCAGGTGCCCGATGAGATATATGCCCAGCGGGGTGTTTCCTCATTTCCGGCGGAGAGAGTGGGCACTGCCGCTACTGCGGAACCGGTATCGTGTGTGGCGGGGAGTATAACGCGTGTTGCAGGTGCAAGTCCGGTGGCATCGGCGACTTCCGGCAGGATAGTGCCCAGCGCACTTCCCGGCATAAGGATTTCGGGCATAATCCGCCGGGGGATGCCGAGTCGCTTAAAGAGGTCATCCGCCCATTTGCCCCTTCGTGGGTCATAGAGTTGTGTAGTGGTTGCATTTGAGAACTCGCAGGCACGCCGTCCCGTCAGAAAATAATGAAATATATCCGGCATCATAAGGAATGTCTCGGCGACTTTGAGAAGCGGCGAATCGGAACGCACCATTGAGAATAATTGATAGATTGTATTGAAAGGCAGAAATTGGATGCCGGTAGTTTCGTAAATCTCTTCACGGGGGGCGAGGGCGAATGCGGCGGACATCATCCCCTCGGTGCGTTTGTCGCGATAATGAACAGGATTGGCGAGGAGTTGCCCATCGCTTGCGACAAGTCCGAAGTCCACGCCCCACGTATCCACCCCGATGCTGGCGAGTTCAGAACCATAGTTGCGGGTATATTTTTTGATTGAGGCAAGTATCTCGCGCCAGAGGCGTGCAACCTCCCACTGGCGGCGACCAAGTATCACCACGCCCTGTGTGGGGAAGCGGTGTATCTCCTCGATGGAGAGTTTATCATCGGCAAGGGTGCCAATGACGGCGCGCCCGCTCTCCGCACCAAGGTCAATGGCAAGATAGCGTTTTGCATCAGACATAGTAGTAACCGTCGCCTCACGCGGAGGAAATCAATAACCCATACCCTGAACGGTGAAACAGTGAGAAATCGTTGGTGGAAATATTCCATTTGCTCTCTTGATGCAAGGAATATTCTAAGAGTCTAAGCTATGCAAGGGTCGAAGATATACAAAGATGTTCTCCGCAGAAACGGACGTAGTGCCAGAAATCCCTGCCAAGAGATAAGGGGCGGCATAAATCGGTTGACAAAATATCCAGAAAAAGGCAAACCCTGCATCTCGTAAACTGGTCTTTAGTATAAAATATACGTTAATTTTTTTATTTTTCTCTATGGAGGTTTGTAATTGTGATGCGCCGAACTACTGTTATACTCGCACGTAGAATCGTCTGGTTGCTTCTGGTATCTCTTATTATGTTGATGAATGGCTGCGGGCTTTTTAAGAAAAAACCTGCACCGCCACCCAAACCTGCGCCCACTGAAAATCCCGCCATCACCTCTGGCAAGCTGCGGGTGCAAAAGATAGACGATAAACTCCAGCTCGCCCAGGGCATCTGGGCGCAGGGCTACCTGGGGGATTATGTCCTTGAGAACGACCGGATTCGCGCCATAATCAGCGCCCCCGGTCATACAATCTCCGATATTAAAGGCGGTGGGCATATCATTGACCTCTGCCTGAGGGAGTATCCCCACGATTATATCCGGGGACTGTGCGCCAGAATCGGATCCGAACGCGTTCCTCAGTATACATACAACCGAATCCAGATAAAGACAACCGGCTATGCGGAAAATGGCGCGGCGATTATGGCTTCGGGGAAAACAGACCCCGGTCAGCCCGCCCTCGCTATACGCACCCAGTATCTACTTAAGCCGGATGAACCTATCATTGAAATCACTACAACCCTCACTAATCTCACCACCGGCACGCTCAAAGATGTTGAGCTGGGAGACATAGCCGATTGGGGCGCCTGCATAAGTTTCGTGGGTAATCACGGCATTATAAACCGCTGGGAATCAAAACACCTGAAGGACGTAGGTTGGTTCTCGGGATATATAGATAACTTCAGTGCGGGATTCACCCAGAAAAAGGAACCGATTGAGGGAAAGTTTCAGGAGAACAAAGCATTCGTCTCCTATAAAAAAGCGACAATAGAACCCGGCAGGAGCGTTTCATACACCCGCTTCCTTATTGTCTCCGATAAGAGCCTCTCGCCGATTTCCGACTTTGCATTCGCAATACGTGAACCGAAATATGGCTTCATTTCCGGCACCGTAATACAACTCGATACAAAAGAACATATCCCGGACGTGGATGTGCGAATTGTGATTTCGCGCCGGGGGGATAAGACTGTGCCTGCACGCCCATTTGCCCGCACCTTCTCCGATGCAAATGGCAACTTTCAACTAACAGTCCCCGAAGGCAGTTATTTCATCGGGGCAAAGGCATTTGCCCGCCGTTCGGCTAAAAATCGTCTGAGCTTTTTCGTCCCCGACGGCGATTCTTACGTCACCCAGCTCCAGGTCTCGCGCACCAGTAAACTCAAATTCACCTGCAAAGCCGCCGATACCGGTGAGATGCTCCCCTGCAAACTCACCTTTCTCAATATCCCTCGCACGCGCCCTCTAAATCGTGGTCCCGGCGATGCTCTCTATGCACGCGATGTCTATTACTCCGCCACAGGGGACGAAACTATTGATGTTCCCATTGGCAGATATAAGGTGATTTTCTCCAGAGGCATAGAATACGATTCTTATGAGGAGGAAATCCTCATAGCTTTCACTAAAGAGAACGTGATAAATGCCAAACTCCACCACATCCTTGACGTAAAGGGTTACATCTCGGCAGATATCGGCGTGAGGACAAACAAATCTTATGACTGTTATGTATCGCCCGAAGACCGCATAGTGACCGCCGCCGCCGAGGGCGTTGAATACCTCGTCTCGGGCGATTGCAACAAGGCTACTGACCTATCTGCTGCCGTGAAGAAACTCGGACTTGAACACTTCGTAAAAACCGGCATCGGTAAAAAGATAGAATTTATGGGCGAAAAGAACCTCGGGCATTTCCTCGTCTGGCCCCTGAAAGGCGCCAACGTTCAGGCGGCAGCCGATAATTCCGAACTCGATGCTGAAACACCCCGAAAACTCTTTAAGGTTCTTCGTTCAAAATACCCCGGTGCACTCATTCAGGTAAACCGCGCCATCTTCCCCGTGGAGGGATATTTCAAATCCTTCGGTTATGACCATAAAGAAAAACCCGTCATCAAGGATAAAAAATTCTCTTATGACTTTGACCTCCTGGAGGTATGGGAGGGGAAACGGCTCGGTGCCGCCCACGATACTGTCCAGCTACTTTACGATACCTGGCTAGGTGGATACAACAAAATTATGCCGATAGGCGACACCTTCAGCCATGCCACCTGGGGTGAAGAGGTCGGTTATCCAAGAGTATATGTCGCGTCCTCAACCGATGACGCCGCAAAAATTAGTGAAGAAGAGATTGTGGAATCAATAAAGAAGGGAAATCTCCTCATCACAAATGGACCCATCATCAAGTTTACGGTGAACGGTCAACCTCCCGGTTCATTCATAACCGACACCGATGGGACAGTTGATTGCCACCTGGAGGTAATGGCGGCGCCCTGGGTCCCCACATCTTATATAGACGTTAATATGGATGGGATATTCAGCCGACGTATCCTACAACCAATATCGAAGGGGGTAGTGCGTTTCCCGCGAGAGAGCTCTTCACCCGGCACGGAGAATTTCAAGATGAAGATAAAGAAAGATACGTTTATAAATGCAGTTGTGGTAGGGAGTAAACGTAACACCCTCAGCCCGATAGTTTCAGCATTACCTTATGAAGGTGAGGGAGGCGTAATGGCACTTGCAATAACGGCGCCCGTGATTATTGATTACGACGGGAACGGCAAATATGACCCGCCACCACCCGACGAGGTGGGGATGTGATGGATTATAATAATTCTCAAAAGTAATCTCCGTATTGAATCAACTTGATTCAATATGGACATTATCGTAGACTTTGCCCCCGAACCCCCTACCATTCGCCTCAGGCGGACTGGACCGGCTTTGGCTTCGCAAAAGCCCATATTTCAAAATCGGACATCTCTTTCGAGAGATGCCATAGAGAGTGAAGCCGCCTGATTTTTAATACGTATGTCCGCCGTCAATGGTGTGGACATTCCCAAGTGCATTGTTTGAAAAGGTATTGCTTGTATGGTTGAGCGTGTGGGAATCCCAGCGAATTTCTATTCCATATCGAGCATTGTCGCGGATTTGACCATGATAAATAGAATCACCGAAGTTGAGAAATTGTACGGCTGATAAAGTGCTCACATATATTCCGTTTCTGCCATTACCGGAGAAATTACCTGAACCGTAAAATGCAACTTTGCTCAA
>CAZGKP010000139.1:0-10468 GCA_964526215.1 uncultured Candidatus Sumerlaeota bacterium
AGTAAGGCATATTGTGCCGTTGCAAAGGACTTAATCGCTCCACTACAGGCACAGGCACGTCAGCAAGGTATCTCAACAGAGACACTGATCAATCTCTGGCTCCGAGAGAAAATGACGGAAGCGACACATCGCAGACGGGGATAGTTCAACCTTATTCCGGGCATAAACAATAACTATGACACAAGATTCTAAACATCCCGTAATTACATTAAAAAATGTCAGCAAAATATTTAAAGGGAGATTTTCGCCTGTAACTGCGGTCAAAAACGTTAATATGACGGTAAATGAAAATGAATTTGTCTGTATCATTGGACCATCGGGGTGCGGAAAGACCACACTCCTGCGTCTCATTGGCGACCTGATTAAGCCTACTTCTGGCGAGATTATGGTTAATGGGAAATCCCCAGAGGAGGCAAGAAAAAACAGAGAATTTGGTTTTGTATTTCAAGACCCGGTTTTACTACCCTGGCGAAACGTCGTTAAGAACATACAATTACCCGGGGAAATATTCGGTGAAGATAGTATAAAATGCCGGGCAGAAGAGTTAATTGAATTGGTTAGTTTAAAGGGTTTTGAAAAAGCATTACCCAGGGAGCTCTCCGGCGGAATGAAATCAAGAGTCGCCATAGCCCGTGCACTTAGCTTCAACCCCTCAATCCTTCTAATGGACGAGCCCTTTGGCGACCTGGATGCCATCACCAGAGACAGAATGAATCTTGAGCTCTTAAAAATCTGGAATAAGACAAAGAATACTATTGTGTTTATAACCCACAGCATTCCAGAAGCAGTGTTCTTAGCAGACCGTGTCTTAGTATTGAGTTCACTTCCAGGGACAATAAAGAAAGAAATAAATGTCAACTTCAAACGGCCTCGTAGCATAGACCTTCGTAAGAATTCAAAATTTGTGGAAATGGCGGAGGATTTGAGAAAGGATTTGGAGGAATAATAGACGGATGAATTAGCTCTTACAAAAATCAAACAAGAATTACTCTCATTTATGATGAAAGCAGAACAAAAGGGGATAATTTCTAAATCTTGAAGATTTCAAAAAATATCCTAAGAAGCAAAGCTACCAAAACGATGTTCGCAAGCCATGATATTATCATAAAAAGTACGGTTAGCCCTGAGGTAGGTTCAAATTGTAGCAGAACGATTTTGCCGAACAAAAGCATTATTTCTTCAGCAGAGTCGATGGCGTAATAAATTCCCAAAGTAACAATTTGTTGAACAAAAACGGCTCCTATCAAGAAGATAGATATCTCAAGTAAGTAAATCGAATGTCCGCGGCATATCCCCCAGTTTCTCTCTACTCCCAAATAACGAAGGCAACTTAAAATAGCAATTATGAGCCCAACTATAGCTACAAAGGAATAAAAAGGCATCACTTCATCGCTCCTTTAAGGCAGCCCTCTATCTGTTTTATGTATTTTCTTAACCAGTCTTCATTAATCACTTTTACAATGAATGTATTCCCTCGTGGCTGATGCTTTATCTTAAGTTTTGGAAGAAGTTCCAGATAATTAGTGACATGTTTTAAGGGTATCTTATGCAACTTACCTAAAAGTTGGTCTAAGTCTATGATGAGAGATTTGACCAACTTATTGCTATTTTTAAGATCGACTTGCTTTTCTCCTTTCTGAATTAAGCCTTTTTTGGTTAGAAAAGCATTTAGTTCAATCTCGTAATCATTTAGTGTCGTAACCTCATTCATAAAATCTCCTTGCTTTCTAAAACATCCTACTACGGGGTCTTCTGTAATCTTTAAAGGATTAACCTTGTCTTCCGGTGATTCTAAAGCTTCGGCAATTGCTCTTATATCTTCCACAAATTCCTGCTTTGCATCCTCTAAGCTATTTTTCTCTTCCTTCTTCATCTTTTTTTGCTTTCTTCAAGGAATGCCTTCCCTTTTCTCTCAATTTCTTTGCCCTTTTGGGCTATGAATCTTGGACTCTTAGAGCTGGCAACCTCCTTAAATATATCCGTAGCTAATTCCATTTTTTTAAGGATTCTGTTTCTTATAGTATTATATTCAAAGACTTCTTCAAGCATAGTTACTAAATCACCTCCCATATGTCCGCTTTTTACATACATACTAATATTCTCTAAAAATGAGCCTATTTGCGTTTTTATCCTTGATATCTTGGGAAGAAAAGACTCGTAAAGCTCCTGATATTCTACTCGACCAATACCTCTTGTTATATTATCTATTAGTGCATCTATAATAACTGCAAAATGATATCTTGCTACTGCATGCTCGACGGTATTCGTGATTGTAGGAACATAGAAATTTTTCACAAAGTCATTCTTGTCTCCCGCATTAAGTATCGAAACTACTGAGAAATGGTGAAGGAAAGTAACAATATTTTGGTTTACAATTAGACTTTTTATCTCATGCAAATTGTCCATATGCACCGATTCTGCTTCTCCTAAATTCCAAAGCCTATATATTACTGATAGAAGTTCTTGAAGGTGATTATTATCAGTCTTGTCATTTCTTGATTTAGGATATTGGGTGACTTTTTCAAAAAGTTCCCAATATTTATTAGGTTTCATTGCTAAGACAATGTAACAATAAGGATGAGGGGGCATTTCTTCGCTTTCAAAATTCAGGACTTCTCTATCTTCCCACAGATCTTGGTCTTTATCCTTTTGCTTTTTATTCTTTTTCCCAAAACACCTTAATAATGCACTTTCCAAAGTTGCAAGATATTCATAAACTTCCGAATGTAACAACTTATTCTTGAAAAGAAAATAGTCGTTCTTTTCACGCCATTTCCAAAGCCGCGGCACCAATCTTAAGAGAGGTGCGAGGTCCTTAAACTGAAACTCATTTCTCCCAGTTAGATTAATTTCATAGGTCAATGTCCCTATACCTGCGGATCTGATTATTACAGTTTTGCGAACGTAAACGGGTATTTCATCGCCTTTCTTTCCTGTGATAATTTTAACAAAACTTTCATCCTTGTCATTTTTAACATGGCCCACTTCATATAGAAGAGAGTTAAAAGGAAGCAAAGGCAAAAAGCCAAATTCTGGCAAGCCCCCTTTAAGGGGGAAATCCTTTCTTAATCTTTCTAAGTTGGTATCCTCTTTTGCCAATGCTTTACATGCCCAAAAGGTTATATGATTTATGGGAACCTTTTCCTTTGAATGAATTGCCTCCCATTTTTCTTTGTCAATCTGAGGAGGATTCAGTAGCTGTAGGTCAAACAAAAACGGGTAAATATAATAAACTTTGACATTAGTGAATTCGAGACTACTCACTTGCTTTACCTTTAGATATCCAAAGTAATTTTTGATAACAAATTGGATTTTGGGATTTGTAAGCAGAAGCAGTTTCTATCATCTCTTTCTTTTGCCCACTTGAGAGTTTATTCCATGGAAAGCGGGTCATAAACTCTAAAGCGGATATAGACTCTCCATTGCTTGTCCTGATGTTTTCTTTTTCATGCGCAGGTATCTCTACATGAAAAGAAACTAAACTGCTTTCCCATTTGAGGCCTTTTTGTCTTAAAATCTCTTCTACATCTTCAGCACATTCTAAGTTATATCCAGTATGCTTATGGGCAATTGAAAATAACTTGCTACGGAGAGTAGCACCTATTCTTCCTTTCCTTTTTGCAAGCAAAATAATACAGATTTTACCAGTCGGAGTAAGGACTTTGAGCATTTGATCAATTGCATCGGACCAATCATCTATCCAAAAGAGAACGAAGGATGCAAGAACAAGGTCAAACTTTGAACTTTTACAGATTTCTTTCAGCCGGTGTCTCTTGTTTAACCCTATTTGATGTAAATTAACATTAGCAATTTCAGGCAAAGACTTTTTTTTGAGTTTATTTCTAAAACCAGTAAGCATTTCTGAGGAAGGGTCCATTGCATGAAGGTCAATATATGTCTGAGGAGCGAACCTTTTCAGTTCCCTGACAAGAGAAATAATTAACTCACCCTCTCCACACCCAACATCCAAGATACAGAAAGAGTTTATAGGATTCTTATAAGAATGTGAGATGTATTCAGCGATTTTTGCAGCTGCGGCAAGTTTAGCATCTGTGATACCGTGGAAAATATGGTAAGGTTCTAGCTTCTTAGAGTAGAAGTAACGGAACAAATCTATTTTAGACAATCGTTTATTCATATCTGAAATAGAGGAAAGCATGTCTATTTGACTGAATATACCTTTTTGACAAATCTCATTGTGAAAGCCTGATCAATATCAATAGGCTTCTTTAAAATTCCTGCGTCAAGGTAGACCTTTTCAGTTTCCAACCATTTATCTTTATTCATCCAGCATATTCTTTTAGTCTCGTCCCTCTTCAAGATTGGCTCAATTATTTTCATCATTTTCAACTGAGTCTCGTAATTGAGTTTTTTATTGAATTGCACAATAGTCTTTGTAGCTTCCTCCTTATTGTCCATTGCCCATTCGTATCCTTTGATAACAGACCGTAGATACCTTTGCACCAACTCGGGATTCTGCTGAATCATTTTTTCTGTTGTAAAATAACACATTCCGTAAGGCTTAACACCGTATTCTTTAGGGTCTATTATGTTCACTTTTACCCCCATCTTCTCAAGTTGTAGGGGCTCATTTGTTGCATAAGTTGGATGAACATCTATCTGCCCTGTAAGGAATGGAGTAAGGCTAAATTTTACCGGGATTTCTTTAATTTGTGCTCTATCAATCTTTAATCTCTTCATTAATACAGTGTATATGGTATCAGCATCAGTTCCTGTTTTCACACCTACTTTCTTGCCTATGAATTGGGAAGGCTCCGTTATACCAGAATCCTCCTTAGTCACGAATGCTACAGGGCTGGATTGGAAGATAACACCAATGGAAACCAAGGGAATACCTTTTGCTCTTGCTAAGATTATTTGGTCCGAACCAGCAATGCCAAAATCATCTGATCCTGAAGCTATCAATTTTATAGGGTCTAAGTCGAAAGCACCTTGATGTATGGTTGCCTCAATGTTGTTTTCTTTAAAAAACCCTTTCTCTTTCGCAATGATGTCACCTGAGAAAGCAGCATTCGGTATCCACTTTAGTCTAACAGATATCTGATTAATTTTTTCTTCCCTTTTTGCACAACTTACACAAATAAACCCAATGGCCAAAATGCAGATACTTGATATGATCGCTAATAAATTACATTTTTCGTTAAATTTTGCCATGTTTTTCACCCTCATTTTTTATTCTATTGCTGCTTCTTGCCAATATAAAATATATTTTTCTAACAGACAGATTAATCCAAAGAAAGCAATGCCGCCCAAGGCTGAGGCGGCGATAGCTGCAAATAGCATATTTGTTTCTATCCGATAGGAAGCAATGAGAATTACATAACCGATTCCCCTGTTAGCACCAGCGAGTTCGCCAACAATTGCACCGATGACTGCCAGCGTGGCTGAAATCTTAAGAGCAGAAAAAATGTAGGGTAGCGAAATGGGCAGGCGTAGCTTGGTAAATATCTGCCATTTAGTGGCTGAAAGTGATTGCATAAGGTCGAGGGATTCCTGGCTGACTGACTTGAGTCCTTTAGTGGTGTTGACTATTGCGGGGAAATAGCAAATCAGAGCTGCCATTACTATTTTGGCAAAAATACCATTGCCGAACCATAATATTAGCAAGGGTGCGATGGCGATAATGGGTATGGTCTTCAGGGCGATAGCGTAGGGATACATACTCATTTCCATTGTGCGGGAATGGGCAAAGCCTATGGCGGTAAGTATGCCAATGCCACAACCGAGAATGAAACCTAACACTGCCTCTAACATAGTAATACCGGTATCGGCAAGCAGGCTTTTCCAGGACTTGGCAATTTGAAGTCCAATCTGATGTGGAGCGGGCAAGAGATAATTGTGGATATTAAAACCAATAACTGCTAATTCCCACAGCAGGATTATTATGAGGAAAAAAATTACAGGAGCTATATAATTGGTTTTCATTTTTTAGCGTCTGTCAAAACTTTTATGCGTATAGGATTATTTATGCTGAGGTAAAGTCAAGGGAAAAAGAGCTTTGTGTGCTACGCATTTTTGACCGTTGCTCTGACCGGGGATACCCTCCTGCTACTTGCCATTTGTTGTAGTGTGGTAATCCTGGAGTGCCTGAATGGTGGGGGCACCGGCTCGTAATGATGCGATGCCTTCGGCAGCGGCTCGCGCTGCCGCTATCGTCGTGATTAGGGGCAAATCCCGAACCAGGGCGTTTGAACGGATTTGATATTCGTCCGGCGTCGTCTCGATACCGGTCGTTGTGTTTATGACTAACTGCACTTCGTTGTTTATCATAAAGTCTATGACGTGGGGACGCCCTTCACTTATCTTTTCGCATTGCGTTGCCTCGATGCCGTTTTCCTTGAGGAACTCTGCTGTGCCTCGCGTGGCAATCAGCCTGAATCCCAGTTCGCGAAATTTCTTTGCAACGGACAGAAACGCTGGCTTGTCCTTATCGGCAATGCTGATGAATATCCCGCCTTTGAGCGGTAATGCTAAAAGCGCCGCAATCTGACTCTTCGCATACGCACAACCGAAATCCGGGTCAATGCCTAACACCTCTCCTGTGGAACGCATCTCCGGTCCGAGCGTAATTTGACATCCGGGGAATTTGTTGAACGGCAAAACCGCCTCTTTGACGGCATAATGCCGGATTTTTGGTTCTTCGATGAAGCCAAGTTCGGCAAGCGTCTTCCCCGCCATCACGCGTGCGGCTATCTGCGCAATAGGCATACCTGTTGCCTTGCTGACATAGGGCACGGTTCTGCTTGCGCGCGGATTTACCTCCAGCACGTAAACAGTTTCATCTTTGACGGCGAACTGGATGTTCATAAGCCCGTGCACCTTGAGCGCAAGTCCCAGATTGCACGTTTGCCTGCGAATAGTCTCCAGCACTTTTTCCGAAAGTGTGCGCGTGGGGATGACGCACGCACTGTCGCCTGAATGTATCCCCGCAGCCTCGATGTGTTCCATTATTGCCGCAATGACGACACGCTCACCATCGGCGACAGCATCAACGTCAACCTCGGTTGCATCCACCAAAAATTTGTCAACAAGGACGGGGTGTTCGGGCGAGACATCGGCGGCGCGCGTTACGTAGTCCCGTAGTGCATCTTCGGTATATACGATTTCCATAGCGCGTCCGCCAAGCACATAAGACGGACGCACCATAACGGGATAGCCAATGCGTTCTGCGGCGGCTCGCACCTCATCGAATGAAAAGCCTGTGCCGTGTTCGGGCATCAGTATGCCGATTTTGTTCGCAAGTGCACCGAAGCGTTGGCGGTCTTCGGCAAGGTCTATGGATTCGGGCGATGTGCCCAGAATCGGAACGCCCTGTTTTTCGAGTGCAAAGGCGATATTGAGAGGTGTTTGTCCGCCGAATTGCACAATCACGCCCACCGGTTTCTCAACGTCCACAATGTTCAGGACGTCTTCTGCCGTAACCGGCTCGAAATACAGTTTGTCCGAAGTGTCGTAATCGGTGGAGACGGTCTCGGGGTTCGAGTTGACCATAATGACCTCGTAGCCATCCGCCTTGAGGGCGAATACCGCCTGCACGCAGCAATAATCAAACTCGATGCCCTGCCCGATGCGATTCGGACCGCCGCCCAGTATGATAATTTTCTTTTTCGCAGAAGGATGCGATTCATTCTCGACGTCATAAGTTGAGTAATAATAGGGCGTTTGCGCCTCGAATTCGCCGCCGCAGGTATCAACTGCCTTAAATGCGGCGATTATGCCGAGTGATTTGCGAAGCGCGCGGACATTCAGTGCGTCGCCGGTGCCGGTGAGGTAGGCAATCTGATGGTCGGAGAATCCGTGTTGTTTTGCCCGGCGCAATTGCCGTTGCAGAAGTCGCACCTGTTCCTCCTCCCAATCTACGTCGGGTGCATCGAGCGCGCCTTTTTCAGAAAATGTTACGAGTGCCTGCCTCAAAAGTCGCGAGCCTTTCAGGGCATTTTCTACCTCGATGATTTCTTTTACGTTCTGTGTGAACCAGGGGTCTATGCCCGACATCTGAAAAATCTCGTCTGCCGAATAGCCCTCTTTGATTGCGTCCTTGACGTAGAGGATGCGTTCGGGATTCGGGGTCTTTAATCGAGGGATGAGTTGTGAGTGGATGTATGTGCTTTTGCCGTCTCCGCCGAGTCCAAAGCGACCCGTCTCGAGTCCGCGCAGACCCTTTTGCAGAGCCTCCTTGAATGTGCGCCCGATTGCCATTGTCTCACCGACAGATTTCATCTGTGTGCCGAGGATAGCTTCTGTTCCGGCGAATTTCTCGAATGCAAATCGCGGTATCTTTACAACGCAATAGTCAATCGTTGGCTCAAAGCAGGCGGGCGTCTTTTTCGTGATGTCGTTGGGGAGCTCATCCAGACGATACCCGACAGCGAGTTTTGCCGCAATCTTCGCAATCGGGAAACCGGTCGCCTTCGATGCGAGTGCCGATGAGCGTGAGACACGTGGGTTCATCTCGATAACGACGCGATACCCTGTGTGCGGATTCACGGCAAATTGTATATTTGAGCCACCGGTCTCGACGCCGATTGCACAGATTATTTTTCGCGCATCGTCCCGCATTTCCTGATATTCCTTATCCGTGAGCGTCTGTGCGGGTGCGACGGTGATTGAATCGCCGGTATGCACGCCCATCGCATCGAGGTTTTCAATCGAGCAGATAACAACAAAGTTATTGGCACAGTCCCGCATCACCTCCAGCTCGAATTCCTTCCACCCGATGAGCGATTCTTCCACCAATACCTCCGAAATAGGTGAGAGCGAAAGCCCGCGTCTCACAGTCTCGGTGTATTCCTCGATATTGTATGCGATGCCGCTGCCCGTGCCTCCGAGTGTATAAGATGGGCGGATGATGACGGGGAATCCGATGCGCTCGATGAGGGCGAGTGCTTCTGCGAGCGATGTGGCAAAGCCACTTTCAGGGAGGTTTATGCCGATTTTTCCCATCGTCTCTTTGAAATGCTGGCGGTCTTCGGCGCGTTTTATGACGTCTGCATTTGCGCCGATCATCTCCACACCGTATTCTTCAAGGACGCCTGCGTTGTGAAGTTCGGTGGCGAGGTTGAGACCGGTTTGTCCGCCGAGAGTCGGCAGGATGGCGTCGGGGCGTTCCTTTTTAATAATCTCGGCTGCGAATTCGAGCGTGAGGGGTTCGATATATGTGCGGTCGCCAAAGTCCGGGTCGGTCATAATCGTGGCAGGGTTGGAATTTATGAGGACGACAGTGTAGCCCTCTTCGCGAAGCGCTTTACACCCTTGAGTCCCCGAGTAATCAAACTCGCAAGCCTGACCGATAATAATCGGTCCCGAACCAATAATGAGAATTTTCTTTATATCGGTTCTTTTGGGCACAATGGTATTTCCATAAGGCAGGCATATTTTTCATTAAATAGCGATGGAAACGTAATCATAGGTTCGGGCAGGGTCAAGCAAAAGAATATGAGTTGACATTACTATGAGAAAAGCCGGTTGCGCCAACTTTTTTCTATTTTGGGGTGAGTCTCCCGAAATAATCGGTGATTGGTTCAGATACGCCGAGCAAGAGGGCGCAATTTTTCGCAACGGATTTTTTAAGTAGGCGATTCGCGTTGCGATACTCGGGCGTGAGCAGTTTGAAAAATGGCGGTTGTTTCATGGACAGGATTACACCTTGACTTTTCTATTGGGACCATATTATCATAAAATTAAATATTTACTGAGAGATTAAAGATAAGGAGTTGATTTTTTTATGACAACACTCACAATGAGACAAAAGGAGGTTGCGGAGATTATCGGCGAGGAGGTGAAAGCATCGCAATGGCGTGACTGGAAATGGCAGGTCAGACACTCGATTAGGTCTATTGATTTGTTTGAGGAACTTCTGGATATAAGATTCGAGCCGGAAAAGCGGCGGCAGCTGGCACAAACCATTGAGAAGTTCCCACTATCCATTACTCCATATTATCTCTCACTCATAGACACAGATGACCTTGAGAATGACCCCGTTTACAAACAGGCTTTCCCCTCACCCCTCGAGCTCAAGGTATCGAGGTATGATATGACCGACCCGCTTTATGAGGACAAGGACAGTCCCGTTCCGGGAGTTACGCAACGCTATCCGGATAGGGTGTTATTCCTTGTCAGTAATATGTGCTCGATGTATTGCCGTCACTGCACGCGCAAACGCAAGGTGGGGGATGTTGAGTCGATTCCGGACAAAGAAACAATTCTTAAAGGAATTGATTATATTCGTAGAACGCCGCAGATTCGCGACGTGCTTCTTTCTGGCGGCGACCCGTTTATGTTGCCCGATGAGTACCTGGATTGGATTCTTAGCGAATTATGGACAATTGACCATCTCGAGGTGGTCAGAATAGGCACTCGAATGCCTGCTGTGTTGCCCTACCGGATTACGGATAATCTGGTTGAGATATTGAAGAAGCATCACCCGCTTTGGATTAACACGCATTTT
>CAZGKP010000140.1:0-1473 GCA_964526215.1 uncultured Candidatus Sumerlaeota bacterium
CCCCCCCCACACCCCCCCCCCCCCCCCCCCACCCCCCCCCCCCCCCGCCGCCCGCCAACATATAGGGCCTATATACTTCAAAGATACAATATGTGACCTTTAGGCTTGCTTTTTTTTCTTCAAAGAAAGGCAAATTTTACAGAAATTTACCGAGAAAATTCACAAAAGATGGCGACTCAACGATAGAATCATTTGGCAGTAAGAAGCGATTTTACCCAAAGGACATTTGTAATTCGAGCTTGCAATCTCTTTAACCGACAGGCGAAACTCTAAATCCGTTGCTACTGTATAGACTCTCTCTTCGGAAGGGGTTATTTCGATGAGTCTCTTTGATGAAGTCCATTTTGATTCGCGTGGACTTGTTCCTGTGATTGTCCAGGACGCCGAAAATAGCGCGGTATTGATGATGGCGTGGATGAACGCCGAGGCATTAAAGATTACAATTGAACGCAAACAGGCGTGCTATTTCAGCCGCTCCCGCGGCAAACTCTGGCTCAAGGGCGAGACATCGGGAAATTTTCAGAATGTGGAGGAAATCCGCCTCGATTGCGACGGCGACACTATACTTTTGAAGGTCGAGCAGAAGGGCGGTGCCTGCCACCTTGGCTATCGCTCCTGCTTCCACCGTAAACTCCAGGGCGATGCCTTCATCGTGGATAGCGAAAAAGTGTTTGACCCCACCGCTGTATATAACAATAAGAAACCAAGTTAAAGGGTAAAAGTGAAAGGGTAAAAAGTATCAGAACAAGGCAGTTGAGGGGACAACAGACACAGAAAAATTTGCCCTTTGCCCTTTAACTTTTTACTTTTCTTATTAACACCGGGAGCTAAAGAATGAAAGTAACATATCACCCCTCAAGAGAAGAATTTATCCGCAAGGCAAAAGCGGGAAATCTCATCCCTGTCTATAAAGAGATTCTGGCGGATATGGAGACGCCGGTATCGGCGATGAAGAAACTGGGTGATAGCGATTTTGCCTTTCTGCTGGAGAGCGTGGAAGGCGGCGAAAATATCGGACGCTATTCTTTTCTTGGCGCCAATCCCTCTATCCTCTTTAAGAGCAAGGGGCACGAAATCAACCTTATTTATTACAGCAATGAAGAGGTCTTCACAGATGATTCCCCGCTGGATGTCCTGCGCAATGTAATGGCGCGCTTCAGACTTGTCCCCGATGTGAACCTTCCGCCTTTTTTCGGCGGTGCGGTCGGTTACATTGGCTACGATGAGATTCGTAATATTGAACCCCGCATCCCGGATGCAAACCCCGACGACCTTAATCTCCCGGATACATTTTTTATGGTTACTGACAGCCTTATAGCGTTCGACCACGTGCGGCACCGTTTGCTTCTTGTGAATAATGCCAATATCCGCGGCGACGCCGCCAGCGCTTACGATGAGGCGATACATCAGATTGAGCTGCTCCACCAAAAACTCAAACTCCCCCTCCAGCCGAGCGAGCATACGGTTGTTGAC
>CAZGKP010000140.1:1483-10460 GCA_964526215.1 uncultured Candidatus Sumerlaeota bacterium
CCAATTTCTCCGAGGAGGCTTTCAAAGAGGCCGTCAAAAGGGCGAAGGAATATATCTTCGCCGGGGATGCGTTTCAGGTGGTGCTTTCCCAGCGCCTGAAGACAGATTTACGATGCGACCCCTTCGATGTCTATCGCGCTTTGCGTGCAATAAATCCCTCGCCTTATATGTTTTATCTAAAGTTCGGGGCACTGAAGTTGATTGGTTCAAGCCCGGAGATTCTCGTAAAAGTAACGGGCGACAGGGTACAGCTCAGACCGATTGCCGGGACGCGGAAGCGTGGCGCCACACCTGAAGAAGATGCCGCCCTCGAAAAGGAACTCCTTGCCGACCCCAAGGAACGCGCCGAACACATTATGCTGGTTGACCTGGGGCGGAATGATTGCGGACGTGTGGCGAAATATGGCTCTGTGTATGTTGATGACCTGATGGTGATTGAGCGATATTCACACGTGATGCATATCGTTTCCAATGTGGTAGGGACGCTCGATGCAAAATACGATGCCTACGATGTGTTAAAGGCATCCTTTCCCGCAGGGACGGTATCGGGTGCGCCAAAGGTGCGGGCAATGGAGATTATAGATGAGCTCGAGCCGGTGCGCCGTGGTCCTTACGCCGGGGCAGTCGGTTATTTCTCATTCGGTGGCAATCTCGATTCGTGCATCACCATACGCACCATTATTGCCAGACACGATGCCGCTTATGTGCAGGCGGGAGCAGGGATTGTTGCGGATTCCGTCCCCGAAAATGAGTATCAGGAAACCCTGAATAAGGCACGGGGGATGCTCAAGGCTATCGAAATCGCCCGGGGAGGTCTTGAATGATTCTGATTGTTGACAATTACGATTCGTTTACATATAATCTTGTTCAATATCTGGGCGAACTCGGCACAGATATGAGGGTTGTGCGCAACGATAAATTTGCACTCGACGATGTGGAGAAATGGAGTCCGGAGCGCATAATCATCAGCCCCGGTCCCTGCACGCCAAAAGAGGCGGGACTTTCAAATGATGTGATTCACACATTCGGCAGGCGGATTCCAATATTGGGTGTATGCCTTGGACATCAGTGCATAGGTGCAGTTTACGGGGGTGAGGTTGGGCGTGCGCCTTACGTTATGCACGGGAAGGTTTCGCAGATTCACCACAACAGCGAGACAATCTTTCAAGGATTGCCGAACCCGTTCGAGGCAACACGGTATCATTCGCTCATTGTGCGACGGGAGGGATTACCCGATGTCCTGGAGGTCACCGCCTGGACAGATGATGGCATCATAATGGGTCTGAAGCACCGTGAGTTTCCGGTCTGGGGAGTGCAGTTTCATCCCGAATCAATCCTCACTGCCAACGGCAAGGCACTACTCAAAAATTTTCTGGAAGTATGAAATTCAACCGCCCCGAAAATTTAGAATATGAAGCCACCGATATACACCGATACACGCCGATTTGCACGAATGTATCGGTGTACATCGGTAGCTAATTTTATTTGTTTTGGGAGAGGTGAATGCCTCATAACAACTATTAAGAAATGAGGTGTGTGTATGATTAAAGAAGCTATCGCTAAACTGGTGAGCGAGGAACTCCTTACAGAAGAAGAGTCGCGTCGGGTGGCAGAGGAGATTATGTCCGGCGAGGCTACTCCCTGCCAGATTGCGTCCTTGATAACGGCATTACGACTGCGCGGAGAGACGGTGGAAAATATTGTGGGATTTGTGCGCGTAATGCGCCAGAAGGCAACGCCCATAAAAGTCCCCGAAGGCGTCCCCATACTCGACACCTGTGGGACGGGTGGAGACGACAGCGGGACTTTCAATATATCCACAACCTCTGCCCTTGTTTGTGCCGCTGCTGGCGTCAAGGTGGCAAAGCATGGAAACCGCGGCGTGTCAAGCCCCTGCGGGAGCGCGGATGTCCTTGATGCACTCGGCGTCAAGATAGATGTCTCGCCTGAGGTGAGCGAACGCTGCCTTAGAGAATTGAACTTCTGCTTCCTGTTTGCGCCACTTTATCACAAGGCGATGAAATATGCCATTCAGCCCAGGCGAGAACTCGGCATACGCACCATCTTCAACCTCATAGGACCGCTCTCCAATCCCGCCGGTGCCACCTGTCAGGTCATCGGCGTCTTCGACCCCGAACTGCTCGAACTCTTCGCTAAAACCCTTCGCGACCTTGGAACGCAGCGCGCGCTTATCGTTCACGGCTCAGTGGGTCTCGACGAATTCTCCCTCGTTTCCGCCTCCACCGTTACCGAACTGGGAGCTGACGGCAGTATCGAGACATATCCCGTTGACCCTTCGGATTTCGATTTAGAGTCGTGTGAAATAAGCGACCTCGTTGGTGCGGACACACAGACTAATGCGAACATAATTGAAGACATACTCGGCGGTGCCCAAGGTCCAAAGACAGACACAGCCCTCCTTAATGCCGGTGCCGGGCTTTACATAGCGGGCAAGAGCGATTCTATTCTCGACGGGATTCAGCTCGCCCGAGAGACAATCAAATCAGGCGCCGCACTAAAACTCTTAAACGACCTCCGAAAAGCCACAAACGAATAATGTAAGAGTTTTCATAGCGTGGCTATCGCCGCAAATTAAAAATCTAATCCGCCGCGGCGGAGAAAATTTGATAATTCAAAATATGCCTGATCTGTGATAAGATCAATGATTTGTGATTATGTTTTTTGAATATTCTGGTAAGAAAACAAGATTTTAACAGTTAGTAGAACAAAATGGGACGCGCTGGATAGAATCGGGGTGTCCATACTGATAAATTTCCGGGGTGTCTCGATGCAGGCGGTTACTTTGTGGCGAGGACGATGTCTACCCGGCGGTTCTGTCTGCGCCCCTCGTATGTCCTGTTGGTAGCGGCGGGATGGAACCAGGAACAGGCGATTGACTTCAGCCTTTTTTTTTCAATGCCGCCACCCTCGGCGAGAAATCGCACCACATTGTCCGCCCGTGCCGATGAGAGCGCCAGATTATCCAGAAAGGGCAGGTCCTTTATGGGCGTATTGTCGGTGTGTCCCTCCACATATACCTGACGGTCGGGATATTCCGAAAGCAAGTTTGCAATTTTTGCAAGAAGTGGTCTGGCGTTACTGCTCACAATAACGCTACCCGATTCAAAGAGTTCATCGCTGAGCAGACGGATGACCAGCCCACGTTTATTTCGCAATATCTGAACGTTTTTTGTGGAGATTTCATGTGCAAGGGCTTTTTTGAATTTTGCCTCTGCTTCGTTCAGAACAGTATCAGTCTTAACGGTTGCGGGTATTTTCTTTTTCAGTGCCTTCTTGCATTTCTCAAGTTCTGCCTTCAATTTTTTATATTCTTCCGAGTCCGACAGGGGCTTTTTCAAACGTGCCTCAAGGTCGCTCACGCTCGAGCGGAGCGCGGATATGGATGCGGTCTTCTGGGCGAGCTGCTTTTCAAGGCTGGAGATTTTTCTCTGCAGAGATGCAATCTGTGACGTGAGGGCTTCGGCATTCTCCTGTGCCTTTTTTCGTGCAGATTCCTTTTGCTTAACGGAAGACTCGAGAGCGGTTATGCGGGAACTAAATTCGTCTTTTTGTTTTTGCAGATTCGCCTTTGCAAGATTGAGCTGTGTGGTGAGGGATTGGAGCTGGCGCCGCATAGAAACATTATCTTCGCCGAGTCGTTCTTCACGTTCAGAGCGAGTATTTTCAAGGTCTGCAATCTGCTTTTTGAAGTCCTTAATCTCCGCCTCATATCTTATCCGTGCCTCTTCCCGTTCGGTCTTGAGGGCGTAATAAGCATCCTTATATTCATTATTTTGCTTTTCGAGTTCACGGATGCGGGCGTCCTGCATAGCCTTTATCTGACGCAGGTCATTCAGCTCCGCACACCCCGCCAGCAAGACAGCCAAAAACATAAATATGGCGATATGTTTATAGAGATGCATAGATACTATTTTTAAGAATAGAACACTGATGACACGGATGACGCGGATATGCACGGATAAAGAAAATCGGTGAGAATCCGTTATATCCGTGTTATCTGTGGTTAAAAGACTCTTAACCCCTTTCAGTATTATCAATCTTCTTCTTCCCCGCTTGCTCAATGAGAAATATCAAGACGAACCATAACGCCACCTGAAGCGTCTGGATGAGGGCAGGGCGCAGGGGCAGATATGCAAGCGGCATCGCTGCCAGCGCAACACACACCGTAACTAAATATATGAAGACGACCGCCTGCCTTCTGCTCATCCCTAATGCGACCAATCTGTGCGAGAAATGGTTTGTGTCTCCTTTCATCAGTGGACGGTGTTTCCTGAATCGGATAAATAGCACGCTTATTGTATCAAAGATAGGAACGCCGAGTATTATGAGGGGAGTCAGGACAGGGAGGGCAGTCGGCACGCCGCGCCTGTAATAAGTCGCCAATATTGTGAGCGCCGCAATCATATATCCGATGAAGAGACTCCCACCGTCGCCCATAAACAGCCGCGATTTGAAAAAGTTGAAATACCAGAAGCCCAATATACTCCCCGCCAGCGCCAATAGTGTTGCCATCACGAAGCGGTCCCGCGCTTGCCACGATACATATACCAGAACCAGCGCCACAATCACCGCTATCCCGCTCGAAAGCCCATCCATATTATCAAGAAAATTGAACGAATTTATCAGAAACACAATCCAGAAGATTGTCAAAACAACACCCAAGCCTGCCGGCAGAAATAACTGAATCCGAATCCCTGCTAAAATCAGGGGCACCGCCGAGAGTATCTGGCAGGAGAGTTTTGTCAAGGGCTTGAGCGAAAACCTGTCGTCAATCAGCCCGATGATGAATATAAAAGTTGCACCGATGAGTAGAGCGATGAGTTTGTGGGCGATGCCGGGGATATTGGCAATTAAGCGCACGACATCCCCGCTCAAATAATGTGAATGACGATAAAGGACGTAACCCGCACACAGGTCAATTGCGAGCACAAGGATGAAACTGATGTAAATCGCAATTCCTCCCGAACGCGCCTTTCTCACACGATGAATCTTTCCTGTACGCGGCTCATCTATAAGCGAAAAATACCGTCCCAACCTCTCCGATAGCGGCGTGAGGATGAGTGAGAAAATCAACGCCTCAGAAAATATCCCAACGTATATAATTGCCCAGGAGAGTTTCATCAGTGCCCCACAGAAACAGGTGTTCGGAGATCAGGGGATGTTTCTCTCTCACCGATGAGTTCAGCGATGAGGGTATGAGATGTTGTGCGCACGATGCGCACACTGACAATTTTGCCTATAAGCCCCGGCATGGCAGGGAAAATAACGGTGCGGTCGCCGCGGTCGTGTCCGGCGAGGTCTTTCGGCGAGCGGCGTGATTTCCCCCCCACAAGGACCTCAATCGTCCTGCCTTTCAGTGCAGCGTTTTTCTGCGTACTAATTGCTTCCTGGAGGTGAACTAATTCCATAATGCGCGCCTTTTTTACCTCCGGCGGGACATCATCTTGCCAGCGGGCGGCTTCCGTTCCGGGGCGCGGCGAATAGACGAATGTAAATGCGGCATCCCACTCTACCTCTTTGCACAGATTAAGCGTGTCCCGGAAATCTGCATCGCTCTCGCCCGGAAAACCGACCATCAAATCTGTCGTAATGGTTGCATCAGCGATGCGGCTGCGAATCCGTTCAATGAGCCGCACATAATCTGCGCGAGTATAACCCCTCCTCATCCTTTTGAGAACCACATCAGAGCCAGCCTGCACCGGGAGGTGGAAATTCTCGCACACTTTACCAAGCTCACTCACCGCCCGAATCAATTTATCCGATGCATCCTTGGGGTGCGATGTGGTGTAACGGATGCGCTTAATGCCTGCGATTCCATTCACCATATAGAGCAAATCGGGGAAATCCGCACCTGTTGATGTGTCTTTGTAAGAATTTACATTCTGCCCCAGAAGGATGACGTCCTTCACGCCTCTCGATGCAAGAGATTTTATCTCTGCGATGATTTCGTTTTTGGGTCGGCAGACCTCGCGCCCACGCACATAAGGAACGATGCAATATGTGCAGAAATTATTGCATCCATACATAATGGTAACAAAAGCCCTGACGCTTTTGGTCCGGCGAGGTGCAGTAACTTCCAGGCGAACAGAGGCAATATTGCCGGTTGCGGCAACCCGCTTATTATTCTGGATGACGCTTTCAATGAGTGCCGGCAGACTCGCATAATCCCGTGTCCCGACCACGAGGTCAACAAATGGAAAGCGCAAAAGGAGGGATTCGCTCTCTTTTTGCGCAATGCATCCACAGACAGCCAGGAGTCTATCGCGCCTCTGCGTCCGCCAGGGCTTCATACGCGCAATGCGACCGACTGCGCGCTGTTCAGCCGACCGACGCACGCAACAGGTATTGAAAATGACAAGGTCTGCATCTGCCTCGCTTGCAGCCAGTTGCCAGCCCGCATCACACAGCAAGTCTGCGATTCTCTCCGTATCGAGGGCATTCATCTGGCAGCCAAAACTATGTATGAGAAAACGTTTCACACCGCATTCAAACATTAAAGATTTGTTTCAGATATAGCCTGGAGGCATATAGTGTCAAGGTAGGACTTATAATCACAATCGAAGAATCGAGTATAAGCACGAGCACGATGATGATTACGAGTACGGACATTGGTCTATCCGAATGTCGTTTTTTCTTGCGGGTCGGTGAGATTCGGGAAATACATATTTGTTCATTACGGAGGAACAGATACACGTATCGGAGTTGCCTTTGTTGAATTTAACGAGCTTATGGATGCCCTCAATCAAGACAGTAACGCTTTATAGAGGAGGAAAGACCGAATGAAAAAAATCTCGTTTTCTCTTGGGGTTCTGATTTTCTTTTCCCTTTTCACGAGCCATATATTTGGCGCCGAATATGGAAAGGCGACCGAGAAAAATTCAGACTTCCGCTTTATCGTGATAGGAGATTCACGCCCATCAAGGACAAATGAGCCACTGCCGGTTGCTTTTTCACAGATTCTTAAAGAGGTGTCGCTCATCAATCCCGACTTTGTCATTCACCTGGGGGACTTTATCTGGGGTTACGGAGATTCGGCAAACGAGATTAAGAAAGAATTTCTCGGGTTCAAGAATCTGATGGACTTGCAGGGGTTCAAGTATTATCTCGCTCCGGGAAATCACGACCTCCCATACAGAGATGCCCTTGGGATTTATCGCCGGATTCTCGGTCCTACATACTATTCATTTGCATACAGCAGCACCGCTTTTTTTGTGGTAAACACGGATGAATGGGAGCCAATAGCCGCCACACTCGGTTCAAGACAATTGGACTGGCTGGAGAGTGAGACTCGAAAGCATAAAGATGCGAATCCGAAATTTCTCCTCCTCCACCGCCCACCGTTTGTCGCCCATGATTTCCCTTACTTTTTCTCGGTATATAAGGAACGGGGAACTGAACTCCATAAAGGGGAAGAGAGCCGGCGCCTGATGAAAATCCTGCGCGAAAATGGTGTGAATTATGTCTTCTGCAGCCACAAGCATATCTATCACTATTATGATTTTGACGGCATTAAGCAGTTTATATCCGGTGGGGCAGGCGCCGATACCCCTAATCCCGAAGATGGGGGCTTCTACAACTACTTGATTGTGAAAGTGAAAGGGGAAATTCCCGAAGTTAAGGTTATAGAACCTTTCCATCTGGGCTACTCCGATAGTGGAACGGAGAGTTTTTCTGCCGGTAAAGGAGTTAGATTTCTCCAGAGACGCATCTTCGCCCATACCTTTAATCTCTTCCACACCCCCCTGGCGGGAGTCAGATTCCGGGTGGGCGGGACACAGAAATCTGCCGACTTTGTTCCCTCTTCCGGCACAAAAATATGGGACGTAAAGGAGGATGAAATCCTTACCTCATATACAATCACCACCACGGGGGAGATTTTCATCCGTCTGTATGAACTTAAACCGGAGGAGATAAAATCACACCCCATAGACCTCGCACGCTATTTCACACTTAATGCCTTTCACCGCACAGGAAACCCGGATGAGCGCTTTGACCCGGCGGGCAGCGCATATCTATGGCAGAGGGGAGATTTTAAGTGGAAGAAGGATGGCGATTTCATAAACCTTTATGGAGTAAAATTTTATCCCATAAATCCCGGCGGGAAAAATTATGTTGTATCTGATGCGCAGGAAATAAAAATCCCTGCGGGGAAATATTCCGCCATTGCACTCCTTGGGGCATCGGCATACGGAAGCCACCGCTCTTTCGCAGACATAATAGATGCCGGGGGTGGGCGCCATAAAGTCGAGTTCCGCCTTACGGATTGGTGTCACACCCCTATTTTTGGAGAACTCCAGGCGGCTACTTTCCCCGCTTGCTGGGTGGGAAGGAAAAAAGCAGTTCAGGAAATAAACAATCATATATTCCTGCAGATAATTCCCCTGCCCACAAACGCAGGGCAAATTGTTGCCATCCGCCTGCCTGAAAGAAAAAGAATCAGGCTCTTCGCAATCACAATGATAAAATGAAATGTGCCGCTGTCCGTGGATATGAAAGAACAACGGACAATGGACAACGGGCAACGGACAAGATAATGAAAAATCCGGGCTAAAAAAGGCTCTGCTGGTGTGCGGGTTTTTCCTTTAACAGTGCAGTGCCGTGCCTCAATGCCTTTTGAATGAGTCGCCAGCGGGATTTTTGCTGCCGCTCAGACACAGGCACAGCGGTTGCAACGGTTGCAATTAGTGAGGCATTCCCTGGCGGATTTTTTTCGGGAGTGAAGTCGAACGCCAGAAGCGGCTTTGAATATCTGTGTGCAAATAGCAATGTATGTAGTGTCCCTCCCCGAGTGCCGGTCTCGGCAATGCAGAGTGCATCAGATAACGCCGCCACTGTGCGATTGCGAAGGATGGGTGTGCTTCGTGTTCCCCGCTCGAACGGTGGAAATTCCGAAATGATTAAGTGATTTGTTGGAGAGAATCTCTCCTCGAGTCTCCTCAGACGAGCGAGGTGATGA
>CAZGKP010000141.1:0-10355 GCA_964526215.1 uncultured Candidatus Sumerlaeota bacterium
GTTCTGTATTAGCAAGTCGTTTCCACTCAAGACGTGCTGCAACAAAATTAATGAGTACACCAACCGGTTTTCCAGATGCCTTTAGATAGTTTATTACCTGAGATTCTTCTTTCCCAGATAAAGCGTCAAGGGCTTTCAATTCCCCTATGATCTGCTCAAACACGAGAAGGTCGGGTTCATATTTCTTTGTTAATGTCCGGTCCTTATACTGGATTTGCAACGGGACTTTGGGAGTGAAGGGGATGTTTCGCAAACCCAGCTCGATTTCAAGGGCTTCTTGATAAACCGCTTCGTGGAATCCACATCCTAAAATTGTGTGAACCTCCATAGCTGCACCAATGAGCTTGTAAACTTCTTCCTTCAATAAGAGTTCTGTCATAACGTTTCCCTCCTCCATATAGATATATTTTTGTCTGCGAAATTACCATTATAATGTTGAATACGGCTCCACTGACCTGCTCATTCGCGTTCATTCGCGTCATTAGCGGATGCTTTTTTTATTGTCCGCGAATTCCGCGAATTTCCGCGAATGGTTTTTAAGATGATTGTCACTAACATATCCATTGGCGGACTGTACGTTTGTTTTTTGCAAGGAGAACGGCAAGGCGGATGGCTGCCTTCAGACTCGCCGGATTCGCTACCCCCTTGCCGGAAATGTCGAAACCCGTCCCGTGGTCTACCGATGTGCGAATAAATGGAAGCCCCATTGTGATGTTTACACCGTCATAAAATGCAAGCGTCTTTACGGGGATGAGCGCCTGGTCGTGATACATCGCCAGAACGGCGTCGAAATCACCTCTGAGCGCCCTGTGATAAATGGTGTCGGCGGGGAATGGTCCTTGTGCGACTATGCCTTCTTTTATGGCACGCTCAATGGCGGGTCGGATTGCCCTTATCTCCTCGTCGCCGAACAGACCACCTTCACCGGCGTGGGGATTTAAGCCGCATACGGCAATGCGCGGCTTTTCTACCCCGAAATAAGGTATAAAGCTGTTTGTGAGACAAATCTTGTTAAACACAAGTTTTTCAGTGATTAAGGAAGGGACATTTTTCAGTGCGGTATGGATAGTGAGCAAAACCACCCGCAATCCGCCTCCCACCATCAGCATCCCGAATTCGCGTGTGCCGGAGAGATGGGCGAGAAATTCTGTATGCCCCGGGAAGTCAAAACCTGCGGCGTGCATTGCCTCTTTATGGATAGGTGCGGTGCACAGGGCGTCCATAGCGCCATCGAGGATGAGGTGCACTGCATTATAGATAGAGACCTTTGCCGCCTGACCCGCTGCTTTCTGGATTTTTCCGGGTTTGAGGTTCGATAGGTCGGGCATTTCGGGCGGTTCAAAAACCGGCACGGTGCGGGTTTCAGGCAGCGACTTCGGGAGCGTCTCAAGGCGTTGTATTTTAATGGGGATATTCATTTGTTGTGCTGCGGCTTCAAATATGCCGACAGCGCCAACGACCACAGGTATGCAATCCGGTGCGGGAAATTCATCGGCGAAAGTTTTGAGGATTATTTCCGGTCCGATGCCCGCCGGGTCGCCCATAGTGATTGCCAATTTTATCATATCTGCAAATCTCCTCAGATTGTTGATTTCGATACGGGTAACAGGTATTGAAACTGCTCCGAAAATTTATTTTAGACAGGATTACGCGGATTGACACGGATGGTTTTTATCCGTGAAATCCGTGTAATCCCTCCACAGGTGGGCAAGCCTGTCTAAAGCATATTTTCATCCTTTCTGGAGATGGGAGATTCGCCGCGGTGAATTCGCCGTGGTGAATCACGACTAATGCTCACTCGTGGAAGTAACAAGGTTTGGCGGAGGTTTGTCGGCAAGGATGGCGATGAGATTTTCTGCGGCGATGCGCGCCATCTTTGCACGCGTTTCAATACTTGCGCTACCAATATGCGGCAGTAATACGACATTGTCCATTTTTACAAGTTCGGGATGAATGGCAGGCTCGTGTTCATAGACGTCGAGTCCCGCGCCCCGGATTTTGCCGTTCTTTAAGACTTTGACAAGCGCATCTTCTTCCACAACTGCGCCGCGCGAGGTGTTGATAAGGATGGCGCCGGGCTTCATTTTGCCGAATTCTGCCTCGCCTATCAAGTGGTGAGTTTCGGCGGTGAGCGGTGTGTGAATGGTGATGAAATCTGCTCTGGCGAGCAATTCATCAAGCGGGACCTTTTGTGTCTTCATTTCAGCTTCGAGAATCTCGTTTCTTTCCGTATCGCAGTAAAGGATTTGCATATCGAAACCTCTGGACATAAGTCCGACAGCGGTGCCGATGCGTCCCGCACCCACAATGCCGAGTGTTTTATGGCTGATGTCGCAACCTAAAAAGAGCATCGGTTCCCAGTAGCGAAATTTCCCTGTGCGGGTGAAGCGGTCGGCTTCCATTATGCGTCGCGATACGGCGAAAATTAGTGCCCAGGTGAGTTCGGCGGTAGTTTCCGTGAGCACACCGGGTGTATTGGTAATTTTGATTCCGAGTTCTGCAGCGTAGTCCACGTCAATATTGTCATAGCCGACTGCCATAGTTGCGAAGCCCTTTATGCCGTATTCATGCGCTTTATCAAGCACCTTGCGGTCAATTCTATCCGTCAGGAGGCAAAGCACGCCCTGATTGCCGGGTAGATGTTCGATGAGTTCTTGTTCTGTCCAGACGCGCTCTTCGGGGTTTACGGTTACGCTTTGACAATGCCGCCGAAGGAGTTCAATACCAGCAGCGGGAATCTTTTTTGTAACGAGCACATTCCACACTATTCTTATCCTCTCCTTTCTCGCTTTACGTTGATTCGGATATCTCTGTGGTTCTTATGACGCAGAAACCAACGGGGTCATTTGTAATTCTTAAACAAGATATTATCTGAATATTCGGCAAGCGCGAGGACGTAATCACTATATGCCTTTGTGAGCGTGGGTGGGGCAGGCGAAGCCCACTTTGTCTTTTTCCACATTGTAAAACCCCGTGCGCCTCCACGAAATAAATAGCCGTCCTTTAAGAAGATTATGTCCCTTCCACGGATGAATATAGGGGATACTTCCTGTGAATAGAGCGAATGCCCCATCCAGGGCGTGGGGTCATTATGAAAACCCAGTAAATCCATAATGGTCGGCGGTACGTCCCCCGGATAGCAGTATTTGCTCACCCTCGCGCTGTTTTTTTCAGGATATATGATGATAAGAGGGATATGTTCAGGATACTCGGAGATGGCGGAGACAGATTCAGTTATATAATTGAGCGCGGAATAGATGGGTGGGTGGTGGAGTTTTGATGTATGGTCGCCGACAATTACGACAATGGTATTGTTAAGGGTGTTTGCTTTGCGGAGGATTTCGAGGAAATTTCCAATTGCCGAATCCACAAAGTGAATGGAGCGGATGTAATCCCTCCCGATGGTCGGCTGGATGTCATCAAAGGCGGGCGGGGATTTTTCCCTTGTGGGAAAGTCAAAGGGCGTATGACTGGTGATGGTGATGAGATAGGTGAAGAATGGTTGCTTCTGTTCTATTATGCGTTTTGCGGAGTCTTTTAGAAAGGTGAAGTCGTCCAGCGCCCACTCACCTTTTTGTGGCGGTGGATAATCTTTTTGCGAATAAAAGACGTCAAACCCAAGTGTTTTGAAGGCTGCGAGGCGATTGTAAAATGTTGCGCGATTGGCGTGCATAGCCGAGGTGAAATAGCCGTGTTTTTTCAGCACGCGGGGCAGGGACGTGAATCTGCTCATATCGCAAAATGTGAACGCTGTGTAATGACTTCCGGCATAGTTTGACGTAATAAGGGCATAGTCGGCGTCCACGGTGCCTGTATTGTGCTGGGCGAAGTAGCGCTCATAATATATGTTTTCTCGTGCGAGATTATTCAGATGTGGTGTGACCTCAACTCCATTATGGGAGCGAAAAAGGATAGCATTGTCGAGTGATTCCACCTGGAGCAAGATAACATTTGCCCCTTTAAGGAGGTGTGGGATAGGATAATTGCTGTCGGCTTTAGCATACCCGTATTGGGGTCGTTTCGGGTTGAGTGTGGCGCGCTGTTGTAAAATGCGATAGTGGTGGTAAACATCGTAGATTCCGTAAAAGGTTACGCCGTAACAATTGATGAAAGACGAGTTCCCCACCCCTTTGACAATGGCGAAGTTCTTGTGGAAAACTACATTGAATGCGAGGATTTGCCCTGTCTGAAAAAAGATTGCCAGAATTCCCGCAGCAGCGTAAATCCAACGGCGCACCCGTCGGGGACTAAGTTTCAGCCACACTCCGCGTATTGCCAGAGCCAAAAGCACGAGCGGGTATAATAAGAAGAGCAAATCGGCAGGTCGCGCCAGTTGCCTGAAAACCGCGCCGATGACGGGGGGCAGGTTTCCGGCACGCGATACATCCCCATAACTCACGATAGTCCCGAAATAGCGAAGGTAAAATAGAAATGTGAAAAAGCCGGCGGTTATGCATACAGAGATTATGGTCAGGATGAATCTGCCAGCGCGCAGGTTCAGGATAAGCGAGCCAAATCCGAAAATTAAAAGTGCAAGGTTGAGTGTGCGAAAGATATTCACATAGAGGCGATAATTCCCCGTTATGCGATTGAGGACGTAATTCATCTTTGTCGCGGTGCCAAGAAACAAGATTGCGAGGAAGATTAAATCCCCGCCGGATGGCGACCATCTACGAACACTTTTGGTTTTATCAGACGTCATTTATTTTTCCCTCATTCAGTAACAACTCTCTCGTATTAGTTTCGGGTATGTGTCAAGGATGATTACGCCAGCCATATTCCCCCAATGCAGGTTTCTTATTGGTACGCCTTAAGTTTTCCGGATTTTAGTTGCTTTTTGATATACCTCCCGTTATACATAAGTATGCCTTTGAAAAGGAGGGGCATTATGCGGAAGATACTACTGCGCGAAAATAAACACATAGAAGCATCCACATCAACGGGGATACGAAAGCGTCGGTTATTCACGGAAGTTTTAAGGATGGCATTTTTATTTCTGATTTTATTGACAGGGCTATCCGGGGGCGTGGCACGAGTCGTTGACCGGACGGGACCTCCGGAGAACCTGGACGCCGTCCATGCATTTATGGACATTCCCGACAGCACCATCGAGCGTCTGTATAACGACGGGATTGTTGTTCTGGGAAATGACCAATACTGGTCGCTGTCCGACCCCGACCCTATTAACTCGAATGGGTATGGTTGGTATTTAGGGAACTTTCGACCGCAGGGCTATGCACCATTTTCAATCGAGACTTATGTCGACTCCGGGACGTTCGATTATGCTGCCAAACCGCTTATGCAGGACGTATCGGTTGTAGTAACGGCGGATGCCTGCCTGTGGCTCTTCCATATCATATTTGATGATATGCTGAAAATGACCGAAAAGCTATATCTCGATGAGGACGTAAAAGTTTTAGTTGCCGGTCTGCGCGAAGCCTCACTTGAGAAATACGACGCCTGCACGTCAGAAACACATCCAAATGTCTGCGAGGCATACCGCCAGCTCGCTATCTTCAGCCTCGTTGCGGACCGCCTGTTGAATTCCCAGACCACCATTCCCGACGCATTAACTTCCGACGTCCTCGCCCTCGTGGAAATCATCGAGGAGCCTCCGAGCGATTATCATTGCTACCCCGCAGAATACGACTGGTCTCAATTCAAGCCGCGCGGGCACTACGCCGGGGATGAACAGCTTGAGCGTTACTTCCGCGCCGTGAAATGGATTTCCAAACGCACATGGCAAATTATGCCTCTTGAGGATATGGGGGGAGGAGCTGACCCACCGCCTGAATTTCAGCGTTATCCCGTTGAGGCGATTGCGGCAGCGTGGCTTGCTAAAATTATCACCCTGCACCGGGATTTGGATGAAAAGTGGCATCGCATCTATGACCTGACCGCCCTCCTTGCCGGTGTGGCTGACAGTATCACGCCGGCTGTGGCGTATGGGGCTTTTTCCAATGTCCTCGGCGCAAGTTACAACCCCGAGGCGCTGGCTAACCCCGCCCTTCTTAACGCCGCCATCACTGAATTCAAAAAGGACAAATATCCCGCATCCCTCATCGGTTTAATATGTTGTATGAAACTGGATGGGCATATTTGCGGTTATCCGGAGAAATATTTCCAGGTGATGGGTGAGCGCTACCTCGTTGATGCCGAGCTCTTCCAGCGCATCGGTGACGGTTATCCCTACACACCCAAAGAAGATGTGATACACGCCCTGGACATTGCCGCTGGTGTCCTTGGCTCCTCAAATGCCCAACGTATCATCCGCGAAATGCCTGAACCGCAAGGCGAGGAACTCGAGGCCTATGACATACCATATCTGAAAGAATTAGAGGAAACGATGGATGAAGAAGATTGGACATCCACTTCGGTATATAATGGATGGCTGAATGCCCTGCGTGGTCTTGTTCTGGACATCCCCACGACTGCCCCGGCGCCCGAATTCGCCCACACACGCCCATACGGCGATAAGCAGGTGATGACGGCTCTGGCATCCTGGACACATCTGCGACGTGACTTTATCCTCTATGGCAAAATGTCCGATAGCGGCACAATCTGCCTCGGGGGATACGGATTGGTCGAGCCTTGCCCTGAATTATATCGCCGCCTTGCAAACCTCTGCGGGCTTGTGGATGACTGCTTTACGTCGTATGGAATTGTCCTTGATGGTATTCCCACACCGCGAGACCCATACTATTTCAGCTGGCGATCATCGGCGTATCAATTAAATCTCTCCACTGCCCTGCGCGACCTTAAAACGCGTCTCTATGAATTCCACACATACGCCGAGAAGGAAATGCGCGGTGAAGCGCTTACGTGTGATGAGCAGAATAAAATCCACCTCTTCGGCGCCTGGGTGTTTGACCAATATTTCAAAAACATTCAGGAGAAATTACCTGCGCAGATAGCGGACGTCCATCGGGATAATTGGTCGGGCATCCTCGAAGAGGCAACCGGCTGGTTCAATCCTGCACTTTATCTCTACAAACAGCCGGGCGGTCCTGCGCTTGTGGGCATCGGCTTTGTTATGAGCCATTACGAATTCTGGACGGGAGAAGACAATTTTAATCGCTGGACGGATGAAGAATGGCAGGAAGAACTCGGAGACCCGAAAGAATGTACCTATCCCCGCGCCGCCTGGCACGATTCCTTCCTTGAATATGCAAATCTGGAACCGTCACCTTCTGAAAATGATTACTGCCCCAATGCCACAATGGTTGATGCCCTCCCATTTACTGATACGTCTAAAAATCTTTACTGGGACTCCCCGACGTTGCAGATAGACCCCGATGCACCGGACGCCTGGTGGCTCTTGCTTTCGCCTCCGGCGGGAACACCCGTAGACATCATTGCGCAGGGCGGCACCGGTCCGGTAGATTTATCTCTATGGCGGGGGAGTTGTGCTCAACTGGATTTTATCACATCTTCAACTCACTTTGACAAGTGTTTTCAGGCACGACTGAATTTCATAGCAGACGGCAACTCGAATTATTACGTCCGCGCATCCTCGGCTCTCCTGAACGGCGAATATAATACCAGATACATTGAACTTACTGTGCGTAAGGCACAGTCCTCCGAAAATAATACCTGTAAAACCGCGCGATTGATTGACCATTTCCCCAAGATTGATGTCTCCACAACACTCATATCCAACAGCAGCGATCGACCACCTTCGGGTTCCGATGTGCACCCGGATTGGCCGGATGCGTTCTGGATTCTGCCACCTGCACCACATTGTCAGCTTGTTGAAATCTCAACAAGAGACAGTCGCATAGATACTGCAATTCATATTTACGAAGGGGATTGCGGGCATCTCAAACTCATAGCTACTTCCGATACCGGTTCACCCGGAGACGGTGCAACCGTTACACTTCCGGCGGATATTGCAACTTCGCTCACCCACGTCATTGCGGTGAGCGGAGACCGCGGTCCGGTAGTCTTGAACATAACTCTGTGCGAGAAAATCACCCCAAGTGCCTCTGCAGCGATTGATGGCTTGCTCAACCGTAGTGCCCCACCGGACGGCGCCGATGTAAATAGTGATGGTATATTCGATGTCGCCGACCTCGTGAGCATAATAAATAACTCGCCATAATTAGAAGCAGTTAAATAAACCGACATGCATCAACGTTCGTCTATGTCGCTAATTTTTGTGGTTCTGGGAGAGGCAAAAGCCCTATGTAGATTATCCCCAAAATAAGTCATCAGTCATGCCTGATTGCTTTGCAATCAGACGTCATCAGTCTCGTGCTCGTAATCATACTCGTACTCGTAATATTTTCATCCTTTCGGGAGAAGCGAATGCCTTATGCAGACTATGCCGAAATAGGCACATCATCCTGAGCGCAGTCTCGAATATGCAAGGCATATCAGGTTCTGATTGATTCCACCGCTAAAGACTCGTTCAATTTCCGCTGTTTGTGGCGATAGCGCCACAGATATAGGACGGCTCTCGTAATCCAATCTGCCGTTGTGGCAATCCAGATACCTACGAGACCCAGATTAAAATAGATTGCGAGCAGGTAGGAGAGGATGAGGCGTGGTCCCCAGACGCCGATTGCCCCGATCAGAACGGGGGTTTTGGTATCTCCGGTGCCATGAAATGTCCCTTTGATGATTTGAGCAATGCCGAGGAAGGGCTGTTCGACGGCGCCAATCATCAAACAGATGGTTGCGGTGGCAATAACGCTCTTATTGTTTGTGTATATCCCTGCAAGGAGACCCGGTATAACAAGGAATAACAGACCGAAGGCACCCATCACGCTTATTGAGACCTTCAGGGATTGTTTTACGCACAGTTCCACGCCTCTGGGAGAGCGTTCTCCGGTCTTCTGCCCCACTATTGTGGCGCAGGCGGTTGAAAATGCATGACCGGGCATAAATGAAAGCGACTCCACAGCGAGAGCAATCCGGTTTGCCGCCATTGCAAATGTCCCAAGTGCGGCAACTATCTTTGTGAAGACCAGAAACCCTGAATTAACGAAGAGAGGTTCAGATGCCGCCGGGATGCTTACCTTTAAGAGCTCGCGCAGAGATTTCTTTGTAACGAGCCGGAAACTCGAAATCTTTAGAGGCAGAATGCTACGGTGTGAAAAAATAAAGAGCGTCATAAGGATGCCTCCGATACACCTACAAATACCGGTGGAAAGTCCGGCTCCGTATAGCCCTAACTTTGGGAAACCGAATTTCCCGAATATCAAAACATAATCGCCAAAAATGTTTAGTAAGTTGGTCAAGCCGCTGATAAACATAGGGGTACGTGTGTCTCCGGCGGCACGGAGAATACTCGCACCAATCACTGAGGCGTATGTGAAAGAGAAAAATAAAAAGGTGATTCGTAAGTATCTGCCCGCCTCGTAAATTACTCTTTTGTCGTCTATAAATAGAGCCGGAATCTTGAAGCACAGGAGACTGACTATAAATGTGGTGAATATACCCACAACAAGGCTAACGATGTAAGCTGTGGCAGCAAATGATGCTGCCTTCTCTTGATTTTTCTCTCCCACAGAGCGCGCCACGGTAGCTACCGTCCCAATACATACCCCGAAAACTGCAGCCATTATAGTCCAGCGCACCGGACCAATAATCCCCATCGCCGCCAGAGACACCTCGTCCAGTCGCCCCACCATCGCCGTGTCAATATTGAACATCAGCATCATAAGGAAATTTTGAATAATGACGGGCCAGACGAGAGTCAGAAATTTTTTGCGTATTTCCCGCGCTTCCGGATCCATTCTGAACGTCCTATTTTCAGTCCCGCAGGAGAATAGAAACCGTTATGCAGCTTCCCAAAATCCTTGCTTTACGTTACGCAAGAAATAAGGAGATACGTAACATTCTTTATGAGTCTTTTGCCTCTCCCAAAATGATGCAAATATTTTTATTAACCACGCGCTGTCGCAGAAGCTAGGGACTCCGCTAAAGCTATGTCCCTCTCGCGAAAGCGGATGGCGCGTGGACGACTGGGATGCACGGGGAATCACTGGGATTTTATTTCTTCCCCGTGAATCCCTGTGACTCCCCGTGGTGAAATAAAATTTCGTGATAGCGGTAGGAGGATAATGGCAGAAATCAGTATACGTAAAGCATCCAATCACAAACCGCCGAAGGATAAGGCGGTGGGAATGTGCCACCTGATCCAATCCAGGCTTCCCGAATTGTCCCCCGTCCACATGATCGTATACCGCTGCGAGCCGGCCCAGCCCAGCGTCACCCACAGCACGCCGCGGGCGTCGGAGTTGTTCTCGATGTGATTGAAGCACTGACGGCAGGCATCCAGTGAGAACTTGTAGCCCCGGCCCACCCAGGCGATGTCGAGTTTGAACAGGCGGACACCCCATTCCTTGACG
>CAZGKP010000142.1:0-10338 GCA_964526215.1 uncultured Candidatus Sumerlaeota bacterium
AATAATTAATCTGATGGAGCCGAGCGCTTCTGTGGCGGTTTTCTCTACGATGACAAAAATATTCAGTGGCTTAATATAAGCGCATGAACAAAAGACATCTTCGGTGGTGAAATTCCGGGTTCTCTTGTTTACCACATCCCGATCTCTGGCGCTATTTAAAAGACTTTTGTCTGGGAAAACGTATTCGCTCAAAACGTATTTTTCGTCTCTGTGCGAAAGAAAGCCCCCATCTGGATTGACCACATAGGCTTTTCCCGTTTTCCCAAATTTAATGCTGTTAACGACTTCCCACATCCGTCTTAAATTAACGCTCGCCACAAGAACTCCCGCGAATTTGTTCAACCGATAAACTGGCACGGAGACGTTAATTTGAGGAAGTTTCGTGTATGGATTGATAGTTATGTCTCTGGATATATATAACCCTTTTTTCCCTTCGGTAAAAAGAGGATTACCGTTTATATTGCTTAGTGCTAATTCCTGGTCGCTGGTTAAAACCTCCATTCCCTTTTCATCTGTCAGTTTGATATAGTTAAACTTCCTGGTATTGATAGCCACTTTAGAAATAGCGAATTGTTTCTGGATGGGCGACAAATTTGCCTTACCCAGAATCTCCGAGAGCAAAAACAAAATGTCGGCAGTTCCTTCCACATAAAGCCGAATCTCTCTGGCAGCTTCCCGGGCAATGTCTTCATTCGCCTGCTCTATTTGATTTTTCAAAGAACTGCCACTTAACGTAACCACGGAAAAGGTTAATATCAAAAGAGGGACGATGGCTAAGGGAATGACAACCAAGAGAATCTTTTGACGGATGTTTCTCTGGTTCTTGTAAAAGTTCCCGATTCTTTTAATTAGAGCGAACATATCTATAAACCTGTCTTGTTTAATTAAGGACTTATACTCCAGTGATTGATTGTTCTTAAAACATCAATAGATGATGGTTGAATTCCCTTAATTTTCTTATTTGCTACTAAAAACTCATACGGGTAAAATAACAAAATGCCAGGAGGGTCTTCCATAAATGCTTCTTGAAACCGGGCATAAGCATTTTTGCGTTTTTCGAGGTCAAAAGTCTTTCTGCCTTCCCCCAACGCCAGGTCCACCATTTCATTTTTGTAAGAAAGACAATTAAAGCCATTTTTAATCTGGCTTGAATGCCAGAAATTATAATTAAAATCCGGGTCTTGGGTACGAAATTGCATAAACACGGCTTCAAAGTTTCTGGGGACTAAATATCTTTTGATTAACTCCTCTCGGTCAACAAATTCAGCGTTAACCTGAACCCCAATCTCTGCCAGATAAAGTGTGAGACGCTGGACCACTATTTTTTTTCTTGTGTCGCCCTTGTCAACTAAGATGGTAAAGGTCAATTTCTTGTCATCTTTTTCCAGCACGCCATCCTGGTCCCTGTCTTCCCAGCCACATTTATTTAACATTTTGAGAGCCTTTGCAGGGTCATATCCAAATCCTTTTACATTATCTTGATATGCCCAGCTATCCGGGTAAATCGGCGAATCGCACGCCACGCCCATTCCATCCAGACAATCTTTAATAATAGCCTCCTTATCAACCGCCAGGTTAAGGGCTTTCCTTAATTCCCTGTTTTTGAAAATATCTTTCTCAAAACTAAAAGCAATCATATAACACATTGAAGAAAGATACTTATAGGTGGAAAAATTAGGATTGTCTTTTAACTGATTAAAATCTTTGGGCAATAGACAATATGAAAAATCAGTTTCTCCCTTTATCAATGCCCCCCACAATTGTGAAAAATTCTCATAAGCAATAACCTGAAACTCGTCAATTTGGGGCTTCTTATCGAAATAATGCTTGTTTTTCTGAAAGAAAACAACATTTTCTTTCCTCTTCTCCAATTTAAAGGGACCCGTGCCTATTTCAGGCGGAGTGGAAACGCCTTCCCTGAACGGAGCAATTAGCACATAACTCAAATAAAATGGGCTTGAGGCGTTTGGTTCCTGAAAATTTATTCTGACTTTATCGTCCCCGATGGCTTCCACGTTTGTTATGTTGTTAAAATAATTAAATAAGGGATCGCCACGCATTGCCTCTCTATATTTTTGAAGCGTATATATCACATCCCGCGGGACTAATTTTTTACCATCGTGGCATCTGACACTATCTTTCAATTTCATTTCTAAATGTAAGTGGTCCGCGGACCAAACGATATCCCTGACCAGAATTTTCCGGGTTTCAGCAGTTTTCGTATTATATTGAACCAGCTCATCATACATAATAGGTAAAATTTTAAATCCTTCCGGATTCTCAAGAACCAAAGGGTTTAAAGTCTTAAACTTCTCGGTCACGCCAATTCTTACAACATCCTCGGCACAGATGCTATGGGCTAAAAGGATGAGAACGAAAAACAGAAAACTATAACGCCTTGGACAATACATAGGGGATTCTGGCTAATTCGTTCTCAAGATATCGCCACCGCTGATAGTGCCGTTGGTGGGGTCGTATAAGACGGCTTCGGGACCAAAGGCATCCAAGTCTTTATCCGGGCCAAGAGAGAATAAGCCAAAGGTAACCGGGTGCCCCTTATGCGCTGAATAGCCCCCAAAAGTCATATACAGGTATGGGTAAGGAGGCGGACTTGGCGTGAATAACTCTAAAGTTGCCGGATCAGAGAGATTGTCAAGATGAAAGGGGTCATTGGGTGTAGTGGTTATGTAAGCCACGGGATTGGTTAGCAATGAGAGATTGACTTTGCTGTTGAATCGGTCTATCCGGAATACCGGGAAATCGTTGCCGTCAAGGGGATAATTGTTCTGGTCAACCCGGTAACTTTCCAGAGCTGTGGCAATGGAACGCACATCCGCCTGCGCGCGCGACACCTTTGACCGAACCTGGGCTTCGAGAAAATTGGGAACGGCTATGGCGGCCAAAATGGCGATGATGGCGACGACAATGAGCAATTCAACCAGTGTAAAGGCTAACGGTTTCATTTTTACCCCTATCTTTCTAAATATCGAATAGAGAATTCTACCGGTTGAATTACTATCGGGTCAATGAATTTTATGTCAAGCCCCTCTATGTAGCATATTAACTTATCACCTCCCGACAATATCGCTTGATGCCAGAAGAGAAAATAACAGGACACTTGCAATTGAGCTAGATTTTTAATCCTCCTCCTGAAAGAGCGGAGTCCGGCTCCCGGGCATTGTTAAAATAAGCAACCCTTTTCCTCTATTTCTAACAGCCGGACTCCTTTTTCATTGTTTTCGGGATTCCCGAAAGATTCTCGTAGGAAAGACAACAGCCGAAATTTATTTAGTTCAGAAACCAGGTGCAGCCATATCCTCCCCTTTTAGGTGCTTTCAATACCTTCATTGTGCTCACCTCCTTTGTATTTTTATTCGACAGAAGCCAATTGGCTTTTTAATGTCTCCTCTACAATAGCCGGCGCGGCTTTTCCGAAATAGGTCAGCTCACAGGTGACGTCTTCCGTGTTTGCCGTTTTCAAATATGACAGATAACGACATCCGCCTCCGCAGGAGGCAAAAAACGCGCACTCCCCACATTGGCTCGGAATGTCGCGCTCCTCTTTGCTGACAAAATGGCTGGACTTCTCCTTCACATTACCCATAATGAATTGTGGGATTCCCGGAAACCCCCCACAGGGATAAATATCCCCTTTAACGTCAATGGTGAAGCTATGTTGGTGATGAAACTCGCAGGGTCCCAGAGCAAAATCCTCCTCCACCTCATAGCCATTTTCCACCAGCACCTTTCTCAATTCCATCATCTGACAGACTTCCTCCACCGTGTATCCGCCGACCTGACACCGCTGCGCCGATGCCGTGGCTATCTTGAATGTATCCTTGAGCGGTTTGAAGCGAAGTCTCTGAATATAAGGCTTGAGGCCGATTTCCTCGAGATAGACAGGCAGCTTTAAGGCGGAGTTATAGTTTTCACTGTCGAAATTGCCGGTTATATTGATCTTTATCACCCCTCCGATAGCGAGCAGGTTTTTTATGATGATGTCGAATGTGCCCCTGCCGCTCTTTGTATGGCGCTTCTTGTCGTGACTGTCGCCAATACCGTCCAGGGTGATTTTCACGAAGTCCACGCCACACTGGCTCAGCCACCTTGCCATCTCCCGGTTCAGGAGCACGCCGTTTGTGATTACGCCAACTTTCACCAGAATTTGCTCGTCTTGCGCCCAGCGCCTGATTTCTTTGGCAATTCTCTCCACAGGTGCGGTTTGCAACAGAGGCTCCCCGCCGAAAAAAGCCATCCTTATTTCCCGCGCCCCTATTTGCGTTGCCCTTGCCTCCAGCCACTCCACCACGGCGTCTGCGGTTTCCCCATCCATATGAGCGCTTTTTTTCCTTCCCTCCTCATAACAATACTCGCAGTCGAGATTGCACTGGTAGGTGGTGAGGATGTTAAGGTTGATGTGAGATGTATCGCATTGATAAGCGCGGTACCACTTCTTCAGGTAATCTCTCTCATCCGTGTCCTCCCGCCGAACAATTCCCATCTCTTTAAGCGTCTTAATTTCTTCTCTGTATTTTTCCCAAAGACCCCCACCCACCTGTCGCCCATTGTTAAGCAGGTCATACAATTCGGCGTTAACGGAAACGGCGGCTCGAAAGAGAGTATTATATATGATAAATTCTTGCTTATCTTCGACGGGAACGACCATTGAGTAGCGGGATAACATTCACCACTACCTCTCATAAATTTTGAAGGACACATCTTGAGGAAAACTACATATTACTCAAGAATCGTGCCACCGGTTTTTCCTACTACGAATGCTTGAATTTGCTACGATTAGAGAAGAAGGCGTGGATGATAGGCAAGCACGGAATCACACGTTTGTGTGACTTCAATCACACGATTGTGTGATTCACTGATTTGGCCAATATCTCTTGTAATTTCCAGCTTGATTACCTCGATTCATAGGAGGTGGGGTGATTTTAAGGTTGTTGATTTTTTTGAGCAGGGTGTTTACGTGGATGCCGAGCATTTTGGCAGTGAGTTTGCGGTTCCATTTCGCCCGCTCCAGGGCGGCGATGATGAGCTCCCGCTCGAATTGTCTTTTGCCGGCCTCCAGGGTAAGCGTGTCACCGTCATCCAACAAAGGATTTTCAGGCATCACGATCTCCAGCGGTAGCGCATCCACGCCAATGTAGCTATCATTTTTACCAAGAGCCACCAGCCGCTCTATCAAATTCTCCAGTTCTCGCACGTTTCCCGGCCAATGATAACGAATCAGCGGTCGAATGGCATCTGCGTTAATCCCCAGTACATTCTTGCTGAGGATGTAATTGTATTTTTTGATAAAATGATTCACCAGAATGACGATGTCCTCTTTCCTTTCCCGGAGAGGAGGGATTTCAATAGGGATCACGTTCAAGCGATAGTAGAGGTCTTTACGAAATTTTCCTTCTTTCACCATTTCCGGGAGGTTACGGTTAGTGGCGGTCAAGATGCGAATATCCAGTTTAATCTTTCTGGTGGAACCAACGCGCTCGATCTCTTTGCGTTCTATTGCCCGCAGGAGTGAAGCCTGCCCATTGGCACGAAGGCTGCCGACTTCATCAAGAAAGATTGTCCCGGCATTTGCCATTTCCAATTTGCCGCGCTTAGTTCGGATTGCGCCGGTGAAAGCACCTCTCTCGAAGCCGAACATTTCCGCTTCAAAAAGGGTGTCGGGGATTGAGGCGCAATTCACGGAAACTAAAGGTCCATCGCTCCTGCTGCTGTTGCGGTGGATAGCTATTGCGACCAGTTCCTTGCCTGTGCCGCTTTCGCCCTTGATTAAAATCGTGGATCCGAGGGGAGCAACTTGTTTGATAGTATCAACGACTCTTTGCATTTTGGAAGAGACGTAAATCAAGTCTTCGAATCTTTTGAGTCGGCCGATGTCTTCCTCGAGCAGGGATATCCGTGTTTCAATCTGAATTTTCTCCAGCGCCTTTTGGATGGTTACTTCCAGTGTGTCTACTTCAAATGGCTTGGTGATATAATCAAAGGCGCCCATTTTCATCGCCCGCACCGCGTCGTTGATTTCGTTGGAGGCGGTCAGCATTATGATTTCAGAGAAACTGCTTTCATTCTTCAACGGTTCGATCAAATCGAGTCCGTTCTCCTCGCCCAGGTCAATATCCAGTAAAATAACTTCAACAGGCTCGGTCTTTAAGACCCCCATCGCCTCCTTGCCATTGACCGCACTATTCAAATTCAACTTTTTCCCGAAATAAGTATTTAAGGCGACAATCAGGTTTTGGTCATCATCAATTATTAATACGTTAGGTTTTTCTTTCATTTTCGCTTAAAGATTTGAACGGATTAAGTTTGATTCACCACAGAAATCTGGTATCCTTGTCCGGCACAAATAACGCCGTATCCGTCTATGCCATCAGTGCCTCTAATAGCCGCTTTTGAGCATCAGTATCTATAGATACTCCTGCATCGGCGCGGGAAATAAGTAATGCCCCATTTCCTGATACAAACTAATTGGTATATTACAAATCAAATCCTCCTTCGTGCAATAAAAAAAGAAAAAGACTTGATTATTCCACCCACTACCTTAATGTAATACTCATTAAGTTGAGGTGCACTGAAGAAAATGTTGCATCCTGTGGCACGAGTGCCTGCGGGTCCTATAGCTTTTGGTGGAAGAGAACCATTAGGTCTTATTGTCGGGCTTTGCGTGATTGAAAACCTCGAGCATACATTATTCATCGCCCGCAAGGTCAAAGCCATTGCCGATGAGGTGGGAGTGCCTTTCTGTTTCAAGGCGTCTTACGACAAGGCAAATCGTAGCTCCATCAGGTCGTATCGCGGACCCGGTCTCGAAAAGGGATTGAACATACTCGGGCGGGTCAAAAGTGAGGTCGGCGTCCCGATACTGACAGATGTCCATTGCGCTTCGGATGTGGAGGCGGTGGCAAAAGTCGCCGACGTTATACAGATACCGGCATTCTTGTGTCGCCAGACAGACCTTGTCTTATCAGTTGCAAAATCAGGTTGCACAGTTAATGTAAAAAAAGGGCAGTTCCTCGCGCCCTGGGATGTCAAAAACATAATCGAGAAGATTGAATCGGTCGGGTGCAAGAAAATCCTCCTCACCGAGCGCGGCACCTGTTTCGGATACAACAACCTGATTTCAGATATGCGTTCACTGGTCATAATGCGTTCATTGGGGTATCCGGTTGTGTTTGATGCAACGCACTCGGTGCAATTGCCGGGGGGTCTGGGGACAAGCACCGGAGGGCAACGCCAGTTCGTGGCGCCACTTGCGCGGGCGGCGGTCGCAGTCGGTATTGACGCATTATTTTTAGAGGTGCACGAGGAACCGAAGCGCGCCTTGAGCGATGGTCCCAATTGTCTGCCCCTCGATGACCTTCGCCCCTTGCTTTTGCTCCTCAAAAAACTTGACACACAGGTCAAATAGGGTAAGGATACAAAGGTAAAGGGCAAAAGGCAAAAGTAGAGCAAGTCGTTATGAGAGTCTTGCCTTTCCCGAGATCCGTTGCCGTCCCGCCTTCGGTGAATAAATTCGCCTATGGCGGGCAAGCCTGAATCTGTGGAGGAATAAATTTTCGGGATAGTTGGTGATAGCCGATGTCTGATTTAATAGAAAAAGCATGCCGTGTGTTCGAGATTGAATCAGAGGCGGTTCGTTCCCTCTCTGATAAACTCGACGATAATTTCGAGAGAGCCATAGACCTCCTTTTCAACACAAAGCGCGTAGTCCTCACCGGTATGGGCAAGGCGGGACATATTGCCCGCAAGGTCGCCGCCACACTCGCCAGCACCGGCACACCGGCTCTCTTTATGCACCCTGCCGAGGGCCTCCATGGCGACATCGGGATGATTACGTCCCAAAATGTCGTCATCGCCTTCTCCCATAATGGCAATACCGAAGAGGTTCTCCACCTCTTACCCTATCTCAAACACTTCAAGGTTCCCCTCATTGCCATAACGGGCAACCTAAAATCGGTGCTGGCACATCAGGCGGATGTTGTCTTGAACGTCTCCGTGAAGCAAGAGGCTTGCCCGCTGGGACTTGCCCCGACCGCCAGTACAACCGCTATGCTTGCAATGGGCGATGCCCTTGCTGTCGTCCTTTTAGAAAAGCGCAATTTCCGCATCGAGGACTTCGCCGTGTTCCACCCCGCCGGCACACTTGGCAGACGCCTTTTAATTAAGGTCAAAGATTTGATGCATATTGGCGATGCAAACCCCGTTATCAACAAATTAAAAATCTTCAAGGAAGCCATCATCGAAATGACCAGTAAGGGTCTGGGAGCAACCAGCGTCGTGGATGATGATGGCAGGCTCGTTGGGATTCTCACAGACGGCGACTTGCGCCGCATACTCCACGACGGAGCCTACGACTTCAATACCCGCATCGAGAAGCTGATGATAAAAAATCCCAAAACCGTTCACGCAGATACGCTCGCCGTCAAAGCCATTGACCGTATGGAACAATACAACATAACCGTGCTGCCCGTGATTGATGACGAGCACCGCCCCATCGGGATGATTCACCTCCACGACATCATTAAAGCCGGAATCACCACCTGATGCCTCCTTTACGCGAATCGGACAAAACCGCTCGCCATCTCGGTACAGACGCGATTTGTTCCCCCCCTCTTTTGGGATCGTGCCTTTGTTTAATAAACGCCTTCTCACTTCGACAAGGTGTATTTCCGTTTCTCCGGTTATCGTGTTCGCGGGTACTTATTGAATGAGATGAAATACGAACATTGCCTGCATCCTCCTGTATCAAAGCGGACACTCGATGCCACCGGAATAAGAAAATGAGATGTCTCAAATCAAATTCTCAGGGAAATATACTATCCGGGCAAAGCACCAGAATTTCATTCTTGCTCGCCGCGTTTATTCTGTTGAGCCTGACAGTGGCTATGTTCGCTGACGTCCTGTTTACGACGAAGGCAACTGTTCTGTCAAAACTGGGGACCGATATTTCCAGTCAATTCGTCTATTCCAGGGCGTTTGGATTCAACCAGCTCAGGCGGGGAAACCTTGCCTTATGGAATCCGCACATATTTTCCGGCGTGCCGTTTTTAGGGGGATTTGAATCGGCACTTTTTTATCCCCTCAATTTCCTCTTTTTGATAATGCCGCTCGTCCGGGCAGTAAATCTCGGCATTGCACTGCATATCTTCCTTTGCGGTGTATTTATGTATTTGTGGGCATCGTATCGCGGGCTACATCCATTAGCCAGCCTGCTTTCTTCTGTGCTGTTGATGTTTTCCGGGGCGTTCTTTATGCACGTTTATGCCGGACACCTTTCAACGCTCTCTACTATGATGTGGGCGCCTCTTTTATTTCTGGCTATTGATGGCTTATTTAAGGAGCGTTCGTTCAGCTGGTGTCTTCTGGGGATATTTGCCGTCACGATGCAGGTGCTTGGTGGTCATCCCCAGCAGGTTTTCTATACAGCGGTCGCTGCCGCGATCTATTCGGGATTTTGCATAACAAAGACGCGTCAACGGGGGAAAATAATAGCGGGGCTTTTGGGCATCTATGTGGGAGCTGGCGCCTTAAGCGCGATTCAGCTCCTTACGGGGATTCAGGCGGCAGGGGAAAGTGTGAGGAGTGCAGGCTTGACCTATCAATTTGCCTCGATGTTTTCTTTCCCGCCCGAAAATTTTATCACACTTGTGGCACCGGATTTCCTCGGTAATATGAAAACCGTGCCGTATTGGGGGCGCTGGTATCTGTGGGAAATGAATCTCTTTGTAAGCGTAACGGGTCTCGTTCTTGCAATATACGGCTCTGTTTATGGAAAACGAACCACCCGCCGCTTCTCCGGGGCTATGGTGCTGGTGCTTTTAGTTTTTGCACTGGGCGCGCATACGCCGCTTTTCAGGATTCTTTACAGTTTTGTCCCCGGGTTCAACAAATTCCGCGGCAGCTCAAAGTTCATATTTGAGGCGTCTCTCTTCATCACACTACTAACGGGTGTGGGTCTCGACCACCTGATTAAACGCAGGCATATTAAACCGGGCGCTCTTTTAGTGATTTTGCTTTCCGCACTTACACTTGCCGGAGCAGCTTTATTTATTCGATATCACGCAGGTTCGCACGCGGGTATGTGGCGGAAAGTTATGCAGGCGGTATATGAGACGCGTGAATCCTATATCCCCGCCCGCTTATATAAAGATGCCGGCTTTGTCAGGAATGCCGGATATTTCGCATCAAGGAGGCTATTTATGTCCGCGGGCGTTCTCTTGATTCTTTGCGGGCTTTTTTTTCTTATGAGATATTCCGAGAGGGTAGTATATGCAATCGTCCTTTTAGGTGTCATTGAGATATTTATTTTTGCAAGGGGGGGGC
>CAZGKP010000143.1:0-10302 GCA_964526215.1 uncultured Candidatus Sumerlaeota bacterium
TATTCGGGTGGACTCGATACTTCTGTTATAGTCCGCTGGCTGGTTGAGAATTATGGTTGCGAGGTTGTTTGCTTCACGGCTGACCTCGGGCAGGGAAAGGAGTTAAAACCACTCAAGAAAAAGGCGCTTAAAAGTGGGGCGAAAAAAATCGTCATAAAAGATCTGCGTGATGAATTCGTTAATGACTTTATCCTCCCGGCACTGAAGGCAAACGCCCTGTATGAGGGCAAATACCCGATGGCGACCAGTCTGGGGCGTCCCTTGATTACAAAATGGCTCGTTGAGATCGCCCGACGGGAAAAGGCGGACGCAATCGCTCACGGCTCGACCGGCAAAGGAAATGACCAGGTGCGCTTCGATGTTGCCGCAATGTCTATCAATCCCAAAATCAAAGTTATCGTCCCTCTGCGTGAGTGGGAGCTTAAAACCCGCGATGATGAAATCGAATATGCAAAGAAACATAAAATACCTGTGAATATAACAAAGAAGAATCCCTACAGCATTGATACGAATCTCTATGGGACGAGCACCGAGTGCGGTGTTCTGGAAGACCCCTGGATTGAACCGCCTGAGAATGCCTTCCGGTGGGTGGTTGCGCTGGAAAAGGCGCCAAATAAACCCGAATATATCACGGTCGGCTTCGAGAGGGGAATCCCCGTGCGGCTGAACGGTCGGAAAATGACACCTCGTCGCGTTATGGAAAAACTCAACGCACTTGGCGGAAAACACGGCATCGGGCGGATCGATATGGTGGAGAATCGCCTGGTGGGCATCAAATCGCGCGAGATATACGAGGCACCGGCGGCAACCATCCTCCTCACCGCACACCGCGAGATTGAATCACTCACGCTCGACCGGGAAACTACGCACCTTAAAGATATGCTTGCCCTGCGCTATGCGGAACTGATTTACTATGGCTTGTGGTTTTCACCGCTACGTGAGGCAATGGCGGCTTTCATGGATAAAACACAAGACTTCGTAACAGGTGATGTGCGCCTGAAACTATACAAGGGAAATTGTATACCGGTTGGGCGGCGCTCTTCTTTTTCCCTCTACGATAAATCACTCGCCACATACGAAACCGGAGACCAATTTAACCACGACGCGGCAAAGGGCTTTATTGAAATATTCGGACTGCCGAGCAAGGTCCACGCTGCAATCAAAAAAATTGCGCATCAAGGATGATGATTATGAATGAAGAACTGTGAACTGTGAATTAAGAATTGTGAGTGAAAACCGTGAATTGGAATTCGCTCCTGGCTTAAATCGAGAATAAATGATGTCATTTTGCTTCATTCTCAATTCACAATTCACGGTTCCCTGTTCACAGTTTACTATTCTTCATTAAGATTATGTTTGAAATATGAAACTGCTTTTACGGCTCCTCAAATACATCCTGCGTTACAAAAAAGCCCTGTTCCTTTCTATTCTGCTGGGTTTTTTTGCCAGCCTCCTTAATATCTTTAGTATCTTTGCGTTCAAACCCGTCCTGGATATGATGTTTTCAGGTTTGCCCTCGCTCTCCGGGACGAAGACAAATACCTCTGTGGAAAAACCTATACATAAACCAAAATACAAGCTCCCGATTGTGCGCTCAATTGAAAGAAAGATAAAACCCTATCGCGAAGCGATTGATTCCTGCGTCGACCGCATAACTGCGTGGGCTATCGCCCATAAGATGAAGGCACTCTACATAATCGGCATAGTTGTTGCCTTTTCTGCACTTCTTAAAGGCATGTCGGCTTACGCCTCGGATTACCTGATGTTATATACAGGTATATCTCTAGTGAAGGACATCCGGCAGGAGATTCACGACCACATCCTGCGTATGGACCTGCCGTTTTTCGGAAAACGGAGCATAGGACAATTGATGGCGCGGGTATCCAGCGATGTCTCCGCCTTTAATTCCGCTATGGTCAGCGCTATGGATGTAGGGATACAATCTCCGATATCAATCATAATGATACTTGTGTTTATGTATTATTTGAGTCCGCAGCTGACGTTTTTTTCAGTAGTGGCGCTGCCTTTTGTGGCGTTATGGATTGCATACTTCGGCAGGCGCATCAGGAGGGTATCCAGACGGGCACAGGAGCGCACGGCGGACGTGGTAGACATTATGCAGGAGACATACGGCGGGATTCGTGTCGTCAAGGCATTCGGGATGGAGGAGTTTGAATCCAGGAGATTCCAGAAGGCAAATGTGAAGGCATATCGCTCATACTTGCATCGTCAGGCATTGCGCAAGCTCACATCTCCCCTTATGGAGATTGCGGGCGTGCTGGCTGTTGTCATCGTATTGCTGGCGGGTGGGTATCTGATATTAAAGGCGCACACATTAAGCGGGACAAATTTCTTCGTCTTTTTAATCGCCGTCTCTCGTCTTTACCGCCCACTAAAGGACTTAAGCGGCATACACGTCCGGATGCAGAGTGGTCTTGCGGGAGCCGAGCGCGTCTTTGAAATCCTCGATACCGAGAGCAAATTGAAGGAAAAACCTGACGCTATTCCTATGCCTCCCTTAAAGCAGAAGATTTCGTTCGGGGATGTGAGTTTCTCTTATGATAGAGGTAACGAGTATGCCTTGAAGAATATCGGCGTGGATATTATGCGCGGGAGCATAACAGCCCTCGTTGGAAGAAGCGGCGCGGGGAAAACCACCTTTGCAAATCTACTCTGCCGCTTTTACGACCCGACAGATGGGTGCATCACATTTGACGGGATAGACCTCAAGGATTTCAGCATCAAAGCATTGCGAGAGCGCATCGGAATCGTAACGCAGGAAACCTTCCTGTTCAGCGACACGGTCAGGAACAATATCGCTTACGGTCGCACAGATATACCCCTCGAGAGCGTAATAGAGGCGGCGAAAGAGGCGTATGCCCACGACTTCATCGAGAAACTGCCGCAGGGTTATGATACGCCGATAGGCGAGGGCGGCGGCAGGCTCTCCGGCGGGGAGCGGCAACGCATCGCAATCGCAAGGGCAATCCTGAAAAACCCCGATATCCTTGTCCTCGATGAGGCGACCAGCTCGCTCGATTCGGAGGCGGAGGCGAAAATCCAGGAGGCGATAAAAAACCTGATCCGTGGACGCACCACCCTCATTATCGCACACAGGCTTTCAACCGTAAAGATGGCTGATGAAATCCTTGTGCTTGATGACGGGCGACTGGTTGAGCGCGGCACCCACGACGAACTCCTGCGCCGCCAGGGTCAATATGCGTACCTCTGCCGACTCCAGGGAATATTTATTGACACCCCACAGACCATCAGCACAATATAATACTCTTACATCCCTCGAAATCTCCTTCTTGACACGTTACATCTTCACACTTTATGCAGCGAGAGGGGCTAAAGATGAAAGGAGAACATAAGCGTCCTTATTTATCGAGACTTAAAGACCTCTTCGGGCTTTCGGGGCGTTCTGCCATTGTGACCGGAGCGGCACGAGGCATCGGGAAAGAGATTGCGCTACTTTTTAGCGAGATGGGCGCCAGTGTGGCAATCGTTGACATAAACAAAGAAGGCGCAAGAGCAGTGGCAAAAGAAATTGACCCATCCGGCAGGTACTCTATTTCAATACGTGCCGACGTAACGAAGCACACACAGGTCGAAGCCGCCGTCAACGATGCCTGGGATCATTTCGGCTCGCTCGATATCCTCGTAAATAACGCAGGCATCTGTATAAACGAACCTCTGGAGAAAATGTCCTTCGCCAACTGGCAAAAGGTAATGGACGTAAATCTGACAGCGGTTTTTCATTTCTCACAGACGGTTGCGCAGCGGATGATTAAACGCGGCAAGGGCGGCAGTATCATAAACATCGCCTCGATGTCGGGATTGATTGTCAATCGTCCCCAGCCGCAGGCAGCCTATAACACTTCAAAGGCAGGCGTCGTTCACCTGACGAAATCTTGTGCATCGGAATGGGCACGCTATGGGATTAGGGTCAACGCCATCAGTCCCGGATATACGCTAACCGAGATGACGTGTCGCCCACAGATGCTGCCTCTACACGAGGGTTGGCGGAAAGACACCCCGATGGGGCGTCTGGCAGAACCCGCAGAAATCGCCGCAGCCGCCCTCTTTCTGGCAACAAATGCATCCTCATACATCACCGGACACAATCTCATCGTAGACGGCGGCTTCACCATCTGGTGAACCGGAAGGCAGAAGGACAAAGGACAAAATGTAAAAAAGGAAACGGTTACTCACTTTGACTTCATTGAACATATTCTCGGCAGACGCCATCCGACCTTTGACCAATTGCACTACGCCGACCAGAATGATGATGGCGTCCTTGACATCGCCGACGTAATCACACTCGTTAACCGGGGGTAAATAAGAACCCGGATTTTTATAGTTGAGGCACACAGATACATCTGCCCTAATCGGTGCAAATTTCAGATACCAGGCTCAACTGTCCTATAATTGGGTACTATAATGCCTACGAAAACTTTTGCAGGGAAATTCCTGTCTCACCTTGAGAAGATTGACCGCCAGCAGATTGAGGCATATCTCCTCAAGCTGATACAGGAGAGGAATTTCCTCGAGGTCATCTTTAACCGGATGCTGGAGGGGATTATGGTAACTGATGCCTCGCTTCGCATCTTATTTATGAATACGGCGGCGCGTAAGGCACTCGGATTGAAGGGTCCCGAAGAACGCCTTGCGGGCAGACACCTCCCCGACCTCATCACCAGCCCGCGCCTGCGGGAACGCATCGCTAACTTCGACCCATCATTGAGTGAAGTAACATCTGAGGAGATAAAAATACATAAACCCAGAGGTCGAACGCTACGCATTGGCTTTCTGCCGGTCGGAAACGAAGATGGCTCAATAACAAGCATTGTTTTTCTCATAAGCGACATAACCGAGCAAAAAAAAGCCGAAGAGGCACGCAGGCAAAAACAAAACATCACTGCACTGGCAACGCTCACTGCCGGAGTCGCGCACGAGATTAAAAATCCCTTAAATTCCTTGCAGATTCATGCCCAGCTCCTCAAGAAGTATATAAATCTGCAGCCCGATGCCGTTACTTCTGAATGCCGTGAGCGAAGCCTAAAATCGGCGGACATAATCTTAGAGGAGATTTCACGCCTTTCTAAAATAGTTGACCAATTCCTTTTAGCTGTGCGACCGACTCGCCTTTCGCTTCGCCCCGGTGACGTGGATAATGTCATTCGCCAGGTGGTTGAGATTATGAAACCAACACTCCAGGAAAAGGGCATCAAATTGGACATAAACCCCGAACCTGCCCAGACCGAGGTTCGCTTGAATGAACAGCGGCTCGCTCAAGCCTTCTTAAATATCATCAAAAACGCACAGGAGTCGCTGGATGGCTCTAACGAACCCCGAATCCGGATTGTCTCTCGCATAGAGGGCAAAAACATCGCCATTGATTTTATTGACAATGGCTGTGGCATCCCCGAAGAAAATCTCGCCAAGATATTTGAACCATACTTCTCGACCAAATTCCATGGCTCCGGTCTGGGACTGGTGCTTGTATATCGCATAGTGAGTCAGCACGCCGGCAATATAAGTGTAAAGAGCACCGTTGATGAGGGAACTACATTCACCGTTACGCTACCGCTCTCCCGACATCCCGTCAGATTACTTCCCCGGGGAGTTAGCGAGAAATGAAACGCAGAATCATTGTCGTTGATGATGAAAAGAACACCCGCGAGGGGCTAAAGTGGGCACTCGATAGGGAGAATTACGATATACGGCTCGCCGCTGACGGCAAAGAGGCTATTGGCATCATCTCCGCCCGTCCCTTTGACCTCGTAATTGCCGACCTAAAGATGCCAGGTGTGGATGGGATGGCGCTCCTTGAATATATCCGCAAGCACACGCCGGAGACCCTCGTTGTTATCTTAACCGGACACGGCACCATCGAGAGCGCTGTCGAGGCGATGAAAAAGGGCGCCTATGATTACATCATTAAACCGGTGAATATAGATGAACTGAATCTCTTAGTTGAACGTGCCCTTATGCAAAAAACCCTCGTCGAGGAGAACGAGGCGCTGCGCAAATCGCTCCAGAAACATTACGGACTCGACAATATCATCGGGGAGTCGCCTCCTATGCAACGCATCTATGACAGAATCCGCCAGGTCGCCCCCACAAAAGCCACAGTCCTCATTCAGGGTGAGAGCGGGACGGGTAAGGAACTCATCGCATCTGCAATTCATTACAATTCCCCCCGCAAAAATAAACCACTTGTAAAACTCAGTTGCGGCGCCCTCCCCACGACCCTTTTGGAGAGTGAACTTTTCGGGCATGAGAAGGGTGCATTCACAGACGCCCATCGTCAGAAACCGGGGCGTTTTGAGCTTGCCAACGGCGGCACAATCTTCCTCGACGAGATAAGCGAGACGGCTTCAGAGTTTCAGGTGCGGCTGTTGCGCGTGCTGCAGGAGCACGAATTTGAGCGTGTTGGCGGCACACAAACCATCCACGTTGATGTCCGCGTCATTGCCGCCACCAATAAAAACCTCGCTGAATGCGTCGAGGGCGGCACATTCCGCCAGGACCTCTTTTATCGCCTGAACGTGATTCAGATAAACATTCCGCCGCTTCGCGAACGCACCGAGGATATTCCCTTGCTCATTGACGCCTTCTTAAGAGAGTTCTGCAAGGAGAACAATAAACCCCTTCTGAAGGTCTCGCCGCGCACAATGACTCTATTGCAGCAATTCCATTGGCCCGGAAATGTCAGACAACTGCGCAACGTCATCGAAGGTATGGTAGTAATGGCGACAGGAAAGGAATTAACGCCAGAGAATCTACCTGAAGAAATCCGCCAGCACACTGAAGAAGAGCAATTTGTCAAACTGAAAGCGGGATTAAGTCTTGCCGAGGCGGAAAAAGAGTTGATACGTTCCACGCTAATTGCCACCGGAGGAAACAAGGCAAAGACCGCTCGCATACTGGGGCTTGGGCGAAAAACCCTTTACCGCAAGATACAGGAATATGGCATAAATTAGCCGCAGCGTGCAGTCGCTGGATAAACTGCTGAATCTTGTGGACTCCCTTCATAAATCGCATATAGGAGACCTGGCTCGATGAGGAGGAAATGGCTTAATTTATTTGTCCTTTTCTGTATAGCATTATGGCTTTCGGGATGCGGGGCGTTATTTCAAGCGCCCCGTGTCTCACCTGTGGATGAACCTTCGCCGGTGGACCGCTGGCTCACACGCGCCACTCCCGTCCTGGACGATGCCGAGGGCGACCTTAATCCCTATGTCCTTAAGGTGATTGACGCCTATCCGGTGCACGGTTCATATCCCTACTACTGCGCACCCTGTTATGACATCTACAATGGCGTTACGGAAAATCTGTGGTATAAGGGGCGGGTTGTGGCGAAGGCGTTCCCCGACGGCTCACACTGCAGCTACTGTTGCGGGCTGACTTTTGAGATATTCGTCCGTGCTATGAAATTGCGAAACAAAGCCAAGGGACTTCCCGATGACGACTTTAACGGGATGACTTTCGATGACCTCTTCAATCTCTTGCAAATCTGGTATATAGAGGGAGCGGGCGACAGCCCCGCAAAGGGGATTGAGTATTATGGACTGGGGCACTGGATTTACGACTGGGAAGAGGTGAAGCCGGGCGATTTCTGCGACCTTAGCCGCAACAACAAAACCGGACACTCGGTTATCTTCATCAGCTGGATTCGCGATGAGCGGGGCAGGATTACGGGGCTTAAATATTTTTCTTCTAACTCAAGTGGTGTTGGTTTCCGCACGGAGTATTTATCCGATTCCGGCGGAAAGGTCTTACGGAAATGGATACGGCTTGCGCGTGTTGACAGCATTGACAAGTATCGCCCATTTGACCGCACAAAAATCCCGCAGCGCCACGCCTATCCTCCAACCCCTCCGCTCTTGAATCGGATGTCCCCCCTCGATAAAGTAGCTTGCCCTGGTATCTAACATCAACAATTTCAAGCCTCTTTATGCCTCTTACCGAGGGAGCGTTTAGCGCTTACTTAATGATAAAGTCTGACCCAAAGCTCCCCATAAACTTGTCCGATGCTGGAGGATTTCACGAATTTTGGGCTGTGCACCTCTGGGTGCACATTTTTTTGCTTGAGTCCGGAAATTGAATATGCAAAAGGAGTAAAATTATTGAATATCTGTATATATCCGAAGAATCTGACGGGAGGTGATTTGCTGATGAGACTTGTTAAAAAAATCCAATCTGCATTCCGCACGCGGTTCGTCTTGATTATGTGCATTGTTGCATTACTGGCGGTCGTGGGCTGGGCGATTGCGCGGGAGGATGGGAACGGTAACACCATTGAACAGGACTTAATCGCCCCCGCCGGCGGTGGACGGATAACCGATGCCGGGTTAAATGACGTCATCGCTGCGGCGGGGCAGCCCTGCGTCGGCGTGTCTCAGGCTTCCAACGGTTCGAAACTCACTCACGGGGTGGATTTCGCAGAAGCGGAAGTAACCGTCACCGGCACGATGGGATTTATCTCATATTAACCACAACGGCACAACGAGCACTACGGCTTTAAGAGGCAATTATGAATAAAAATTACGAGCCGATTGATGAAGAAACTGAGGCTATTGCTTCTAAAGCGATTGAAGCGGCTTTCAGGGTGCACAGGGAACTCGCTCCGGGACTTCTGGAAAGTGTATATGAGTTGTGCTTTTGTTATGAGCTGAAACAATTGGGGCTTAAATACGAACGGCAAAAGCCTGTTGACATAAACTATAAAGGACAAACCTTTCATAATACGTTTCGTGCTGATGTGATTGTGGAGAAAGAAATTATCTTTGAGATTAAATCGGTGGAAAAAGTTCATCCACTTTATGAAGCGCAGCTGTTGACATATTTGAAACTAACCGGTTATCGCCTTGGGTTTATTGTAAACTTTAATGTTCCAAAACTGAAAGACGGTATTTTCAGACGCGTATTTTAATACGTTGTGCCCGTTGTGTCGTTGTGGTTTTTATCTTTTTTAACCACTACGGCACGACGAGCACTACGTGAAAGAAAGTTAATTTGTTACCATAAACTTACGTCAACACTAAAATGGAGGTATGGAACCATGAGAAGAGAACTTAAAAAAACAGGGAGTGTAGTTTCTGTTTTAACGCCGTTATTGGTCTTTGTCTTTTTTGTGCCGTTAGTGTTCGCCGCGGGACCGGGGACGATTACCTACCAGGGGCGCGTTAAAACGGCAGGCGGCACGGCACCTGCTGATGGGAACTACTCGATGAAGTTTTCATTGTTTAGTGCGATGAGCGGCGGTGACAAGAAATGGGAGGAGACATACGACGGCACCAGCGATGTAGCGGTCAAAAATGGCATCTTTTCTGTCTTGCTCGGCAGCCAGACGTCTTTTCCCGCCGGCCTTTTCAAAGACAACCCCAATCTATGGCTGCAAGTGCAGGTGGATATTGACGGCGACGGCTTCCAGGCGGATGAAATCTATTCCCCACGCGTGCCAATGACGGCTGTCCCTTACGCCTTCGCCTCAGACTCTGGCGGAACAGACCTCGGCTGGCTCCTCACCGGCAACAGCGGCACAAACCCCGCCACACATTTCCTCGGAACTACCGATGACAAGGCTCTGGAATTAAAGGTAAACAATAAACGCGTCATACGCCTGGAGCCAAATTCCAACAGCCCGAATATCATCGGCGGATACAGCGGCAACACCGTAACCAATGGCGTTGAAGGCGCAGCCATCGGCGGAGGCGGCAAGTCAGCCTCGACAAATTCAGTTACTGATAATTATGGAACTATCGGTGGCGGTATTAATAACCTGGCTGGTAACAGTGCCGGGACAATAAGCGATGCTACCTACTGCACAGTAGCAGGTGGACAAAGTAACAAGGCATCTGACTATTATGCCACTATCGGCGGAGGCTACAGTAATGAAGCTACAAAGAATTATGCTACTGTCTCGGGAGGTCTCAACAGTTCAGCCGGTGGGACATACTCCACCGTCTCAGGCGGACAAGTAAATGTTGCCAATGGTTCACGCGCTACCATTGGTGGTGGTCACTTCAACCAGGCAAGTGCAGATTACTCAACCGTTTCAGGTGGTTCATATAACAAAGCTCAACATATTTACAGCATAGCAGCAGGTGGCGAGAGTAACACGGCAAGTGATCCTCACTCCACAGTTAGTGGAGGGAAAAGCAACCAGGCAACTGATGATTTTGCAATCGTTGGTGGTGGTGAGAGTAACACGGCAAGTGGTCTTCACTCCACAATTGGTGGAGGGAAAAGCAACCAGGCAACTGATGATTTTGCAATCGTTGGTGGTGGTGA
>CAZGKP010000144.1:0-10292 GCA_964526215.1 uncultured Candidatus Sumerlaeota bacterium
TTTTATCCTGCACATTAGACAATTTACACCTCACTACAACCCTGACAAAGCACTATTTCTCATTAAAAAAGAATACCCAAATCCAGACATAAGACAGTGGGGGTGAATATATCCCGGCTTCCGGGTTCACCCAGGGAGATTTTACCTATTTGTGACATTGTTTCGGGGAGAACGAAGTCCCGTGAAGATAGAGCGACATAATTTTTTAGCCACTGTCCCGGACTAATCGCTTCACCAATTTGTGGTTCGCATCGTAAATCTTTACATCGAGGGGCGTCTGCCCGGGGAGGGAGTGAGTCGCACAGGCGAGGCAGGGGTCATACGCCCTGAATGCCATCTCCACCATATTTAAAAGCCCGTCAGAGATTTTGCCGCCCTTGATGAGTTTTTTTGCCGCCTGGTCTATGGACATACATATCGGTGCGGCATTGTGCTGTGTGGCAACTACCAGATTGACATCGGTTAGTAATCCCCTTTCGTCTGTTTTGTAGTGGTGGAACAATGTCCCCCTTGGCGCCTCTACTACCCCAACTCCCTCGGTGGGTATTTCGGTGGGTAGATTTCGCACATTCGGGTCGGTGAGTTCCGGGTCATTTGCAAGTTCTAACATTCGCTCGGCGCCATAGAGCGCCTCAATCAACCTTGCCCAGTGAAACGCCAGTGTATTATGAGCGGGTTTCCCACCAAGCACCTCATACATCTTTTCATATTCCGCCTGTGCGAGCGGGGTTGCTATACCCTCACTGACATTGAGCCTCGCCAGGGGACCTACCCGATACAATCCGCTATCCTTCCCGTCCACAAAGCCTTTCCATCCTTTCTCTTTAAGGTAGCAAAACTTCACGTATGTCCAGGGTTCGGTGTGTTCTTCAATATAGTCCAGGTATTGCTGTGCCCCGAACTTCGCCACTTCATCCCCATCAGGTCCAACCACCCTGACCTTTCCTTCATAAAAGCTCAATCTATTTTCTTCATCAACGAGACCCATATAGAAGGTCTCGTGCCTGTAAATATCACCGACAATAAGGTCAACATACTCCTTATTTTTAAGGACAATATCTTCAAATAGTTTTAAGGCGAATTGAGCGAATTCGACACAATACTTGGCAGCCTCCACAATCTCTTTCCTATTTTCTTCGGTGAGGGCTTTTGATACACCACCGGGCAAGCCACAGACGGGATGAATAACCTTGCCTCCGATGAGCGTCATAATCTGGCGTGTCCGTTTCCTTACCTCGATGACCTTTTTCCCATTTTCAAGTCCGACTTTATTGATGACGCCCAGGATATTGCGTTCCATAGCCTTTGCGTGCGGTCCGACTACAAAATCGGGTCCGCCCAGAAAAAAGAAATGTAGCGTATGGTCCTCAATCTGAAAGGCACAATACATAAGTTCCCTTATTTTCTTTGCCGCCGATGGAGGTTCCACCTTATACAGGTCATCCAGTGCCTTTGAGGAAGCCATATGATGTGCAGTTGGACATACGCCGCATATTCGCGTTGTTATTCTTGGCATCTCCTCGCAAGGTCTGCCCTGACAGAACCTCTCGAATCCCCTTAATTCGGGAATCTGAAAATATGCCCGCGAGACGTCACCATTATCATCGAGAAAGATGTCTTTTTTCCTGTGTCGCTCGTGTGTGGTGTTTGTATTGTTTGTTACTTTACGACTCATTTTTTTTTCTCCTCACTTCTCGACATTCTCTTTCTACGCAAGATGGACATAGGCAGGCCGAATCTATAAAAAGTCCCGACCGGGTCAATCACCTGATTGATAAGTTCCTCCACCTCTTCGTCCGTCATCTTGTCTTCACCTTCAAGCCCCAGTATGGATGCGATTGCCGACAGACCCTTTGCACCTTGGTCTGCCACTTCTTTGGTTGGTCCGAAGCATCCGCGGCAGGGCATATTGGCATTTATGCATCTCTCCCCACAGCCAGACCTCGTTGCCGGACCCATACAGATTATGCCCTCCTCAAGGAAACATTTCTTTGCATCAGGAATAATCTCGTGGGGTCTTTTAATGGACTTCATAGAGATCTTTTCAGGTTTATATTCGGCTCTGGGGCAGGTATCGCAGAGCGATTTATCGGGTGCAAGAACCGCTCCCTTCGGGGGAAGCTTATTTTCTAAAATGGCTGTAACGGCGTCTGATATTAAATCGGGCGGGGGCGGACATCCCGGCAGATAATAATCCACGTCAATTACCTGGTCCAGTGTATAGACAGTGTCATAAAAGGCAGGTAGGGTGAGTTCACCTTCGGGGACTTTTACTTTCTCCTGGGGGATTAAATCTTTGGGATTATTTATTGTGGGGACTTCTTTATAGACGGTGTTAAAGATATGCTCTCTATCCCACAGGTTAGCCAGACCGGGTATGCCGCCCATATGGGAACAACTCCCAAAGGCAACGACAAGCCCCGATTTTTTCCTCAAGAGTTTTGTGATTTCTTCCTGCTCGGAGGTTCTTATTGCGCCGTTAATGAAGCTGACGGCGATTTCGCCATCCTTCAACTTTTCCACATCCCCATACTTAAAGTCGAGTGCAACTGGCCAAAGGACAATATCTACCGCCGCTGCGACATCGAGCACCGCCTCATTAAGGTCAACCACCGCCTCCTCGCAACCCCCACAGGAGGCGCACCAGTAAAATGCAACCTTTGGTTTGGACATATCCCTATTCCTTCCCGTTTGTTAATGGTCCCAGGGTTTTTATCTCACCGATAAACTCATTCATCACCCGGACGAATTTCTTCCCTTCCGAGGCAGATACCCATTCCAGCCTTAATCTTGCCGGATTTATACCAAAATCGTGCAGGACTTTTTTAAGAAGTGAAACTCTACGGTGAGTCTTATAATTCCCGTTCTCGTAATGACAATCACCCGGATGACAGCCCCCGATGAGGACGCCATCTGCCCCCTTTTTGAACGCCCACAGGATATGTTCAGGGTCAACTCTGGACGAGCACATCACCCTTATGGGCACGGCATTGGGCAAGTATTCCATACGGGATGTGCCAGCCAGGTCGGCGCCAGCGGATGCGCACCACTTACAAAGAAAGCACGTAATCTCCGGTTCAAATTCCTTCTTCTCTACCATTTTTAACGCCCCTTATTAAAAGATCAATCAAGTGTATCGTATTATCCAAGCCACTACCCCAGCTACTCTGGAACAATTGTAAATTGCCCGTTGTAAAATTCATATTGGTGGTGTTTTTTATCCTTTTGGGAGAGGCACATATCCGCCTAATGACGATTGCGCCTATTTATTTATGCGAATTTTACTCACTTGTTTCGGCTGCCGAGCTAACCATCTGGTATAGCTGGGCATCGGTGAAGTTTTTCTGCTGGGAGGCAGCGGAGGGACATCCTGCGATACAACTGCCGCATCCCTCACAAAGGGATTCGATTACCTTTGCGATTCTGCCCTTTTCCTTTTCCTCAAACTCCCTCGCACCATAGGGACATAAGGAGATACATACACCACACCCGCTGCAAACGTCCTCGTCAACATCTGCAATGATTGGTGCGTGATGTAGTTCTTCTTGCGAGAACATTTCGAGGACTTTTGAAGCGGCACCGGATGCCTGTGCTACTACCTCGGGTATATCCTTTGGCGCCTGACAGGCACCGGCTAAAAAGAATCCGGCTGTTAAACTCTCGACGGGTCTGAGCTTTGGATGCGCCTCGGTCAGGAAGCCGTGTTCATCCTGCTGAATCTTTAGGTTTCTGGCAAGGGGGTCAGTGGCGGGGTCGGGCACCGTCGCCTGTGCCAGCACAACCAGGTCTGCGCGGATCTCAACCTGTTCTCCAAGCAGTGTGTCTGCCGCCCACACAACTAGCTCATCCCCATCGCGAAAAATCTTTGATGCCTTTCCCTTGATATAAACGACCTCATCGTGTTCCTGTGCACGTGTGTAGAACTCCTCGTAATTTTTCCCGCCTGCCCGCACGTCAATGTAGAGCACAATTGCCTCACCGTCAGGGACGCGGTGCTTGTAAAGCATTGCGTGTTTTGCATTATACATACAGCAAATCTTCGAGCAGTAGGGCTTATGATTTTCCGGGTCTCTCGAACCACTGCAGGATACAAAGACCACACGTTTAGGGACTTTGCCATCAGAGGGTCTCTTGATCTCCCCCAGTGTTGGACCGGAGGCGGAGAGGAGTCTCTCAAATACCAGTGAATTTATTACATCGGGATATTTGCCTGCACCATACTCGCCAATATTCTCCATCGGATAAAGCTGGTAACCGGTTGCCATAACAATTGCACCAACTTCTTCCTCGACGAAGGTGTCCTCCATATCGTAATTGACGGCGCCTGCATCGCAGACCTTCTGGCAGATTTTGCATTTCCCCGTCTGGAAATAGATGCAGTTTTCCTTATCAATCACAGGTTTATTCGGGACGGCTTGAGGAAAAGGTGTATAGACAGCGCCTCTTGTCCCCAGCCCCATATTGAATTCCGAAGGAACTTTTTTCGGGCATTTCTCGGTACACATGCCGCAACCGGTGCACTTCTCCCAGTCTATGTAAGGAGACTTTCTGCGAATCTTAACCTTGAAATTCCCCACGCTGCCAGAGACCTCCTCCACCTCGGAATATGCATACAGCCTGATATTGGGATGTTGCCCTGCTGCCACCATTTTCGGGGTCAGGATACACTGGGAACAATCGAGCGTGGGGAATGTCTCGGAGAGCTGCGCCATATGCCCGCCTATGGAGCTCTCCCTCTCCACAAGGATGACCTCATAGCCTGCATCGGCAATGTCGAGCGATGCCTGAATCCCCGCAATACCGCCGCCGATTACGAGTGCGCATTTTATTACGGGTATCTTCACGGGATAAAGCGCTTCATTGAGGCGGGACTTTGCGAGGATAGTCTTGATAATCTTTATCGCCTTTTCGGTTGCCACGTCCTTGTCTTTATGCACCCAGGAACACTGTTCCCTGATGTTTGCTATTTCGCAGAAGTAAGGATTCAGCCCCGCATCCTCCACCGCCCTGCGGAAAGTCGTCTCGTGAAGTGTCGGGGAACAGGCGGCAACCACCACCGCATCGAGGTCTCTTTCCCTGATGGTATCTTTTATCATATCCTGTCCGGGTTGCGAACACATATATTTGTTGTCGGTGGCGTACACAACACCCGGATATTTGCCAATCTCCTCGACAACCTTTTCAACGTCAACAGTGTTGGCAATGTTTATGCCACAGTGACACACGAAGACGCCTATTTTATTCATAGACCACCTCTCACGGATTATATATCAGTCAATCTAAAATCTACAACTGACAACTGACAATCTAAAATGTAAGAAACAATCCTCGGTCTCTTTTTTAATTGTCCTTTATCCGTTTTAACTTTTAGATTGCAGGCCGATGAGAGTGATATTTTTCAAAGACCTAAACTTGTAAGCGGATTTATATAATTGAGGTCAAACCGACAGACCTCTTCTCCCAGACCGAGCGCAACCGCTAAAAGCTGCGTGAAATAAAGGACTGGCATCTCGATAAATTCGGGGAACTGCTCCTTAACCTCTTTCTGCCGCCTATCCAGGTTGAATTGGCACAACGGACAACTGGTCAATATGACATCCGCCTGTGCCCTTTTTGCAAAGCCGGTTATAGCGAGGGTTCTTTTTGCAACGAGATCAATGGCATTAACCGTCTGATATGCGCCGCAGCATTCGTTTTTGTAAGGAAATTCAATCACCTCTGCCCCGAGAGCCTCTATCAGGTTCTCCATAATGGCAGGGTTTTCCGCATCGTCAATTGCCACCTCTTCGGGGCGCAGAAGCATACATCCGTAATAAGGTGCAACCTTCAAGCCATCGAGCGGCTGCTTGACGGCTTCGGCTATTTTATCAAATCCGACCTCATCTCTCAAGATTTCCAGACCGTGCACAATCTCCACATCGCCCACGTAATCTATCTCCTCCCTATCCATAAAGTTGTTGAGTTTATCGCGGTTTTCAGGATTTTCGCGCACCATCAGATTTGCACGCTTGAGGGTATTGAAACACATACTGCAAAAGGTCAGGACGCGGTCTGCGCCCTGTTCTTTCACCCTGATGAGGTTTCGGATAGGCGCAAGGTGGTGCATCAGGTCATCAGAGGTAAGTGAATAAACGGTGCCGCAGCAATTCCATCGCGGCAGTTCCTTCAATTCTATCCCGAGCGCCCTGAAAGAACTGATGGCAGAATCCTCAAAATTCTTCGCCATTGTCTTCATCGTGCAACCCGGATAATAGGTTATTTCCATTTCAATTCCCCCACCAGGCTATATTGCAAAATGAAAACTGCAAATATCAAATTGCAAATCTATATATCCCGCCCCAATAATTTGCATTTTACAATTTCCATTTTGCAATTTGCAATTCAACATTCACAGGATGTTGTTTAGCTGGCGGATTTGCGTAGATTACTCACCAGCGCTATTGTCGGTAGCTGCGTTATTTCCCCTGCAGGCATCTCCCTTATCTTTACATAATCAATATTTTTGCGCAGAGTTATCTGCCGTAGTGCCTCCATCACTTTTGCCACGTCCACCCCGCGCGGACAGCGCACAGAGCAAGTATAGCACGATGCGCATACCCATACTGTGTTAGAGTCTTCCAGCCGGTTCTCAAGTCCGAGCTGGGCGAGTTTTATCACCTGACTGGGGATTAAGTCCATTGATGAAGCGCTGGGGCAGCCAGCCGAGCACTTCCCGCACTGGTAACAGGATAAAAGGTTCACCCCGCTAAGTTCCGCAACCTTTTTAGAAAAGGCATTGCGGACGGGTCTCTTTGTTATGGTTATCATTTGATTCCCTCTATATACTCAAGGTAGATGTCTTTCCCGGCGCTGATTTCGATGTCGGGGCTGCCGCAAAAGGGACAGCCCAGTGCAAACTCTTCGGCGGATGTTATATCCTTCCCGCAGGATTTACATCGTGCCTTCACAGGCTCGTCTATAATTTCCAGTTCCGCCCCTTCTGCGATTGTTCCGGGGAAGATATGGTCAACAAAGCTATGGCGCAGGAAATCTTCTTCAATCCCTGAAGCAGTCCCGACCCTGAGCGTAATCTTCTCAATCTTCTTGAGGTTATTTTCCTTTGCCTTTTGCTTTATGACCTCCCAAAAGTCCTGTGCTAATCCCAGTTCATGCATTATATTCTCCTATCATATCTACAATTTTGTCAATTGTTTTTTTCACAGGAGCAGAAATCCCCTCGCCAAGTTGAATGCTCCGGGGTTGTATGCCCAGTAAAAATATATCTGCATCCGTTTCACTCTTAAGGTATTGTATTGTGAGTTTCAGAGATGCGGTATGTGTGGAAAAGCCGCGTTCGGGGATATCCTGTGGGCTGATAATTTTCATTGTTCCGGGCGGGGCATCAAAATCCGCCGCATCCACCAATACGACAGTATCGGGTTTAAGTGTGGCGATTTTCGAGAGGTAATTTTCGGGGACTTCACCGGCATCAATCAGCTCGATAAGGGGATTGGTCTTTTGGGTACCGGATTTAAGCTGGCAGATGAGAGCAGGTCCGGCGCCGTCATCACCTCGCAGGGGATTTCCAATTCCGACAACAACAATTTTACCCTTTAGCCTCTTTTTGAGTTCATTTACCATATTGGTCAAAAATCAGAACCTGGTGTCTGCACTTCGGGCAGAGTATGCGGAAGATGTCGGAACGGGTGGGAGGTGGAAGTTCAGCAGGCGGCACTTCGGGTGGGATTTCTTTTTCAGGAACCTCCAATTCCTTTTGAGCGGTCAGAATCAGCGGAAAATTCCCATAGGCAAGGGGACCGAGTTTTTTCGCCAGCCACAGGATATGTTTTTTTGTTCCGATAACGGCACCGCATCTCTCGCATACAACGAGTTCGAATTCCTGCACCGTGCGCAGGGATTCCCTATCAAAGGCGGCGAGGTCGTATTGATCGGTCAAATGGATGCCCTTTTCGGTGGTGCAATTTACCTCGCACTGTCCGCAAAAGATGCACCGGTCAGTATAGCGGATTATTTTTCTTATACCTTTTTCCGCATCATCAATCACCTCGATGGCATCAGGGGGACAGACCTCGGCGCAAGCCATACAGCCGATGCAGTATTCATCATCAGGGACAGGCTTACCGCGGAATTTTTTCGCGGGTGTATGCGGCTCAAAGGGAAATTTTGTCGTATACGGACCCTTTATAATTGCCCTTATTGCCTCGCCAAGTTCTCTCATTTTCGGATATTTCATATCTTATCCTTATCTTCCGCGTATTTGTCACAGATAGTTTTGTCGCATAGTTTGACGCCTGCAATGTGTGAGGCTCTGGCAAGGGCGTGAGCCGATGTGGGGGCGGTCAAAATGAGAAATATGATGATTAAAAGCGCCTTTATCCCCTGTGCCGTAAAGCCGGAAATTAAAAAGACTCCAAACATTATGCCGCAAGTCCCGAGTGTAACAGACTTGGTTGAAGCCTGAAGCCTGTTGTAGACATCCGGGAACCTCACTAAACCCAGACACCCGAAAAGGTCAAATATGACTCCTGTCACAATAAAGATGTACCCGATTATATCAATCATCAAACGCCCTACCTTGAAGATATTTCGTTAGTGCCAGAACTCCGATAAAACTCTGCAACGCCCAGGCGATGCTGATGTCCAGATACCAGTTCCTGCCTGTGCTTAAAGAGAGAATTCCGCAAAACCCTACAATTAAGATTCCAAGTATGTCTATGGATACCAGTCTATCCGCAGCAGTCGGTCCCCCTATGACCCTATAAAGACACAGGAACATACAAAGCAGTATGACGTAAGAGGCGCGCATCAAAAATCCAAATGGGTAAATAAATAGCCACGAAATAATTCCCACAAGGATGCATAGCCCTATAAGCCATCGGACGAATCTCATTCGAATACTCTCCTGAGGACGGATTCAAATCTACCAACAATTCTACGAGTCGCCCCTTCTACGCTCTCATCTTTGACTTCAATCCAGTGGATGTAAAGATAACCATTTTCCTTATCCACATCAACACTCAGCGTCCCCGGGGTTAGTGTGATTGAGTTTGCCAGAAAGGTTAAACCCAGGTCAGACTTGAGCTGCGTCTTTACCTTGACGATGCCGGGATGAATGGGAACCTCGGGGTGGGACACACGATATGCAACATCTATATTAGCCTTGAAGCATTCCCAGAAAAAAAACGGGATATAAACGAGAAACCAGAAGACGCGCACCGGCAGATGCGTAAGGGAAAAGCGCGGATTATACATATCTGCCGTAAAAAACGAAACAAAAATAGATACACATATTCCGACTAACACAGATACCCACCCGACGCTCCAGGTAAGCCCCATCCATGCCAGAAAGCTTACGATAAAGACTATTATCTTCGGCTTCATCTAAACTAACCCCGATATTGATACAATGAACCTATTTCAAACTCGCCATTACCACAGTAGCATAATCCTTGCCCTTCACCAAGACATCCACCGCAGGCTGCAAAAACAGAGCCTTGACTTGCGGGATTAAGAGAACCCCACCGATGATGCAAATAATCGCCAGACAAATCATCGCTGCCTGCATCGTGAAAGGGACTTCTTTTACTGACTCAATCCCTCTTTTAACTCTCCCGTAAAATGCATATCTTTGCACCTTTAAATAATACGCCAGCGTTACTATACTCACCAGAACCGCAAGCAGGGCGATGACGGGGCGCTTTGCCTGAATACAAGCCACTATAATTATAAGCTTACTCCAGAAGCCATTAAACGGAGGAATCCCCGAAATAGATAACGACCCTATCAGACTCGTGAATCCCGTTACCGGCATCCGCCGGGATAAATCACCCATCTCCCTTAAATCCCTCGTCCCGGTAGAATATTCCACCGCCCCAGAATTCAAGAAAAGTAGAGACTTAAACACAGCGTGATTGATAAGATGAAATAGACCACCCATTATCCCCAATGGCGTTCCTAAACCGATTGCTAAAGCAATGTAACCAATCTGACTGATGCTGGAATATGCGAGCAGTCTCTTGAGGTCGTTCTGCATAATAGCCAGAACACCACCTACCACCATAGAGATGACTCCCAGCATAAGCAAAATATTCAGGAATTGAATATCTACCACCAGCACGCAGAAAAAAACACGCAAGATGGCATAAATCCCAAGAGCCTTAATTAACACGCCGGAAAGCATTGCCGAAATCGGGGCGGGAGCCGATGGATGTGCATCGGGTAGCCACGCATGAAACGGAACGAGAGCCGCCTTTAGCCCAAACCCCGCCAGAAAAAGGACACCGGCGAAAAAG
>CAZGKP010000145.1:0-9434 GCA_964526215.1 uncultured Candidatus Sumerlaeota bacterium
AAATGGGGGTTATTTGTTAACAAAAATACTTGAACCTTCTTAAGGTACTCTGTTTTACATAACACTCAGCGTTCATATGATTCAACAGGATTTTCGAGATTAGAAAATTATGGCTTGCCGACTTTGAACAAAAGGGGTCAATCTCCACCCTAAATGACCTTTTTGATTGTTTCCTAGTGGAGCAACTACTTTGTCCAGTCGGATGATTTTCCTTGCACTATTTTTCACTGTCCCTTTATGTTTCCTTACATATTTATACGAAAGAAGTATGCTCATGCCCAAGAAGTTGTATGTTGTCACGTTGACTGAAGAAGAACGCTCCTATTTGCAAAGTCTTGTTACGAAAGGCAAGGCTGCTGCTCAAAAGCAACTTCATGCCAGAATTCTCCTTAAGGCAGATGCCGGTCCCTTTGGTGGGGCATGGAAGGATAGGCAAATTATGGAGGCGCTCGATGTTTGTGATAGGACAGTCGAGCGCGTTCGTAAGAGATTTGTCGAAGAAGGAGTCGAGGCGGCACTCAATCGCAAGAAACAAAACAATCGAAGAGCCAAAGTCATTGATGGTGAAACAGAGGCTAAGTTGATTGCCATTGCCTGCAGTAAGCCCCCTGAGGGACGAGCCCGCTGGACTCTCAAACTACTCGCCGAAAAGATAGTCGAGCTGGAATATGTGGAGAGCGTCTGTCCCGAAACCGTGCGAAGGACATTAAAAAAACCGATGTCGAGCCGTGGTTGAAAGAATCGAGGTGTCTTCCTGGCAAACCAAGTGCAGAATTCGTCTGCAAAATGGAGGATGTGCTTGATGTGTATAAACGGTCTTACGATGCGATGCGCCCCGTTGTCTGCATGGACGAGGTTCCAAAGCAATTGGTTGGTGAGAGACGTGCGCCGCTCCCCCCAATGCCGGGGCATCCCCGGTGCTTTGACTATGAATATGTGCGTAATGGTGTCGCCAATATCTTTATGCTTTTTGAACCGCTGGTCGGACGACGTGAACTCAAGGTTACCGAGAGGCGGACAAAAGTTGATTGGGCCTTTTTGATTAAGGAGTTGGTGGATGTCCATTATCCACAAGCGGAGACTATCGTACTGGTTCTTGATAACCCTAATACACACAACAAATCTTCGCTTTATGAGGCTTTCGAGCCACAGGAGGCAAAAAGAATTGCGGACAAACTGGAGATTCATCATACACCCAAACATGGCAGTTGGCTTAATGTCGCCGAGTCTGAACTGAGTCATCTTTCCAGGCAATGTCTTGATCGGCGAATACCGGACATAGAGACATTAAAAAGAGAATCAACAAAATGGAACAAGGATAGAAATAACAAAGCACAACCAGTAGATTGGCAATTCACCACCGAGGATGCGCGTATCAAGTTAAAGAGTCTCTATCCGACCATCCTAAATAGTTGACCTACTAGAATGAGTTCAATAAAGACCGGCTTTCATTTGGTGTCTGTTATCCGCTCCAGGCATCGCAATAGTGTCTTTTCTCGCTGGATGCGTTTGAGATGGTGATTTATTCCGCTTTTTCGCTCTAAACCCAGATATTTGGCAATTGGGGAATGTGTCCAGGGTAAATTTTCCTGCAATAAGTAAATGACAATCGCTCTCGCCTTGCCAATATCTCCACCCACCGATGGCGCGCCTTCGGCGTAACCTTCTGCCGTTCCTTATCATTTCCGGGGACAAACCATAAACAGAATGTTTCAAATGAGGGCATCCGAAGTCAATCATTAATTGAACTCATTCTAGAGGCTGACCCTTTACTCTAAATCCGCCGCGGCGGAGACCACGGACAATTGAAAATAAATTCCTGTTCTCAATGGGCAGAGGTTAAAAAAGTTTGTTTTGGCGCATATGAGTCGTGAGGTGATTGGGACTGCGAGGGGTGAGCGCGAGTGGGATTTGTTCAAACTTGACAAATGATATTCTTTTATGACCTGATTTGGAGATGTCTTGTAGGGGGTGCAAGGAATCCGTGGGACTCCCGTTTTTTACATAATTACGGTTCAGCCAATCACTGATTAAGTCTGCAGGGAATAGGCTTGTGCATATCCGACCAGACGTAATACAGGCAAGAAAGAGAACCCGAGTAACACGCCTGCTGTGCATTTTGCTCGGTGTGTTTGCGGCGCTGCTTTTTCTTTTGCCCGGTCACGTCAAGACTATTAATAAGGACATCAACAAACTGGAGCTGGCATCTCGGGATGCAAGGATGCGTCTCCGCGCTCCGCAAAGGCTCGATGACAGGATTATCATTGTGGGTGTTACAGACCTCGAACACCTGCTTTTTGGAGACAATATAGATACACGTCTGGTTTATCAATTATTACTCCAGACCCTTGGGCGGCTGCACATCCGCGCGGTAATATTCGACATCCTTTTCGAGCACAAAAAACCAATAGACCCGACCCTTGCTCTGAAGTTACAGGAACTTCCCACCTATCTGGGCTACAAATTTCTCACAGAGAACCTGCCTGTCCATGAGATTGTGGGTGGAAAGGAGGAGTCGGATAAAAATCTCCCCGCCGCCTCAATCGCGGATTTAATCCGTGAAGACCTCGATTTACTTGAGAGTCTGTCAGCCGAACGCGCACAGGCATATCGCGAACTCGACGATGCCCGTGTGGAGGAAATTGATAAGAGGCAAAGCAGGTTGAGCTTCCGGGTCAAGTCTCTTTGTCGTTTATATCTGCAAAAGCGATTCGGGCTTCCGGACATAAAAGATGTGAACGCATCACCGCCCCAGGCAAGATTTGTCATACTGCCCTCCGGAGTGCTCCTCACAAGCGCCCTGGGCGCCGGCTTCATCAATATCACAAAAGGTAAAGAAGAGGTGGTCAGACGAGTGCCGCTATTCTTCAGATACAAGCATAAACTTTATCCGCATCTCGACCTTGTATTTTTGTGCGATTATTACGGCGTCGGGCTTTCTGATTTGAAGATAAAGTTCGGCAGAGATGTAGAGTTCAAGCCGAAAAAGAATTACAAGGGTATCAAGCGCATCCCGATTGATGAGTCGGGCAATGTTATTGTGAACTTTCGAGAGGGGGATTCGTTCCTGCGACGCAGTGGCTATTCTCTGGAGCAGGTTTTGCATTACGGGCGCTATGGAGAGCGCTACCCGACACGCTTAAAGCGACGTAAATTCAAAGACGCCATCGTTATTGTGGGTGAGGTGAACCCCGGAGGAACGGATGTGCAGCCAATCCCACTTGCTGCCGCCTATCCTATGGTGGGTGTCCACGCCAATTTGATAAGTATGATTCTCAAGGACGATTATGTCCGCATACTTGACCCCTGGAAGGGATGGATGCTGACGCTTTTATTCGGGATGGTGATGGGGTTTATATTTGCATATCTGGAATACAGGTTTGCCTCCTGGATGTCTTTAGTGATGTTTCTGGGATACAGCGGCGTATGTATATTTGCCTTCAGCCGGTATAATTTGTTTCTTCCCTATATCCGCCCGACGGGAACGATTATGTTCGGATATACTTTCTTAATCTTTTACATAGTGGGCGTAAAGGAGAGGGAGAGGCGCAAGGTGAAGAGCATTTTTCTGAAATCGGTTTCCCCGCGCATCGGCGAGGAAATTCTTCGTAACTACGACAACGAAGCAATCTGGGGAGTGAAGAAGGATGTAACGGTTCTTTTCGTGGATATTCGTGGCTTCACTCCACTCTCGGAAAAATTAAGCGCGGCAGAGGTGGTGGCACTTCTGGATTCGTTTTATGATACTGTCTCGCAGATTATATTTTCATACGATGGTGTTGTGAATAAATTTATTGGTGATGCGGTGCTGGCATTATTCGGTGCGCCGCTCGACCTCCCCGATGCCGAGGCGATGGCGGTCAAGGCTGCCGTGGAGATACAGCGCGCAATGCACAAATTGAACCAGCAACGGGGAGAACCGATTGGCGTCGGCATCGGCATTAGCACCGGCGAGGTGGTTGTCGGTACGGTTGGACGAAAAAAAATTCGCATAGAATATACTGCGCTGGGGGACAGTGTCAATGTGGCGGAGCGGCTTCAGGGCAAGGCGGCTGCCGGTGAGATTTTGATAAACCTCGCCACTTACCAGAAGGTCTCGCACGCGGAAGACGCCTTTTTCAAGGAGCACAATGTCCACTTTGATTCGTTGCCGCCAATGACGTTGAAAGGAAAAGCAAGACCCGTTGAGGTTTTCGAGGTTGTTTATTCGATTGGTGAATTCACAATAAGCCATTTGTAATTCCGCAATCCCCCGCAACGTCCCTTATAGTAGTAACGTTGCAGGTGGCGGACTTTCCCCAAACTTTTCAAGTGTGAGGATAGTTGTATTATATGGATTTTACCCGCTTATATAAGAGCGTCGAGGCAGGATTATGGGAAATTTCCACCAAGCCCGAATAATTCCTCAATCTGGTATAATTCTGGCATACTAAATAAACGGATTTTTGTATCCTCATAAGGGGCGATGAATTATGATGCAAGGGACTGAATTGCAACTGGGTCAGGTGCTCGTCAACGAGGGTAAGCTTGACCCGGATGACCTGGAGATGGCACTTCGCGAACACCGCAAGACGGGTGAACGCCTGGGCGAAATCCTTGTGAAAATGAATCTCGTTACTATTGAGGACGTCCTCAAGGCGGTAGCATCCCAGCTCTCAATGCCCTATATCAAGCTGAGCGAAATTACAATCCCCCAGGACGTTATCGAGAAAATCCCCGCAAAACTTGTCACACATTACAACCTGATACCGGTCGAGCAATCCAACGGCGTATTGAAGGTGGCGGTGAGCGACCCGCTGGATATCCATACGCTCGATGACCTGCGGATGTTGTTGAAGACAGAGGTTGAGCCGGTGGTCAGTGCACCAAAAGAGATTGATGATGCCATAAAGAAGTATTACGGCATCGGTGCGGAGACGGTTGAAGAGATGATAGGTGAGGGCGAGGGGAATAATACCGCAGTTGAGGTTGAGGCGGGAGAAATCGAAGATATTGACGAGATGGCAGAGGACGCCTCCATTGTCCGTTTCGTCAACCAGATTATAAGCGAGGCATTTACCGACCGTGCCACCGATATACATATCGAGCCGCTCGAAAAGGAGCTGCGCATCCGATACCGTATAGACGGCGTGCTTTACGAGGCGGCAATCCCGTCAGCCATTCGCCGTTTCCAGAGTGCCATCATCTCGCGCGTGAAGATTATGTCAGATATGAATATCGCAGAACGCCGCCTGCCCCAGGATGGCAAGATAAAGGTCAAAATGGGAGATATGGATTATGACCTGCGTGTATCATCCGTTCCCACACCTTATGGCGAATCCCTCGCCATCCGCATACTCTCCCGCGATTCTGATCTTTGCACCCTCGACAGGCTCGGTTTTGACGAGGAACATATCCGCACCCTGCGTGAGATGATTGTAAAACCACACGGCATCATCCTCATCACGGGACCCACGGGGAGTGGTAAATCCACCACGCTTTACGCCGCACTTTCTGAGATAAACTCGGTAGATAAAAAAATTATAACAATTGAAGACCCGATAGAATACCGGATTACGGGCGTAACGCAGATACAGGTGGTTCCTCAGATAGGCCTCACATTCGGACGGACGCTGCGCACAATATTGCGCCAGGACCCGGACGTAATTATGGTGGGGGAGATTCGCGACCACGAAACCGCAGAGGTAACCATTCGCACCGCACTCACCGGTCATCTTGTTTTCTCCACCATCCACACCAACGATGCCTGCGGTGCAGTAACACGACTCTTAGATATGGAGATTGAGCCGTTTCTGGTGTCTTCTTCGGTGGAGGGGATTATTGCGCAGCGCCTGGTGCGGGTTTTATGCCCCGAATGCAAGGCATCATACACACCCCATTCCGAGCTCATAACAAAATTGAATACAAGAAATGAGGACATCTCAGATGCGAGTTTCTATCGTCCTGTGGGATGTGAGGGATGCCGTTACACGGGGTATCGCGGACGGACGGCTGTTTATGAGCTCGTAAAGGTCAATGAACCACTCCGCAGGCTTATAGTTGAGCGCGAACCCGCCAATGTCCTGCGTAAAGAGGCGATACGCTGGGGGATGAAACCTCTGCGCACCGATGGCTGGCACAAGGTAAAAAGGGGAATTACGACAATTGATGAGGTCTTACGGGTCTCAATGGAGGATGAATTTCAGGAATTTGAGGATTTGTGATGTATCAGTAAAAAGTATCAGGAACACGATATTGAATCCATAGATTTAAATGACATCGGATAACAGACAACGGACGACGGACAACGGACAACTGATATGGCGAGTTTCTCATACAGTGCAAAGGATACCAAGGGAGAACTCATCCAGAGCACTATGGAGGCGGAATCGCAGGCGGTGGTCATAAACCGCCTCCAGGCGATGGGCTATTTCCCCATCGGTGTCAAAGGTGTTGAAGCAGAGAGGAAGTAAAGGGAGTCTCTCGGCGGGTATTTCCGCCGACGGATACGCACTACTGATCTCACCGCCTTCAACCGTCAGCTCGCCGACCTCCTTTCCGCCGGTATCCCTCTGGTTAAAGCCCTGGGAATTATCGTCAATCAAACGTCAAATGAACACCTCCGTGAGATTATCTCAACCGTGAATGGCGATGTGCAGGGCGGCGATACACTGGCGGCGGCATTGGGCAAACACCCAAAGGTTTTCTCCAGGCTCTTTTGTGCAATGGTTCGCGCCGGGGAAGCGGGTGGTATGCTGGATGCCATCCTGCAGCGCCTGGCAGAGTTCTCAGAGACGGAAGACGAAATCCGGAGCAGGATTAAGTCTGCAATGGCTTATCCAGTCGTCATGGTATTTGCCGGGGGGGGTGCTATTTTTATTCTGATGACGGTCGTTATCCCTAAAATTCTCCAGATATTTGCCGAACTGAATCAGACATTACCCCTCCCGACTCAAATCCTCATCAGCATAGTGGGATTTGTAAGTAATAAGTGGTGGCTACTTTTGGGCGGCGCCTTGATGGGAGGGATATTTTTTTACAATTTCATCCGCACCGAGGAGGGACGGACACTCTGGCACACTTTTCAGCTCAAGATACCCGTAGTGGGTGACCTGATTCGCAAGCAGGAGATTGCAAGATTTGCGCGGACACTCGGCTCGCTCTTGAAAAACGGTGTCTCTATACTTTCTTCTCTGGAGATAGTGGGAGAGGTGATGGGGAACAAGCTGGTTCAGCAAGAGGTGGCAAAGATTTCCGAGAACATCACCCAGGGTTCGAGCGTAGCAGCCCCTTTGCGGGGTAGCAAGATATTCCCGCCCGTTGTGGTCAATATGCTGGCAATAGGGGAGGAGACGGGGCGCCTTGACCAGGTGCTCATCAGGATAGCTTCCTCATACGAGGTGGAGGTGGACCGCTCTATTAAGACACTGACATCACTCATCGAGCCACTCATCATACTCTCAATGGGGCTGGTGGTGGGTTTTGTGGTTATATCTATGCTCCTGCCAATCTTCACCCTCGACCCCACTGCGGGAGGAATGTGAGAGTTGTGAATAGTGAATGATGAATGAAGAATAGAAAATTATGACAATGCAGTGGTTTGAAATGAAGGATTGATTATGTTGTCCCGGAAATGGTAAAATACCACACAACTGACAACTGACAAATAAAGTATTCCGGAGAATTAAGAATTATGCTGCGGGGAGAGATTCTACATTCTCCCATAGGTATCAGGGGCATCACCCTGCTTGAGCTGATGGTGGTGATTATGATTCTGGCAATAATGACGGTGTTTGTGGTGCCCAATATGCGGGGGCTTCGGGAGAGGAATAAACTCGTCAGCGCATCGCGCCAGATTGTCAGCCTTATACGCTATGCCCGCACAGAGGCTATTACGGGTGAACGTGAGACCGAGATTCGCTTTGACGTGGAGGGGGGCAGGTATCGCCTCGACCTGAACAGATATATTCCCTCAAGTAATGGTTCGTGGTCTCGAAGTGAAAAGAAGCGCAGTGAATTTGAGCACATCCGCCATCTGCCTCATTTTGTGTATTTCAAAGAGGTTGCCACGGATGCTGACCCCGATTCGCGAGGGAAAATCGGAAGGGTTGTCTTTTATCCCGACGGTTCGGCGACGGGCGCAACAATCGTTCTGGAAAATCGCCCCCCGCGTAAAAAGGGCAAAACTCGCTATATGACCATCGAGGTGCCGCCTGCTACCGCTCTGCCCGAGGTATATAATAAGACGCCTGAAGAACTGGCACGTGAACAGGATAAGGCGGCACGGGAGGCGCAGACCGAGGATGAAAGTTACACAGAGGAAAATGGGGTGGAATGAACAGGGGAGCCGGGAAATTGGAAATTGAAGATTGGAAATTGCAAATTGGACATTGGACATTTATAAATTACGGTGGTTTCGATTTCGTCCGAGGCGGCTGAAAGAATATAAGTAAAAAATTAGCTGTTTGAAAAAGAGTGTAATTTTTATTAGGAATCCATGAAACTATGAAAATCATATATGTATTCTCTCCTGGTTTCCTGGCTTCATTATTGTTTTTTTTCAATCAGCTAAAATGTTACAAATACAGATAAATTGCCCGGTTAAGTTATGATGCGATTGATAAAGTCTCGACGGCGAAAGTCGGCGTTTGCGTTGCTTGAGGTCATCATCTCTATGGTGATTCTTGGGGTTGCGATTGCGGCAATTATGCGCTCCTTCACGGTCTCGCTTGCCGCTGCAAAAAAGGCGCAAATCGTCACAACCGCCTCTTTGCTTGCACAACAGATTCTGGATGAATACGAGGTTGTCCCACCTCAAAATGACCACGATGAAGGAACCTTTGGTTCTCTGGACGATGCTTCCGACAATGCTGGCGGTTCTTCGGATGAGCAATCCGGTCCCTATAAGAACTATTACTGGATAACCGATGTGGAGGAGATTAAAATAGATTATCCAGACATCTCATTTGAGGGCGACATAAAGGATTTTGAAGACCTGACGAAGCTCACAATCACTATTGTTTACGATGATGGGCATCTGAAACGCTTTACGCCTGTTCATCTTGAGACATATCTCACAAATGCGGAGAAATTTACTTATACAAGCCGGCGGGAGAATAAAATTTATTAGTCAGTAGTCAGCTGTCAGTAGTCCGTTGACAATAGTCATTGCTGATTGCGAAACAATCACGCGTCCTCGGCTAACCGTCATCAGGGTTTTACTTATTTTTGCTTCAGGGGTTGGGAAGATATTTTTTGAGGCAGATGAAGAAACGAGACAAAAATATGAGGCGCAATGCATTTACACTCCTGGAGATTATGATAGCCGTAACGATATTTGTGCTTGTGTCTTCGGCACTTTATACCACCTTCCGGGTGGGGATGCGGGCATATTCATCCGGTGAGCGGGAAATCAATATGATGCAACACTCACGCGTTATTTTCGATATTATGAG
>CAZGKP010000145.1:9444-10123 GCA_964526215.1 uncultured Candidatus Sumerlaeota bacterium
TTTATTATCTCCCGGAGTCATCATATAACAGGACGATGCAATATATGATTACGCGGTTTGAGCAGGAACGGAACAAGGCGGAGATGGAGGGCAGGCTCGATGAGTTCCTCTACGGTAGGGAAAATGACTCCAATGATAATGGTGCCCGGAATCCCTACGAATACGGAATCGAGGTTAACCTCTCTTTCAAGGCTGAAAATCACGGGGATGAGGATTCTATCTCTTTTGTCCGCTACCAGATGGATGACGGTATCACGGGGACACAACCCTGGGCACTTGGTCGCGTCGGATACAAGGTGGAGGATGAGCGCCTCATCCGCACAGAAGAAGACATCATCGAGCCAACGAAGGATCTGGAAGGTAACGTCATTGAGGAAAAAATCCCGCGCACAGATGTCCTTGCAAAGGGTGTGAAAAGATTCGACCTGTACTTTGGCTTCTTTTATGATGATGACTGGATGGAGGCGGATGACTGGGACTCCAGCGCAAAACGCTACCGAAACCCTACTGAAGAGCTTGATGAGGATGACCCTGATTATCAGGAGAAATTAAGGCGGGAACAGAGGAAGCCGGTTGATGGTCTGCCTGCCTATATACGCGTTAGCCTCGAGATTGCCGAAGAAAAAAAGTCCGAATCCCAAAAAGAAAAATCACCTGAAACTAAAAAAGTCAGGACAAA
>CAZGKP010000146.1:0-10118 GCA_964526215.1 uncultured Candidatus Sumerlaeota bacterium
AAGGAGGAGCGCCTGAGGTAATTTTATTGAAAGACCGGGCGATTCAGGTGGACATCGTCCTCTGGCTCATATCCATTGTCGGGCTTTTGTATCTCTACCGACCGCCGGGGTGAATTTCACTTCCCAACAGCAGAGGTGGGGGCAAACAAGAAATGCGGATTCTGGTTCTGACACACAACTTAATCGAGCGGGGAAACTACTTTCGGGCTATGAAATTCGCCCAGTTTCTGGCAAACAAAGGTCATTCTGTCACTTTCGTTTCTTCTTCCTACCGATGGTACAAGCCAAACAAATATTATATAGATAGGTTGAGAGTGATAGAGTCACCAAGCTGGTCATTTATCATAGGCATTGATGACGGCTGGTCCCCGCTGGGCGTTCTCTATCGGCTCTGGCTGGTTCTGAAAAACAAATATGACCTCGTCTATGGTTTTTCCCACAAACCGGTGGACTTTATACCCGCTTTTTTCTCAAGATTTTTTCGAGGGAGCAGGTACATTACCGACTGGTGTGACTGGTGGGGAAAGGGCGGACTATTTGTAATGATTAAACATTATAGAGATAGCAATATGAATCTTTCGCCATTCAGAAAAATGATATTAACTGCCTATGATAAAGTTGAGGAATCCCTTGAAGAGTTTGTGCCGAAGAGGGCTGATCTTGTCACGGTGATATGCAAGGCTCTTTATGAAAGGGCAATAGCTATCGGCATTGGGAAAGATAAGATTTTACACCTCGTTTCGGGGGCTGATACAGTGAGCATAAAGCCGCTGGATAGACAAAAGGCAAGGGAGATGATAAAACTTTCCTCTTATTTCGATGAATCCATCAAACGGGGAGATGTTATTATCCTCGGATATACGGCAAATTATCACCTTGATGAAATGCTCCTGCTGGAGACCCTGGGAAGGGTATGTAAGGAAATGAAAAATGTGAAATTGCTCGTCGTGGGAGCAGAATTCAGAGTGAGACAAAAGCAGATGAAACAGTGGGGGCTGCACGTTTTTGAGGTTTCCTCCAACCGGCTTATGACGAAAGAGGATAATATCATTCACTTCGGCAGACGTCCTTTCAAAGAGATAAAGACCTTTCTGGCTGCAAGTGACATCCTGCTGCTTCCTATGACAGACATCATCTACAATAAAGGAAGGTGGCCTCACAAAATAGGCGATTATCTGGCATCCGGGAGACCGATTGTGGTTAATGATGTCGGCGATATCCCTGAACTTATCAAACAATATCAAGCGGGATATGTTGCAGAACCCAACGCCCCGGACTTTGCGGATAAAATTATTCAAATGATAAATAGCCCGGATAAATGGGAACTTTATGGCAAAAACGGGAGAGGGGTCGCCGAGACCTTGCTCGATTGGAATAAAATTGGCAACAGACTCTCTGCAAAAATTGAAGAGATATGGAAAGGAGAGATGAAGCCCTGAGATGGAACAGCCCCGCGTCACAATAATTGTTCCGGCTTATCAGGCGGAAGAAACGATAGAGAAATGCATAGAATCATTACTATTGCAGGACTATGCCGGACATAAACTGGAAATAATCGTCGTTGATAACAATTCGAGCGACAATACCGCTCAACTGGTGAAAAAGTATCCGGTGAAATATCTGCTGGAGGAGAGGCAGGGCGCTTGTTTTGCAAGGAATAAAGGCTTACAAAATGCCACGGGGGAACTTATCGCCTTCACTGATTCAGATTGTTTTGCCGAAAAAGATTGGATATCCAGATTGGTCGTTCCCTTTCTAAAAGATGAAAAGATTGGTGGAGTTGGGGGACACCTTGCGCCATATCCGACAGATAACATCGTGGAAAGATATATTACATATAGAGAGATTCTCACACAGGAAATTATGTTCAGGGAGAAGGAAAATTCCCCACCCTTTTTTATCACGGCAAATGTGATGTACCGCGCAGATATCTTAAGAGAAATTGGTGGGTTCGATAATTTCTTCAGTATCAATGGCGAAGATGCAGATTTGTCCTGGCGGGTTGTTGAGGCTGGTTATACGTTGATACTTGAGCCAGAGGCAATTGTTCTTCATAAGCATCGAGCAAATGTGGAAAAACTGTTCAAGCAATTATTCAGCTATGGTGTAGGAACAGTTGCATTATTTAAAAAATATCGAAAAACGTTAGGTAAGAGTTACTGGATCCACACATTAGCCTATAAAAATATGTTGAGGGGTTTTTGCCGCGCACCGTTTTATGTCGTTTCCCGAAAAGATGAATTGGAAAGATTCGTTCCTTTACTGGATGGTATCAACAACCTGGGATTCGTTCTCGGAAAAATGTATGGAAGCGTAAAATATAAAGTGTTAGTATTGTAAAGATAAGGAATAAAACGTGTTTTGCTATAAAAGCTATTTATATAAACCAATCCGAATAGCCGCCCTGCTAATATTTCTTCCCCCTTTGTCCTTGTGCCTATTGTTGAAAGCGGTATTCAGCCGGCTATTGTTAAAAAAAATACAATCTAATTATAGGAAAGATAAAAAATATGATATCATTTGCATCAGTCATGTGAGCTGGACAAAACACATCTGGCAGAGAAACCACCATACAATGACGCGGTTAGCCAGCAGACATAAGGTGTTATACTGCGTTTTGGAAACCTGTCACGAGGCAATAAAACATCCACAAAAGCTATTCTCGTTAAAACCACAACAGTTTGGGAATCTCATCTACTGCCAAATGATAAAATTGTCGGGGGGAAACCGCTTGAAGATCATTAAAACCCTGAATAAATTTATTGTGCAAACGGAGATAAAAAGGTATTTGCAAAAATATAAGTTTAAAGACTCAATTCTCTGGTTTTACTTTCCCTCACTCGAACATATCTCTGGTTCCCTGAAGGAACTGTTAACAGTCTATGATATTCAAGATGATTATTCCGCATTCTCCTGGGCACCGAGAAATATTCTCCAATCGGAAGAGAGTTTGCTAAAGAAGGCGGATATTGTTTTTACGGGCACTAATGCCCTCTTCGAGAAAAACAAATCATATAGTAAAAATATCCATTTTCTTCCGTGTGGTGTTGATTTTGCTCACTTTGCTCAAAAAAACCGCTTACACATACCGCAAGATATTAGCAATATTCGACCACCCATCCTTGGATATTTCGGTTTGATAGATAATAGAATTGACGTCGAATTGTTGGAATATGTGGCTAATAGACGTAAAGATTGGAATATAGTTATGATAGGTCCTGTTAATACAAACCTATTCACAAAACCTACATGTAGTAATATTTATTTTGTCGGGCAAAAAGATTATACACAGTTGCCTTATTATTTGCAAAAGTTCGATGTCTGTCTTATGCCCTTTGCAATGAATGAATTAACAAAAAAGATAAATCCGACAAAGACATTGGAATATTTTTCATCCGGCAAACCGGTTGTCTCAACCGCCATACCCGATATGATTAAATACTATAAGGATATAATAGGGATTGCCCATTCACACAGAGAATTCGTGAGATTATGCGAAGAAGCGCTGAATCACTCAGAGCGATTCAATGTCAATCGAGGAATTGAGATTGCTAAAGAGAGATCATGGGCATCTATGGTCCAGCGGATGGAACACCTCATCGAAAAAGAGATGAAGCGAAAAATACGCTTAAGTGTATAGGGCAATGGATTCTGTCGGAGTTTCCGAGAAGGATGAAGAGCGGTGGATTATACCAATTACATCGAGCATTATGGCAAAGATGCTGAGGCATACAATTATCGTCCGCCCGTTGACTCGCCGGAGGGACAGGTGGAGAGACGGCGTGCCGAGTTCATCCTGCACATCCTGGGCAATAAACTCCTGCGTCCCGATGCCAAAATTTTAGACATCGGAACCGGTGGTGGGGAGATGTTGCGGCAACTGGCGCGGGCAGGTGCCTTTCCTGTGGGTCTCGATGTGGCACTCCTCAACCTTCAGAATGCCGCAAAACGCCTCAAAGAGAACGGCATTACACATTTCGCATTAACCCTTGGCGATGCCTATGTCCTTCCATTCAAAGATACCTCGATTGATGCGTTGATTTTATCAGAGGTTGTGGAGCATCTGGGAAAGCCCGAAAAGGCGATTGCTGAAGCGGCTCGCGTCCTTAAGCCCCGCGGGCAACTGGTCATTAGCGTCCCCTATAAGGAAAAGATAGTTTATCATCTGTGCATTCATTGTAATCGCCCCACGCCCGCAAACGCCCATCTGCATTCCTTTGATGAAACCTCCGTGCGTAAACTCCTGAAAGGGTTGCCACTTGCCATTGAGCGCGAGGCATTTTTTCACAACAAAGCGCTGAACCTCTTGCGCATTCATTATTACGTCCGCCGCTTCCCATATCTCGCGTGGCGCACACTTGACCTACTCGCCAACCTCATCATTCCCAAACCGCACTACTACGTTATTGTGGCGCGAAAGGAAAGCCCTTAAATCTCTGAACAGCCAGATAAATACAATGCACCACGTTTACAAAAAACATATCCACAATTATCATTTATCCCTTCTTGTGGGATTAGTGGCTTTGTGCGTTTTCACAAGCACGCCCGTACCCCTCGTTGCTGCTCCGCCTCCCGGTTACTACGACTCGGCATCAGGACTTACCGGCGAAGAGTTGCGCCACGCCCTCCACAAAATTATCCAGAACTGCTCCCGTGTATCTGAGTCGGTTGTATGGACAGTTATTGAAGAAGCAGACGAAGACCCCAATGACGCCAACAATATACTGGACATATATAAGAACGCCAGCTACCCTAAATCCGACCATTCGAGCTGGAACCGCGAACATTCCTGGCCCAAATCTTACGGATTTGCCGATGACGACTCCTGCAACTATCCCTACACAGACTGCCATCACATATTCGCCTGCGATGTGGGTTATAATTCATCACGTGGCAATAACCCTTTTGATAACTGTTTGTCCGGTTGTGTTGAAAAACCGGTGGTAGGTTATCCCGGACACTCGAATTGGAGAAAAGGCTCCGGTTCCACAGGTATCTGGGAGGTGTGGGATTACAGGAAAGGCGACATTGCCCGCGCTATGCTTTATATGGATGTTCGCTATGAAGGGGGAACACACGGCGTAACCGGATGCGAGGAGCCTGACCTGATTCTCACCGACAACCGCAACGATATAAAAGCCAGTTCCGATAACAAACCCATTGCCCATATGGGTATGTTGAGCATTCTTCTAAAATGGCACCTCGATGACGCTGTGGATGAGCGCGAGCAACGCCGCAATGACGTTATTTATCATCATCAGGGAAACCGAAATCCGTTTGTTGACTATCCCGACTGGGTGGTGGATATCTGGGGAACAATCCCCACGCCCACGCCAACACCTTCAGCTACACCAACACCTTCGCTAATTATTGTCCCCGGCGACATCGTAATAAATGAAATTGATTATGACGACCCCGGCGACGATGACCAGAGCTTTATCGAACTGAAAAACGTCAGCGATAGAACTGTAGACCTCTCTAAACTCGAAATCGTCGGTTTGAATAATGGCACCACAGTTTATTTTACTTACACCCTCGAAGCCAATATGCTTGCCCCGGGCGAATACTGGGTTCTTGGAACAACTGATGACAGCACATCGGTCGCCGACTCGATTGACGAAACGATGACGGGGGTAAACAGTATTCAAAACGGACCCAACGATGGTGTTTACATACGTCTTGCATCTTCGCCTTCAGTAATAATTGATTCAACATCTTACGAAGGCGATGGCGCACACCCGTCCGGCTCTCTGGACAGCGGAAATGCCGGCACCGATTCTTCAACAGGGGATAACAGATCCCTCTCACGCGTTCCTGATGGCGTTGACACCGATGATAACGCAAGTGATTTTTCCCTCCAGGACTCTACACCCGGCGAATCCAACGGCGGCGCAACCCCAACACCCACCCCGACACCAACCTCCACACCCACTCCATCGCCAACTCCAACACCGGCGAGCGATATCAATCCCGGAGACATCATCATAAATGAAATTGATTACGATAACCCCGGCAAAGACACCTGGTCTTTCATTGAGATCAAAAACGTCAGCGCTAAATCTATTGACCTTTCACAACTTGAAATCGTCGGATTGAATAACGGACCGAATGAATATTTTACTTACACACTCGACGCCAACACGCTATCCCCCGGCGATTACCGGGTCCTTGGAACGACAGACGACAGTACATCCCTGACAGCGTTCATCAATGAAACTATGATAGGTGTGCGGAGCATCCAGAACGGTCCCAATGATGGTGTTTATGTGCGTCTTGCATCCTCGCCTTCGACAATCATAGATTCTGTATCTTACGAAGGTGCCAGTGCACATCCTTCTGGTTCTCCGGACAGTGGAAATGCTGGCACCGACTCCGGCGGAGCAGAAAGCCAATCCCTCTCACGTATCCCAGACGGCGCGGATACCGATGACAATGGACACGACTTCTTCCTGATGAATTCCACGCCGGGAGAATCAAACGGCACTGCAACGCCAACCCCAACACCGACCCCTATTCCCCAACATCCGCCTTCAGGTATACTTTTCCATTAGACCAACTGGATGCGTCATTTACCAAAAGCCTGCCTATCATCCGATTTATTGATAACAGGATGCTTACGGAAGTGCACTCGTATAAGGAATTGACGCCCCCACAATCGCAGAAGACCTTGCTATCAGCAAAAAACCATTGACGTGGCTCTTTAGTGTCTATATTTTCCCATTTGAATTACCTGAATGTAAACTAATGAGATTCTTGCTTGAATACAGAAGGAGGAAACGGGACTATGCGTCGAACCACTTTGACTGCTGCCATCTGGCGCGAGGGAGATAGCTACGTTTCGCACTGTCCAGAGTTAGGAGTTGCCTCGTGTGGCGACACGCCGGAGTCTGCACTTGCTATGCTGAAAGAGGCAGTGGAGCTTTATCTGGATAATGCCGAGAAGCTCGGTATATGGGATGACATCAAGCCAGCAATCGAAGCACCACAGCGGTTCACCGCCCCTTTTGAGGTAATGTTACCTTGAGTAGCAAGCTTCCCGCACAGAGTTTTTAGACCTTTTATAAGCATTGATGCTTGGGTAAAAAGTCCTGACCTGATTCGGGCTGCCGCAGGTGGAAAAACACGGGGGGACGCAGAGACCTAAATCTGGACAACTTATCTTTCGATAGAAAATATACTTTTTTACTGGTTCATCCTGAGTGAAATTTTTGCCTTTGCTCATTTGAAACTGTTTAATTCAATATAGAACAATACCTTGAGGACGTCGTGGGCGGTCGGGGACACGTAATGTAAATCGGATGCCATCTGCTATGCAAAACTTGCCGTCATTGGCTTCATCCCATACCGCTACATAATTGTATCCTGCACTAAAATGATAGGCATTCTCGGCGGAGACTTCGTCTATATCAAGATGCCAACCTGTCGTAATGTGCGATTGCGATAAGGTGCGCATTACTACACCGCCTGTGTGTATAAAACGATACTTTGCTGAATCGGTATATCCCCCGCTGTTGATTGCGCCATCTATACTGTATCGCCCCGAGACGGGCAGCCATACAACAAATGTCGCCTTTGTGGTTGGATTTGTGGCGTAGCGTTTTGTGTTGCCGAAAAAAGGTAGATATGAACTGGTGTCCCAGCCATTTGCGTCCTCGTAATCCATCATCAAAGGTGAATCATCGGCGTAAAATGCCTCACCGGGCTGATTTGTGGGGATATCTTCAGGGGGAGGCGGACGCCTCTCCCAGGGTGTGGGCGATGCACCCGAGGCGAGTTCCCACTTCATCCCGTGAGTTGTGAGACGATGCTGCCCGCCTGCGGGAGATGTTACGGTGGAATCGTCAAATTCAACGTAGCCGCCTTTCCCTGCCGCAAATTCATAGGTGCCGAGTTCATACCATTTGTCTCCGCAATTTGATGCGGTTATGTCGCGGTAGATAACAGTATCGCCATTTTTGTGATGGATTGTGATTTTGCAATTTTTTGCATCGGCGCTGCCCCATTTATACGTGGTGACATAGAGGTTATACCTGCCGGCAGTGGGGAGATTTGGGTCATAGCGAGAGCGGTCGTTTTTACCGCCGACATCATCATAAAGGGCATAGCGCGATTTTTGTGCGGTGCAACCGGCGGCGGTGCTGTATGAGCTGCTGTCATACCATTTGCCGGATGTCTCGGCATAATAAGTGTTGTTCAGACCAGACGGATGCGATTCGATGATTATGGTTGTGCCCGTGGGGGTTGCGTTGACGGGCGGCGCAGCGGCACGGTTATCGTAATCATCAATGGAGATAACTTTGTAATAATAGGTCTGCCCGGATTGCGCGCTCACGTCCTCCCAGGAAAAATGCGTGCGGGTATGATTCACATCCCAGAAGACCATAATGAGGTTTTCGTAGAATTCCGGCACTGGCGATGCCTCGCTGCGGAAGATGCGGTATGATACGGGACAGTCGCCATCGGAAGCAGCGGCAGGGGCACTGAACGTAATACGGACAGTGCGCGGTGCAGGTGTGGTGGCGATAACATTTGCGGGGGAAAGTGGCGGGACGACATCGGGCGTCTTTGTGTGTGGGACGGGGACTGTATCATCGGCATCAAACGGTCCCCCGGGGTCAGATGTTGCGTGAAACCGGGCGTCGGAGTCCTCGGTCATACCACCGAAGGAGAAGAAGACAAAGCCATCAGGACGGGGCGGACTGCCGGTGTATGCACGCATTGTGTTTATCTTCTGAACAATGAGAGATGGTGTATCTCCGGTGAGATATGCGCTTGGTCCGGCGTAGAGAGTCGCCCCATAACCATAATTGGCAATGCGCGAGTATTTTGTCTTTGTGCCGCTCAAGGTGTCTGAATAGCACATCGGGATAAGGATGTCGTGATAAGGAAGATAGGGTCCGCCGCCCGATTCTTTATCGCCGCGTGCCCAGTGGTCGAACCCCTGGAGTTTGCCACTTCTGGGGTCTGTGTGCGTGATGAGTGCAGATGTGATTTTGAGCCGGGGTTTTTCACGAATGGCAGCACGGTAGATACGCTTTACGAGGCGATTTATCTGGGTGCGGCGCCACAGCGCCCACGTGCCGGAAATACCCGCGTCTGTATCTATATTGAAACCAGTATCGGCGAGGAATGCCTGTTTTGCAATCGGGTCATAACCGTATGATGTGCCCGGATAACGGATGTAATCGAGGTGCAAGCCATCAATATCATAGTTGCGAACAATGTCCATAAAGACGTTGAAGAGGTAGTCCTGAACAGCGGGGATACCGGGGTCGAGGTATGCACCCTCACCGCCGCTTCCGTTCCAGGGCATTGTTTCACCGGACGAATTCTCAGTAACCCATTGGGGATGTGTGCGATAAACGTGTTGGGAACTATCCGGCTGTGAACTCTGATTCCAGCAGGGATAAACGACCACCCAGGCGTGGATTTCGATAGGCGGGTTCTGGGAATGCCCATTGTCAATCAGGCATTGTAGCGGGTCGAAGTCTGCAGGTGAGATGGTGTATTGTTCGCCACGGGGTTCAGGGTTTGGATAGACGTCATCATCGCGATTGGGGAAATAGTAAGCGTCTCCCCGACTCCTGACCTGCGCAAATATACAATTATAATGATATGCGTGGCATTTAGAGATGGCGGTCTGGCATTCTGACAGAGTATTGAGGTCCCAGGCGCACAGCCATACGCCTCGTGCCTCTGCCGCATTTAGAGGAGACGCCGACAGAGTTAAAATCAAAACCAATAGAATAAAGATAAAGGGTTTCAAATCTGTCCCGAAAATAACCGCTCTGAATTGTCCGTTGTCCGTTGTCCGTTGTCCGCTGTCCGTTGTCCGTTGGAGTATATGGGAATTGCTGATTGATACTTTTATCCTTTTGGGAGAGGCGAAAGCCTCGTGATGACTGTCCCGAAAATTTAGAATATAAGCCACAGACTTATCCGCCACAGAAGGATTATGCCGAAGACGCGCCATCGGTGGGCCGAAGGCGCGTTTATTTGATTGTCGGTTGTCCATTTTAGATTTCCGATTGACTGAAAAAATAACTCTTTCAGAGACCTAAACGGGCGCATCTTGGCAAAGCTACGAAAAGCAGACTTCTATAGAGGCTCAAAAATTT
>CAZGKP010000147.1:0-732 GCA_964526215.1 uncultured Candidatus Sumerlaeota bacterium
TTTCAGAACTCGTATATCTCTTCCAGATTTTACCATTTAAGGTGACTTTCTCTATCGGAGTTTCTAACGGATATTTAAAGACGAATCCTTGCGGTGGCTTAGAGTCACCCCGGACATCTATGTCAAGCGTCTGGGGAGTCTTTTTCACTGTGTAATTCACAGTGCCAAAATAGGTGGGAAATTTTTTAATTGCAATGCCATTGGGAGAGGAAAGCCAAGCGGGGTCTACACCATGCGCCAGAATGAGCCTATCCTGCTTTTCGTAGAGGAAGAGGTTGCGGATAGCCATAATCATTTCCGAGCCGACCCACGTATGCGGCATATCGCCGATATAGCAAGGTTTGCGATAGTCACTGTCCACAACTTCCGCCAGGTGATACCAGCCGAGGGGTCGGCGGCATTTTATCAGGAATCGCAGTAACCCGAGCGCCTCGTCTTTGCGGTTCATAAAGAGTAATGCCTGAATATTTCTCGCCTCATAAGGTGTGAAGTGGTATTTTGCATCCGGTTTGAATCGGCTTTTCACATCATTACAATATCGGTCGAAGGTATTTTTGAGATACGGCTGGAGGAACTTTTTCAGGTTCTCCAGTTCATCGCAATAGTCAATGGCGGCTGCGGTAGATGTGGCATCAAAATCTCCCTTATCAGCACAGCCGGGAATGTAATTTATGTTTGATAATTTTATTACTAATTTTATTGTGTTATAGACGCACTTTTTGAAATCTTCAT
>CAZGKP010000147.1:742-10101 GCA_964526215.1 uncultured Candidatus Sumerlaeota bacterium
AGCGAGAGCGGCTGCGAAGCAGTGCGGCCGGCTGTTTTTGCCAAGGATAGATGCGATGGTTCTGCCATCCCGCCATCCTTTAAGTCCCCAGAAGTCGTCCCAGTAAGAATGTGCCATAGCATAACCTTCGTGGCTGGTGGAAGGCGGGAGAATTCCGTAAAACTTTTTCTTTTCCGGTGCCCCATCTTTATATTCGTCCGTAAGACGTTGTTTCCTCAAATATTCGAGGAACTCCAGTGCCTTGACAACCCCGGGGAATTTCTCCCTCAGAAATTCTTTATCTTTTGTGAAGTCGTAATACTGGAGAATGGTATAGATGAATTCGCCTTGGCTGTCATATTCTATCAAGCCCCGTTCCTTCTCCTCCCACAGCGGGTCTTCGGCTTCAGTATCAATAATAGGTGGGACTTCGCCCGTCTCAAATTGAAACCCGGCGAACCAGTCAATGAATTCCCTGACCTCATCGGTCAGTCCCGTTCTCAGCAGAGCGGCAGCGGCAATCCCACCATCACGCATCCAGGCTTTGTTGTAACTTCGTGAGCCTGGCTGAAGCGCCGGTCCGTCTTTTGTGATTAAATTATACGCTATGTTCGCCTTTAAGATATTTACAATGTCCTGCTCCGGAATGTTGAGCTCGACGAGGTTGACTTTCGATTCCCAAAAAAAGGCGACTTCATTTAACATTTCCCGGATTTTTGCCTTCGCCTGAGCAGACTTCATATCTGGTTTGAGCGCAGGCTTATTTTGATGAAGCGGAAATGCCAGAAAACAATCCTTTGCCTCGCCGGGCTGAAGGTCAAGACGATATTCAATGGCGGCGGAGGCAAAACCACTTTTATCTTCCACCTTCTCCTTTTGGGGAATCTCTCCTTTTTGAATAAAATCAACCACGTTGCCCTCAGGAGATGAGTCGCTTTCAGACTGTGCGCCAAAAGCATCAGCTTTGGTAAGGAGATAAATTTTATGCTTCTTGTTAATCTCGATTATGTTGCCTTTATAGTTAATGCTGGAAATCCTGGAGACTCCACCACCTCCCTGCCAGGGAGGATATACCTGAAAGGGATGAATGACAAGATAAAGCTTAGCGGAAACGGGTTCCTTGCGGTTATTTACAATTTCATACCAGGCATATGCCGTGGATTTCCCGGCATCGCCATACGCAAACAACGTTATATTCATATTCAAACCGTCATGTTCCCAATTCACCGAAGGGATTGGCACACAATCCTTTTTTAACGATTGGGATATCTCTGTCTCCTCTCTCGTGATAAGTTTACGCGTAATTTTATTACGCGTAATAAAATTACGATCAAGATATAAAAAAGGCATAAGAGAATAGCCACGTTTGTGAGGCTCAAGAGTTCCGTCCTCGCAGATAAGGGCTTCTTTTTCGTCAACGGGAGCGCCAACAATAGTCCAGTAAGCCTGTTTGTCATATAGCCAGCGGGGATAAAGCCCTCTGGGAAATTCGGGTTTTTCCGGTGAAGCCTCTTCCTTAAAAGACTCGGGCAAACTGGTCAGGGTCAGCTCATCAAGACAAACCTTGCCTTTGCCCGTGGTATTGGTAATAGCGAATTCTATTTTAACAATCTTTTTTAGCTCGGCAGCAGGGTCAGGACCCCAGGCAAAACAAATATCTTTCTTGCGGATTGTCTTTTTCTTCCAGCGGTTAATGTGTCGAAAATCATACCACTTTTTCCAGAAAGTGTTACCCTTATCATCTATCAGTTTGAATTCAAAATGATTAACCGGCTCGCTCCTTTTGAAATAAAAACCGAATTCATAATTTTCAGGAAGTGCGAGTGGGAGCCCTTTTGAAGCAATAACATAAGATTCAGTATTACCAAAATCATAATTTAAGACCAGACAGTTGCCCTTTTTCCCCTCTTCACTGGACAAAAAAAGCCTTGTGCCCTCCGGGGTATAAACCGTCCAGCCACCAGTGGTTTCAAAACTATCGAGAATCTTTCCCGCATAATCTTTTCCTTTCACGTTACTACCGGAAAAGACCAGGATTAGCAGCAAGGTTACGAAAATTTTTCGAGGCGCCCATTTAAATCTTTTCACTTTTTAATCCTCCCCCAATTTATGGTTCATATCGAATCCGAACATAGTGCAAAGAGTCTTTAATGTGGATTGCCAATTCGTTCCAGTGTTGATGAAATTGTTTGAAAGCGTTTTCACTTTATTACGTCAATATTGAAAATTATGAGAGCTCGGCATAATAACCGAAAGCCCTTAATAGCATATATAGAAAGTCCAATTACTGCAAAAAACAAGCCATCTGCAGAATTTACCTTTGTCCGCTCAACCCATCGGGAGAGAGTGAGAATTCGTAATATTTATGATAACGCTTACAAGATAATTGAGAAAATACTGCTTCTACGTCGCCATCTGTCAAGGATTTTTTAACTCCAAACTAACAGTTATTATAAGGCTTTCCCCTCTCTCAAAAGGATGAAAAATGACCTTGTAGCCAGCATTGCGCACCGGTAATATCCTACTTACCAACACCTAACACCCAATTCAATCCTCGGTGTCGTTCTGCATCCGGGGTGGGATTTTTCTTGACGAGTGAGACCGCTTCATAGAGTTAAAATCATCGTTTGGAATAAACAAGTAACGCTCGTCGAATGAGGAGGTTATGTCTTTGCACGCACTGATTCAATTCATCGTGGAGACGGTGGATCACTGGGGGTATTTCGGTATCATTGTAGCAATGACGCTTGAGAGTTCCTTTTTCCCATTTCCCAGTGAGGTGATAATGATTCCTGCGGGGTATCTTTCACACAGGGGGGATATGAATCTTGTGGTGGCGATTCTATGCGGCGTTTTCGGGAGTATGATAGGGGCATATTTCAATTATTATATCTCGATAAAGCTGGGGCGACCGTTGCTCTTGAAACTTGGCAGATACGTCGGGATTTCCGAAAAGAAATTTAATAAAGTTGACAGATTTTTTTACAATCACGGAGAGATAACGACATTTGTGGGGCGGCTGATACCGGGCGTCAGACAGGTAATATCGTGTCCGGCGGGGCTTGCACGAATGAACATTTTAAGGTTCTCCATTTACACCGGCGCCGGCGCAGGGATATGGGTTATTATACTGGCGATGCTGGGATATTTCATCGGGAAGAACGAGGTGCTGCTCAAACAATACTCGAGGCAAATTACAATCCTGTTACTTATATTTTGTGCATTTATTGTGGCTATTTATATTTATGTAAAGACCCGAAAGGCAAGGCGGGAGGAGATGACAGATAATTAAAATTGTTGACGCCCGAGCACCGGGTGTGGCAAATAGTAGGATAGAAAATTGATAAGGACGATTTTCACATCTTTCGTAAAAACGGGGTGTAGCGCAGTTGGGTAGCGCGCAGCGTTCGGGACGCTGAGGTCGCGGGTTCAAGTCCCGCCACCCCGACCAATAATATGTCCTATAAGTCCAATCATTTCAGTCCCATATAAAAAGGGGATGGCAATAAACCATCCCCTTTGCTTTTGAAAAGAATCTCCATTTTCCGGCATTTCACTCAACCGGTATCACCCGGAATTCCAAGAGGGAATAGCCCCATTGGGTCGCTCGCTTTTTTCCATACATCCGGACGTATCGGGCAGAGACCGGCTTGAAGGTAATTTCGTTTTTGCCTCCATTTCCGTTGTCTTCACTGAAGACGGTCTCCCACTTCTCGCCATCATCGGATACCTGGATATCGTATTCCTTTGCGTATGCCGTTTCCCAGTGTAATATTACCTTACCAATTGTGATTTCTTTGCCGAGGTCAACCATCAGCCACTGCGGGTCGCTGAATTCGCTGCCCCATCTGGTTTCTGGATTCCCGTCAATCGCCTTTTCGGGAATATACGCATAATCCTCAATGGAGGATGCCCTTGCAGAGACTATTATTCCTCCTTCTGTGATGGGCAACTGTTGCGGGGTCGGTCTGAATTTGCGCATCCCCGCCGGCATCTCCGTCTTATATGACAATTCATTTAATCTGCCTTCTTTATCCACGAACCGCACGATATACTCCCAGACGCCCTTTCCCTGACAAATCTTCAAAAACAGGATATTTTCTCCCTTCCGCAGATTCACTTTTGTCTTATCTTCATCTTTCTTAAGCCCTCGGTCAATCTTTTTCGCCCACACCTCTTCACCATTCAGCCATGCCTTTATGCCGTCATCGCTTCCCATCCACATCTGAACATCCATCGCCACTTTACTCTCGATTACGGCGAGGCAGTATGCGCAGACATCCTGATTGTGCTGTGGAAAAGCGCCAAGAAGACTCACCACGCCCACATTAGAGGCGCCCACATCCCTCCAGCGAACTTTTCCGCCCAATGCGTCATAGCTGGCATTCAAATCTATCTCCACCTCCGGTGGATAAGACGTCGCAAATCCCACTCCTCCCCTGTTTTCAAAAGGCCCGATTACTTTCCAATCTCTTATCGGACGACCGAAATATTTATTCACCTTTTCATCCGCACAGGTATTCGTTATCTCACGAGCGAGTGACGCCGTCATCTCATTTTTGCCAAATGCTAAAGGCATAATCGGGCTGACATAATCCTTCTCAAGCGGATAGCCCCTGATTGCCCGCATTACCGCCTGCTGCAGGTCGGAATCGGGCATCTGTAAAATTTTCCTGAATTCACGAAAGACCTCATCCCGATTGAGTGATGGTGCCAATGCGTTTATGATCATCCGTTTTCCACTCAGCTCCTCCTGCGGCAATTTTTTAATCAAGGCGGCGATTGACTTTGAATCGCCCTTTGCCGCAAGTATCTCCAGTGCATTCCGGGCAACAAACCGCACCCTTTCATTCTCATCATCGAGGAGCGGGATAAAGATTTTTGCATTAGCGTTCAATTTCCTGAGCGCACGCACCGCGGCAAGACGCACAGACGGCTCTGCGTCTTCCAGGCACTTTTTGAAGAACTTCATGCTACCTCGCCCTCTCCCCTTCCGTTGTGAATCATCCACCAGTAATTTTCTACGCACCACGGGGGCGATTTCCAGGACAACCCTTTCCCCAGGCGCTGAGACCGGCATTCGCACCTTAACACAGCGGTTGGACTTGTGATAATTCCAACCTGCCTTCTCCGATGTTGCATCTCCTGTCCGGCGAATCTCACTGCCATTCAAGACAACACTCAAGGGTTCATCTGCACCATAGATGTTAATCTCTTTTATGGCGTAATTATTCGCGCCCTTATATGAACTTTCCAGCGAATCAATTATGAGTGAGTGACTCACTTCCTCCCACTTAAGTGGCGTCAGGCAATATTCTCCTCTTTGATAAGCGTAAGTCTCGCCATCGTCCTGATACAAATCAAACTCGGCGTCTCTGCCGGGATAAACATTTATAGTCAGGGGGATTTCGACGTTTGTTACCGTATGCTGAAGCACAGGTCCCAGCGGCACGATTGAACCTTCATATACATAGACCGAAATCTCATCCAGTGCGGCTTTGACGGAAAGTGAAATCGGTCCCTCAACCACGACGCCGGTAAAGAAGTCATACCACGTGCCATCGGGGAGATATATTTCCCGCTCACCGCCTTCGTTTAGAATCGGCGCAGCGAGAATTTCGCGCCCGACTAACCATTCATCCTCCATAGAAAAAGTCTGCGGGTCATCGGGAAATTCAAAGAAGAGTGGGCGCATCAACGGCGCACCGCCGCGGCTCGCCTCGTAAGCATAACTGTAAAGATATGGAATTAAGCGATAGCGGAGTTCTATGGCTTTTCTGGTTGCATCTTCCACCTCCGCCCCAAAAGCCCAGGGCCACCGGGGTAAGAAGCGAGCACCGTGCGCACGCATCACGGGCACAAATACACCCTCCTGTATCCAGCGGGCGAAAAGTTCCGGCGAAGGTGTGCCAGCGAACCCCCCAATATCCTGCGCGCAATATACCATCCCCGCCATTCCATAGTTCAGGAGTGTTGCGGGTTGATTTTGGAGCGCCTCATAGGAGCTGTCAATGTCTCCCGTCCATACGGCAGCACCCAGCCTCTGCAATCCCGGCGTGAATGCGCGATTGATTGTCCACACACGCCTGTCCGGTTTCTGCGCCAGCATCCCGTCCCATTCAGCCTTCACCATATAGAAAAATTCGGCCAGGGCGTTTTCCGCCTCGTCATTCCACCAACCCGCCATTCCGGCTGCAAAAACGGGGATATGTTTCTGCCACCACCATTTGCGAACTTCGGGTATGGAAAAATTCAGGTCGTTTGTTGTGTGGGGAAGAATCCAGCCGCGGGATTTTGCGAACTCGAAATGTTCGTCGTCCTCGACGCGGGGTTTGCGAATCCCGACAACCCTTATGCCCATCCGCATCGCCTCTGCAAGATTCTCCTTCGGCGCTGGAAATGTTTCATTATTCCACCCCCAGTCCTTTTCAAACCAGTCATAGTCGTATATAAAGACATCCACAGGAATCTTTTTTTGGCGAAACGTTTGCCACGCATCTCTAACGTCCTGCCAGCCATCGTATCCCCACCGGCTCTGCATATACCCGAACGCCCATAATGGCGGAATCGGCGGTCGTCCCGTTAAATCAGTGTATGCGTCCAGTATCTGATACGGGCTGTCTCCGAGCAGGAGATACAGATCCAGTATTTTGCCCGGAATCTGCCAGTTGTGGGTGCTGCCGCTATTGACCCACTCCGCTCCCTTTTCCTCAAAGTCAACAAGGATGCCATAACCGCCCGTGCTCCAGAAAAACGGGGTTACAGATATTCCATTGCCAACCGTGCTTACAGCCGAAGACTTAATCAACCCGCCTGCCAGGCCCATATCGGGATTTCCTATGCCATAATTTCTCTCGTGCGGCGAATGCGAAAAGGTCATCTCCCAGCAGCCTTGCTCACCGGGGCGCCAGAGAATTCTACCGTCTTTCAACAACGTATCCCCATTGCGCCGTGCCAGATAAATCTCCTGCGACTTTTTCAAGACGCCAATTGTTCCACTACCGATGGAAATCCCGAATTTCTTTCTTGAGTCAAACTTATTTACCGCCGGCGCTTCCCGCCTTGTGGGCGCAATAAAAGTGCTTTGAATATCCCGCCATTTCGTCCCTTGCGGAACAGCCGTAATACGAAAGACGTCATCCGCTACAGCCGTCATCTTTAACCTTATTTCCGCCGTTTCAAGAAGCCAGCCATTACCAACAGCATCTCTCGAAACGAGCGTGCCACCCCTTTCCACCGCAAACAGAGAAAGCGTGTATAAGAAAATAGCACATATCACAAAAGTGGTTTTATGGTTTTTCATATCGCCTGTTTTTTATAAAAGAATTTTGAAATGGCAGTATAAAAAATGTTTATATAGATAGGATAATATGATTATCAAGGTTTCTGAATAGTTGTTGGAATACCGACGTTAAAAAAGATTCATCTGTGCTGTAGCGGTGTCGGTTTCGGGGGGTTCAGGATGACAGCATTCGTCGGTAATGTCTTTGTTTTTGCAGCGGCACAGGTTCAGGCTGATGCGGTGAGAAGCCGCGATTTCTTTTAGTCGTTTATACCTTGTCCGCCTGTAATCGCTGTTAGGTATCCAGATGATGCCATGTCCGCAGTAATCGGTTACGCGGTGTGTGTAAAGGGACACAGCGTGTTTTTTGAATGACCAGTCGTTGTAAGAAATATTCCCCGGAAATTCAATCGTGGGGCGCAGGAAGAGGTAAGAGGCTACGGCGTTTGGCACTCCGTTGTAATGCGCCTCTTTAAGAAGGGCGTCAAAGGATTCATCCGTGTCGGTGAGGCAGGGGATAAGGGGGTCAATGCGCACCTCCGCCCGGATGCCGCGCTCGCAAAGCCTCAGAAGGTTGTCCATTCGCTCGGAGACGGATGCGGCGTTTGGCTCTATGGTTCGCCTGATGCCGTCATTAATTGTAATCATTCCCACCTGGACGTGGACTTTTCCGGGAAATTGTTCAAAGAGACTAATGAAATTGTCGGGGATGTGCGATTTTGTGGAGATCAGGATGAAGACGCCGTAGTCAAGGAGCAGGCGCATAATCCGGTATAGGTCGCTTAAGATGCGCGGAACGGGCAGAAACGGCTCAGACGCCGTGGAGAAATAGACCAGACACGGTTTACGGCGTTTTCGGAGCAATTCTGACTCAAGGAGCCGGAAGGTGTTTGCGTAATAGACGACATTCCCGTCTCCGGGATGAAAGGTGTAACTTTTTGCATAGCAATAGACGCACCTGTTAGGGCAGCCAGCGCTCAGGTTGATGGTGTAATGCGGCGAAAGGCACGGCAGTAACGGATGCCGCAGGACCGTGCCTCTTCTTTCCCTCGGGATGATCCGGAACATAATAAACCTCAAATGCGCCATATCCACCGGGGTTATTAAACATAATTCAACCTGACTATCACATTCAATAAGAAAACTCGAAAGACAATGGGGGCGATTTCATAACTTATTTTTTCTGTGTCTTCAGCACAGCTAAAATATTACCTTTCATTTTCCCCGTTTTTCTCCTTTTGGAAAAAGGGCTGAAATCTTATGGGTCTATAAGGGTCAATAAGGGTCTCTGAGGAAATTGACAAACTTGTTCTCTTTCGCGACTATAATAGAAACACTGTATGAGAGAATGAGAACTCATGAATAATGAAATATTGGAAATTGAATCATTGAGTTCAATATGGACGGATGGCAACGTATGGGACCTTTCCGGCTTTTTGAAAGAGTTCAGGAATAAGGCTCTTAAAAGATACCCTGTTCCCGATTCAGCTGAAAGGGCGGCACTGCCAAAAGATCCCGAAAGCCTCGGGCAAAACGTCGTTTATCTTTTTCCTGGACATCTTCTGAAAGTTACGAAGGCGTTGTGTTTTATCCTGGGAGACACAGAATCCCTTGAATACCTGTCCCAAACTAAAGAGTTTACAATATTGGACCTTGCCTGCGGAACGGGAATGTCCAGCTTCGCTGTTTTAGATTTTATTCTTCAATTGATTCGCAAAGGCATAATAAAACGAAAAAGTCCCATCAGATTATGTTTCATCTTTCACGATCTTGAACCCTATTGTATCCATGCGGTTGGAACTCACACAGACATTTTGAAAAGTATGTTATTGCGTTACAAAGATTACGTCACTATTGGAAACGTTGAAAAGTCCCGAGATTCCATTTCAGAAATTCTTGGGTTATTAAGAAGGTCATCCAGGTGGATGTTTGACATAATGATTATGGCAAATGCCTTTGACCCGGTTTTATATCATGCGGATTACGCACTTGAGATTGATTCTGGATGTCAGGACCCGATAGTCCACGCGAGGCCGTGCGACAGGCCCGGATTATTGGGAGACCTTTTCGTCAATCTCGGGATAATTAAGATAGAGCG
>CAZGKP010000148.1:0-9997 GCA_964526215.1 uncultured Candidatus Sumerlaeota bacterium
GCGGCAACCTTGATTGTGAGCGTGGCGATAGGGGTATCTTTGGCAACCACTATCACTGGGGTGCCGGCAGCGCGCTTTATGTAGGCGATTTGTTTTGTGGGGTCAATTGTGCTTTCGGTTAGACCGGCTGCTGGCTGGAGGTTCTCGATTGTAAGACCTGATGGCACTGTGACCATGAAATCACATCCGTAAATCTTGAGGTCGCGGTCAGCCTGGATGATGGCATCAAAGGTTTTGCCTCGTTTTGCCGTGGCGGGCGCCTGGAGTGTGAGGTCTGCTGAAATCTCCGGCTCAGGATAGAAGTCGAGAAGCATAATCGAGGCAATGCCTAATTCCGGGGCGCCGTTCTCATCACAGGTTAATTCGTTTCGGATAAAGAGCGCCGACATCCGCCCGTCGGGCAACGATGTCAGGGTGAATTGAAATTCGGGGTCGGAATCGGTAGTCAGGTTTGTCCACCCCAGTGAACCATACTTGGGATCTATGTAGTTATAATAATAATCCGGGTAGACTTCTGCACCGGGTTCGTCGCTGAGCGCTACGCTGCGGTCGGTATAGGCGAGAAAATCGCCGTTAATGAGTCCCTCGTACTGGGTGTTATAGACCGACGCGTTGCCCTGATTGTCAAGGAGTGTAGCGGGGCTGTCTGCCAGAGGCTCACCCACGGAGGTTAACAGCTGGTCATCGCGCTGCCAGAGGAGGCGAACATCGCCGTCCGGGGTGTGGAGTAGGTGCGGTGCAAGGTTATAGGCGGCACCCGAAGTCAGCTGGGTGGGTGCGGCGTCCCAGGCAGCCGGGCTGCCCTCGTAGGCAATGGCGAAGAGATGTGTGTCCGGCGTGGTCAATTCATCGTCGTCAACATCTCGCGCGTAGACGAGTAAGGTCTTGTCACCGTAAGCCTCACAATCATACGTGATGAGGCTTTGAATATTGGAGAGTACAGGCTGTGGAGCAGAGAATACGCCGCCATCATATATGCTGTAGTGGAGTGTTTCGGGATGGTCAGGTGTAGGGAACAGGTCGACACCGTTTGGCATTGTTTGGAACAGCAGCATTACCTTGCCCTCGTGGTTGAGCACGAGACGCGGTGAGTAGTCGGGCAGGGCGTTACTGGTCAAATAGTTGAGGGCAGACCAGGTTTTTATCGCCGGATCGAAGGATGCCCATGCAATCTCGTTATGCGGGGCGGCTGCCTCGAGCTGCACATCAAATTCTTCGCTTGTGTGGGTGAAGTCGTCCACATCGGCGGACTGGCAAGCCATAATAATCTTACCATTGGGGGCAAAGATTACCTGCGGCACGTCCTGATAACGTGTATCGCTCATAATATCGCCATCTGCCACCTTCACGCCATCTTCAAAATAGAGATAGCTGATGTCAGTTGCCTGTTCCTTGGGCAGCGTGGGATTGGACTTAACATAAACAATCATCCGCTGGTTGCCCGAGACCGCCTGCCGTGGCGCGGCAAATGGCAAGCAATCAGCTACCAGTATCTGTTCCTCATCCTGCGTTAGGCGCGGATTCTTACGGTCGTGGTTGGGCATAACCTTATAGGCAAAGGGAGGCAGGTATTTCTGATAGGGCAACTTCTCGGTCACAAGGTAATCCACCTTTGACGAGCCACCGGATGGATAGTGCCAATCTACAATTTTGAACGGTTTATCATAGGCAAGGAAAGCGATGCTGCTTTTCAGATGACCCGTAATAGCGATAGCGGCACCCTTGAGAGGCATAAGGAGTTGGGGGGGTATCCCAACAAACGGCACCGCAAAGTTCCCGGCGTCCTGGATAACCGTAAATTTCATAGTAAGGGCAAGCGTAATCTTGCCGGCTATACCGCCGCTGCCCTCGCCCACAAGCGAGGTTTTTAACTCGCCAGTCTGGTTGGTCATCGTAAATCCAAAGTAAGCCTGGTTATCTTCGATGAAATGACCCGTTAGGGTGGGTTCCAGCTCTATTTCAGCCTTTACTTTTAAAATATCTTTCAGTAATTTCACGCCCCACGGGAATTTGAGCAGTTTCAGGATGAACCCTGCCTTGACCTTCTTTAGAAAGTTCATAGCGCTGGTCTCGAACGAAATCTTCCAGCCACCGCCAACGACAATAAGTGCCTGCTCGGCAGGGACCGCCATCAATGTGCAGTCGGGTTTTAGTGCCGTTGTGATATCGGGTTTGATGGCGCCCCCGAGGCCAACAACCCCAACCCCGACCGGGAAGGCAAACTCCACGGCGAATTCGCCTTTTCCCGTCGCCTTTTCTACTTCGTTTATTTTCGAGTTCAACTCACCCACAACCTTCAGGAACCCACCGATCTTGAAATTGATGTCCTCAAGTAGCGGGATGGTAAAAGTCTCACCAATCGTGTAATCCTTACCATTGAACTCCCACTCCAGTTTCAAAGTTTCACTCTTGGGCAGGCGGTAGTCCCATTCATAAAGGAGATGGTCCCACATAGTGGTGGCGTGGTAGGTTGGCAGTATCACAATTGGCCCCATCGTAGATGCCACGATATTGAGATTGGACGCAATACAGGTGGGATGCTCCAGGGCATAATCCACAGTTTCGGATCTGGCATATACAGTTTGGCCACCTGCAATCACCTTCTCGGCGGTGGCATCAAGCCTGAACAAAAGCGGGGTGTCCTCGGGCAGATCATCTGTGGGAAACGATGCCCTGAAAGTAGATGACGCACCATCGCCATCGAAGTCAAGGCGATGGGGGATACCGCGGTGGGTTTCCTCGATTTTGAGGTATTTGGTGGGCCATTCGGTCTCATCGTGCGCCTTTGCCCACGTAATCTTCCCCTGGAGGCGGCATTCGTAAGGTTTGTCGAGTCCCGGGCGCATAATAACATTAGCCGGACCCATAAAGGTTATGGTAATAAAGGGGTCATCATTGTCGCGCACCTTGCCATTGAGAAAAGCCGAGTCTTTAACATCGGGCTTGTCGGTGGGCGCAACATCGCACTTCATCTCGAAATCTCCCGGTATTGTGGTGGTTATCTGGACTTTGAACACGCCAGGCTCACCCGCGTAGGTCATCGCCAGCGGCCCATAGTCGTGAGTCACCTGCTGTTCGTCGGTGATGGTATAGCTCAGGTTGACGATGGCGCCGCCAGTTATGGGGAGACCCGTCTTTTTGCTGGTAATAAAAACCTCAACGTCCGCCGGAGCGTCAAGCGGCAGAATAGCCACGCCGCCGCTGTTCAGGGAAGGCATAGGGTCGGTGAATCGAATATTATAATTCCAACTACCAATTTTGTAGAAGTAGACCTGGCGACCCTCGCTGGATGAGACACTCGCCGCCAGTAATGTGCGCTCTCTGTCCACGAATAAGCTGCCCGCGCTGACGCCCTCGCCCGGGTCAACCACGAGCTCTGTCTCCGTGATGGTCCTGGCAGGGTCGTCCTCGATTTCCGAATACAGGATGTTCGAGCCATCAGACACGTAAATGCCGTCGTGCCAGCCGAGGGCAAACTCCGTCCTGGTGTTAAAGGTTACCGAATCCGGGTAAAAGACACTGGCTGGCTTAAGCTTCCATTCTTCGGTCAATGTGTCTTGCTCCACCTCCCAGGTGTATATGGCGGTTGCGCTCTTGGTGGCAACGTAATTGCCGTCGCCGCTGATAGCAACCTTACGGCTCTGGTCATTGTCGCCAGCCGGGCGCAGGGGATGGACGAATTTGTATCCCTTATACCAGTAATTTTGTTTATCGGCTTTCTGGGTGAGATCAATCAGGACAACACCCGAATCGTAGGTGGCGGCAACGAATGCCAGTTTTTGCGTGGGGTGAAAGACCACCTTGGCATATCCGAACCGCGCGGTGGTTTCGGTTTTTGTGGCGAAGTCAACAAAGTACACCTGCTCAAGCCCGCCGGCGCGGGTCGTGAGAAAGTTACTGTGATATTCGATAAATCCATCCGGCGAGCGCGGTGAGCCAATCAGAAGTATGCCCGGGTTGGTTTCAAAGGGGACAATGACCTTTCCCCAACCGTAATAGAGGTCGCCGATAGCGGAGCTGTCGTGAACCAATTCCTTTCTTGTATGCCAGTAATTGCTCATTTCAAAGCACACCGGGACCTTTTCAAAGAGCGGGTACTTGTCGCCGCCATTGAGAAAGCATTCCAGGCGGGAGCCCAGAGCCCACGGCTGCCCTGGAATCCAATAGCGATGCTCGATAGAGGCATCGAGGGGGAGGTAAAGCGACGGAGGGCTGGGGCTAACACATCCGCGCCGGGTGGAGCCGATTTGATCTATAACCCAGCCTTCTCTCTGGGCACCCTCCAGGCACGTCCTGTTGGCAACCTTGGTGGGCGTCCCCTCGTTAGGCGTCCCCTTTTGTTCACAGCGGTAGAACTTAACCCACGGCGTGTCGCTTGACATCTGGTTGATGCCCAGATAGCGTGGGTCGCCGGTGTGGGTCGCGTACATATAAGTTCCGCCGGTATTGAGCGAATCCATCGGCACCTCGATAGGGTAGATCTTAACCTCCTCGGTCGAGGCCCAACAGATACCCATATCCTGCGCCGTCGCGCCTACCCGGGCGAAGACATAGACGTGTTCGTTTTCCTCGTTGAACTCGATATCACGGATTGGTCCCCAGGAGTCGGTCTTCGTCACGTAGCGGGGCCTCTGGTCGGGCGGGAGCGGCGTGATGAGGGTATCCGGTTCGTCAGTCGGTCTGGGAGTCGGGGTAGGCGTTGGTGTCGGCGTCGGGGTCGAGGGCGTGGGTGAAGGCGTCGGCGTGGGACCTGACGGTGTGGGCGTCGGCGTGGGACCAGAAGGAGTGGGCGTGGGGGTCGGTGTTGGTGTCGGTGTGAGAGAAGGAGTCGGCGAAACCGTAGGGGTTGGAGATATTGTGGGAGTAGGCGACGGTGTGGGTGTAAATTCGGGTGTTTCAGTCGGAGTTGGGCTAATGGTCGGGGTAGGGGAGGGAGTCGGTGATGGTGTTGGCGTCTCGGTTGGAGTTGGTGTTACTGTGGGCGTTGGTGTCTCAGTTGGAGTCGGTGTCGGGGTGGGTGTTTCAGAAGGTGTTGGAGTTGGAGTTGCAGTGGGCGCCATCCATAAGAATCTAACTGCATCCGCAACTACGTTTTTATCCGAGGGGGCTTCATCGGTAATTGTTACAGAGTATTTGCCGCCTGCAATAAATTCTAAAAAGCTAATAGTGTTCCACTGTCCACCCTCTACTTGCTGGTCTACCAGAACTGTGTCTTTGCCATCACGATGCTCAATGATATATTTAACCGCCGGGGCATTGTTTGAATCCGCGGGATGCCACTCAAAGACCAGGTAACGTCCCGATATCAGAAATTCAGGGGGATAAACTACGGTTGACGAACCATCGCCACCAGATTTTATCAAGTACCCGGTGTCGTATCCAAAGTAGCTCGGGAGGGAGTATTCAGTGTTCCAGGCGCCATTTTCAATAACATCGGGGCTGCTATTGTCCATAATGAGTTCATGAGCAGGCGTAGGCGTAGGTGTGGGGGTGTCAGCGAGTGCCCATCCAAGATTTAACAAAATAATGGCGGTGAGAAAGATAAAGAAAGGTTTCGTATTTTTCATTTCAAACATCCCTTTAATAAGTTTAGAAATGAAGAGGGACAATCACTTAAGACCATCCCTCCTATCCGAAAATAAGCGTCATTGCTGGTTTTTTAAGTATGTGATGATGTCGGCGACGTCCAGTTTGCCATCGTGATTGAAGTCGAGGGCGGCACGGATTTTGGGCGTTACTTGCGTTTTGCCGGTCAGGACGGCAGCAAGGAGTTTCTGCGGAAATGCTTGCTCTACCTCGATGGTCTTGGGGTCGCTGACGTCAAAACCGCTCGCACCGGCAATTGTCAACCGTGCATTATATTTCCCCGGCAATACAAACTGATGCGATGGGTCGGACTCCTGACTCCAGTTGCCGTCTCCAAAGTCGTAATAATAGAATTGTATGCCGCTGCCTGTGGATGCATTCTGGAAATGAACGTTGTGTGGCGCAAACCCGAGGGGTTGGTCTACACTGAAATTTGCCTGTGGTACTTCTGGTGCAGTTACGTGCACAAAATTGGTTTTGGTGATTGAATCGGGTCCCATTGGTCCTTCCACATTGAATTTAACGGTGTAATCTCCCTGATTTTGATAGATGTGTGTTGGGTTTTGTGCATTTGATGTAGAGCCATCGCCGAAATCCCACGAGAAGGTAGATGTCGGTCCATTTGTGGCATCGAGGAATTCTACGCGGAGCGGCGCAGGTCCTTCAACGCGCTGATTCTGGACATTGAAAGGCTCGGCGGTGAAGTTTGCAACTGGTGGATTTCTGGGGTCGCTCGCTACGACGTAATCCTGGCGAACTTTAGTGCTCTTGCCATAAGGTCCTGTTACTGTGAGAGTAATTGTATACGAACCGGGTTGGATAAATTCGTGCATCGGGTTCTGGTCATTCGAGGTTACGCCATCACCAAAGTCCCATAGCCAGCTGGTTATGTAACCGAGTGATGCGTCTTGAAAATATACCGAGAGGAATAGCCCTGCATCGGGATTGACGAGACCGCGCGTTGGGACTGCGGTGAAGTTTGCGACCGGGTTTGGCGCAAGGATGCCCAGTTTAGCCAGAAGTGAATCATCTATGGAAACGGTGATTGGGTCTCCAGAGGTATCCACCACTGCCGAACCGGAATCCGGAGGCAAAATCTCGATGGAGAGGTCTGCTGGATACGGTGCGACAAGTGTAAAGGTTAATTTAACCAATTGCGGGTTGCGTTCGGTGTTGCCGGTATTTCCGGGGAGGGCGATAACGGTGCGGTAAGATTTGCCGCCTGCGGTGGATTCAGCCCCGAGGGTCGGAGTTGCGCCGAGTGTCCCCGCTTCCGCCGTGAGAGCCGTAACTGCACCTTCCGGATATTGCACCTTGAATGAGAATCCGGCGGGAGGCGTGTTATAGTTGCGGTAGAGTTTCAAGGACACAGTAAAGGGGATGCCGGCAAGACGAGGGCTGCCGGAAAGCAGTTCGGCTTTAACCAATGCGCCCTGGTAGATTCCAGGTCCTACATACTGGTCTGCGCCCACATCCCACGGTTCGTCTTCGGGGCGTGTCTGTCCGTCAATGTCCTTATCCATATCCCAGAAATTGTGCATAATAAAGGCAGATGGCGGAGCAGTGTTTCCCACAGGCGGGACACTGGGCTTGTATATAATGCGAATGTCATCCGCCGGAATATAGACATTATTGTCTGTGCCATCATAGGATAGTTTAACCTTCAGCCCGGATGAAGCATCGGTTTCATAAGTCCCAAGGCTGAGCCACTGTCTTTGGTAGTCATTTGGAATAAAGGACACGGTAGTTTGCCCACCTTTGTGTGTGATGACATAAGGGACTTCTTTACCATACCAGCCCGTATAGCCAATATAAGTCTGGATTTCGTAATTTCCCGGTTCTGCCGATGATAGGTCCCAGGTGCACGATGCGGTACCACGCCTTATCCAGTGTAACTTGCCACCCCAGGCGTAGTCTCTGTCAACAGTTTCCACCAAGCCATCACCCTGGGTCTCGTAAGAAAAAACAGATTCGTCCTGGTCGCTAAAGTATTTTACAGGGTCCTGGACGTTGGAGAGAGTGGGTATAGAAGCAGATAGTGTAATGCTGGGTCCTTTGCGAATTGCGCAGGATGTAGAAAGGAGGTGATAGCCATCTGCGTCAAAGTTCGGGTCTGCGCAGGTGAAGTTCTCCGCCCAGGCAGGATTGACCACAGGGTCGCCTACATCTTCTTCTCTTATGAGATTATAGACGTAGCGCCCGGGGATGTCGTCCACATTTGCCACTTTGTCGTTGGTCACGCCGGAGTTGTTCCAGATGATGTTGTTCACCGCGCAGCAGATGTTATAGCAGTCTCCCCTCCAACCGCCGTCGGTTTCCGCCCTGAAGACTTTAGCTGTGTTGTTGGCGATGGTGTTGTTTATCACATATTGATTGTATTCGCTTTCCTGGAAATAGAAGAGCGCATCCTGATTTGGCGTGGAGTTATTCACAATTACATTGTTTGAAATCTGGATGAATGGTGAATCGCGATAGACGTGCAAGAAGCGATTCTGGTTGTTCTTATAGATGTTATTGTGGATAAGGGTAGTCAGGCTACCGTTATTAAGTTCGATGCCCACCGCTTTATTGTCTTCAAAAAGGTTGTTAGCGATGTTGAATACCGGGTTTCCCTCTTGATAAGTATTGATGGAACCGGCACCGAACGTGCCATCTGCAGAGTATGTCATCGCGCCGGAGTTTTCACTGAAATGAAATGCACAAATAAGCCCCGATGCCCTAGAAATTTCCTTATCGCGATTAGCCATAATCTCATCCGCTCCCAGTGCCCTGTTCCAGATGCGCACCTCATCTAATGAACCATCGAGTGGACCGAAACACGCGCTTGTCGGCGTCAGTGTGAATGGTGAATTCTGAGTCATAATGTTGTATGCCACCATATCACCGTCGAGGTAGAGATAGGCATAGTGGATGTTGGGATTCTGTGTGTCTTTTCGCGATGTGATAGCGACGTGATGCCATTTACCCGGCTCTATTTCATTAGTGTCGGTTAATTCCTGTCCCCAGTAGTTGCTCCATCCGGTATTTTTGAAAAATGCGTGGAGTTTTTTGTTATTATCTACATATAGATAGATATAGTCGCTATTGCTGCTGTAAAGCCTCACGACGTTAGCGCTCATATTAAGTTCATAAGCATACATATAACCGAGATTGCGGGGATAAAACCATCCCTCGATTGTGAATTCCGAGAGGTTGAGGGATTGTGGGTTGTCCACGCAGAGGGAGGCTGAACTTCGGTGGCTGAAGAGTATGGAGCCATTTTCGCTACCGGCATTGGTGAGGGGTGCACCCATTGTGCTTCTTACCGGATAAGCGGTGAGGAAACGGTCATTATCGTAATACCAGTATTGCCCACCGGTCGCATTAAGCCGGATGATGGAGTTGCCGTTGTTGTTCTGAAAGATGTTGTTGGTAATGTCATTCGGACCGTAGTAATAGTAGCTGTCGCTGTTGAGGATTTCAATGGACTGCTCGACACCGTCTTCAAATGTAAAGCCATCGAGTTTCATTGCAAAGGTATTGTAATTATAGATGAAGCGGCGCTGGTTTTCGCCTGTCCAGGTGGTTTCAAATGCCTTCGGGTCGCGTTCCCAGGTTCTGGGATTAAAACCACCATAGATTTCGAGCCTCCTTGTGGGCCAGTAATGCCAGTTCCAGTTATATTTATTGATGTAATTTTCTTCACCCGCAAGGGTTCCCTGTGCCACGTACATTTTCGGGTCTTCATCAAATGTCCTGCTATAAAGATAGTAGATGGCTTTATTCAGGGATTTCAGCGGTTCACGGATGCCGCCTCGGTTTTCGTCATCGCCATTAACCGGGTCAACAAAGGCTGGCAATGTGAATTGCACAAATGCATTATCCATGACTGCATTCGAGCCGTCCGTTTTGAGGAAATCGAGGGATATCTTGACATTGTAAAAGATTGGCGGATTGCCGGTCAGGGTCAGGGCGAACGGTAATTGTTTAATCTGTTCGAGATGCCCCAGCTCGATGGGTGCAAAGAGACCGATGTTGCGGTCGAGGCGGAAATGGCGCTCGGTTATGGAGAGTCGCCCACCGAGTGTAACCATATCCGGCGGCTGGTTATGGGCGCCAATGGTGAGACGTATGGAGACTGGCTGGTCGGGGCGGAAAATAACGGGCTTCGGGTCTGTTTCATCGCCAAATTCCATCGCCTTAACGTAATACATTGGTTGTCCGGGGTCATATTCAAGTGCGCCGACATCCGGCGCACTGCCGATGATGCGGTTATTCCCTCTCAGGTCGAGCGCCGGGTATTCCTCTGCCAGCTCGGGCTTCGTATTATCTTCGCTGATACCGGCATCGATAGCGAGGGAATCGGGCTGCAGGCGGAAATCCAGGGTGTCGGGGCTTACGAATTTGGGACTCGCTTTCAGGTTTTTGCGTT
>CAZGKP010000149.1:0-9946 GCA_964526215.1 uncultured Candidatus Sumerlaeota bacterium
GAATTTGAGAAGAAAAATCCCGACGTCCACATCAATTCCGTCTATCAGGGTAGCTACAACTCACTCCTCACCAATCTCACCGCATCCTGCACCGCCGGCACAAACCCCGTTATGTCCCAGATGTATGAGAGCTGGACAACGCGCTTCCTTGAACGCGACCTCCTGAAACCGGTGCAGGAACTCGCTGACCGATACGGCGGCTTTACTCAAAAAGACTACGCCGACATCGTGAAGGTATTCAGGAAAGATAACTCCTGGAACGAACACCTGGTTACTCTGCCTTTCAATAAAAGTGCATACGTGCTTTTTTACAACAAGGATGCAATGAGAGAGGTCGGGCTTGTAGATGAAGCGGGCGAGGGGCGTGCACCAGTAACCTGGAGGGAATTCCGCGACACCTGCGCAAAACTCACAAAACGCTCCGGCACCGAGGTCCAACGCTATGGCTTTGGTATCCGCCCCTTCATTGAGGGATTTACCACTTTCCTCTTTCGTGCTGGCGGACGCTATCTCTCCGATGATGGCAAAACCGTCCTCTTTGATAACGATGCCGGACGGAAAACTATGAACTTCCTCGTTGACCTGATAAATAAAGACCACACCGCTTACGTTGAATCGAGCTACCTCTCCACCGCTTTCGGCACCGAGCGCATCGCTATGTATATCGCCTCCACCGCAGCAATGCCATATACTGAACAGGCAGTGGCGGGAAAATTCGACTGGGACACCGCCCCCATCCCTTACCCCGAGGGGAAAAGAGATGTGTGCCGAACACTCTTCCAGGGAACAAATGTTGGCATATTCAAGAACCATTCGCCCAAAAAGCTCGAGGCAGCCTGGCGATTCTTAAGATTCCTCACGCAGACAGAAAGCGCCACCACCTGGTCAATCGGGACCGGCTATCTCCCCATCCGCTATTCCGTTCTTGAAACCGAAGAGATGAAAAAACACCTCGATAAAAATCCGCGTTGCAGGACACCCATATCCCTGCTTGATAACGGGCAGTTTGAGCCACGTGTTCTGATATGGGAGCCGATACGAACCGTAATCACTGATTACTTTGAGGCAGCCCTGAACGGACGCCGTTCCGCTGACGATACCCTGGGTGAGATGCGCAAAAAGTGTGAGAAAATCATAAGGACGTTTTAGTCGGAAGGTTCAGCAAGGAATAACCCCCCCGGTTGACGCTGTTTATGTATTTTTCCCTTGCGATGATGCAAACCCATCAGTATCCCCCTTAAGGTTTAATAGAGGAGGTGTAATTATGTCTAATTTTCGATTGTTTGCATTTTTTATGCTGGTGATTTCGCTGTCCCTGGTAAATCTTGCGCCTGCAGAGAACCCGGACGTAATCTTCTCGGCGCACTGGGGAGGCAAAACGGCAAGTATGGGCATTATGCATAAACCCGAAATGGAAATAGGTGGACCTTTATCTTTCTGCACCGATGGCAAAGATGTGTTCATTCTCGACAGTGTGCATAAACGGATTGTGGGCGTGGATGCTGGCGGGCAGGCGAAGGTGATTGCTAAAGATGTTGTCGGATGGGGTATCTGCGCCGACGGCGTGGGCGGTGTGTATGTGCAAAATGGCAGACAAATTCTGCACATTGATGCGGGCGGCAAAACTAAAGGGCGCTATCTGGCTGTGAAAAAAGCCGATACCTCGAAGAAGTTTGTCGAGGGCTACGGGATGGATATGTTTGTGGATTCGGCGGGTTATCTATGCGCAAGGTCGCTCAGTCAAAAGGCTTATCGCGTCTCCGGCGTTCCGCGTTTGCATGCGCCTCTGGGTGGCGCCGGTGAGAGCCTATCTCTGCAATATAAGATTAAGAGGATGTCGGGAAATAAGGTGCGCATCATCGGTCTGGATGCTGATGGCAAGGCGTTGGTTAGCGTCCCGGTGCGCCTCGATGGCGGACAGGTTGGCGCTGCAATATTCAAAGGCACCGATGCCAAAGGCAATCTTTATGTCGAACTCGAAAACATAAACGGGCGCCGAGTCGGGCTGGAGGTGCATCGCTATGCGCCCTCCGGCAAACGCCTCGCCGTTTACAAACTGCCGAACAATTATTTCACCACCGTCTATAAGAAGACCGAAATCGCCCCGGACGGCTCTGTTTATCAAATGCTGACTACGCCTGATGGCGTCCGCATTATTCGCTATTGAAAGGAGATGAAAGATGATTGGTAAATTATCAAAGTTATTTTTAGCGCTTTATATCCCGATATACATCATAATTGTATTCCCGGCTGCAGCAAGCGATCCTCCTTATGATGGGCGTGTTACTCATGATGTAAAGCGCGACCGTATTATGGCTATCAGCGAGGATTACGCCACTCTTTATTATTATTGCGGACCGGAAAATATTGATTATTCAGGTTACTGGGGAGCGACCTGCCCCGACCCCACTGTAGGCTGGAAGACAGGCTCGAAATACTGCTGGGGGGGCGAGGATACCACCAAACAATATCTCACACGAATGGATGACGGCGATGGCGCCGGAAATAAGTGGTGTAGCGGCAGTTCCTCATACGACCAGTTCTGCGCCGGGGCAGACTGCTCCGGTATGGCATCAAACTGCTGGACATCACCGCGTAGATACACCGCATCTTTCCACCAGATAAGCGATAATATCCTCTGGGAAAATCTACGTATGGGTGATGCAACAAATAAGGCGGGCTCCCATATCCGCATATTCGACTATTACGTGAGCGCCATTGGCACGATTATGTTTTATGAATCAACCTCGGGCGGTGGAACTCTATGGAAGGCTGTCCACCGCTCGCTCTCCCGCGATACTAACTATCAGCCGATTCGCTACAATGACCCCGGCGACTATAAGGTGTATGATTACTCGGAACCATCTATAACATATATAAAGAAGGCCGGGGTTGAGCGAGTGGAGGTTCGCTGGGATGGGCAGGCTGACCGCGGTTTCCGTCTTTATCAAAGCGGAGATGGTTCTACCTGGGACAAAATCCGCGACTTCGATGAAATCACATCTCTTATGCGCACCTGCGAGGTCTCCGGTCTCCTCCCCGATACGACCCATTTCTTCAAGATGACGTCGCTGAATTCTGGAGACAGCGAGACGATTGATTCAACCGTTGTCGCATATCGCCTCGATGGCTTTACGCCGCGTGTGCTTTTAGTAGATGGCGCAGACCGTTATCGCGAACAGCACGGCGCAAATCACATATTCCTCACGCGTGTCGGAGCGGCGCTTGGAGCCCGCGGCATTGGCTTCGATTTCTGCAGCAATGAGGCGGTGGTTGATGAACAGATTGACCTTTCCGATTATGAGGCGGTCGTGTGGATTCTGGCGGAGGAATCTACATTCAATGAGACATTCTCCTGGCCCGAGCAAATGCACGTAACAAATTTCCTGAAAGGTGGTGGGCGTCTCTTTGTCTCCGGCTCGGAAATCGGTTGGGACCTCGACCATAGAGCCAATTGGGGTTACTATAAGAACGGCTCTGAAAATGACGAAGACTTTTACAACCACTATCTGCGCACCGATTATGTTTCAGATGATGCAGGAACGTATCACGTCTCCGGTGCTTCCGGCTCAATCTTTGATGGGCTTGATTTCCACTTCGATGATGGCACGCACGGCACATATTATGTTGAATTTCCGGACGTGATCACAGGTATAAATGGCGGGACGGCGGGGCTGAATTATCAGGGAGGCACAGGTAGCGCTGCCTGTGTCTACGGCTCAAATCCCACATCCGGCACGGTTGTTTATTTCGGATTTCCCTTCGAGACGATTTATCCCCAGAGCGCACGCAATAGTGTGATGAAAGCAATATTGAACTATTTCGACCTACCGGTTGAACCGCCGACAATAAAAACTACAAGGCAAACCGCCACAAGTGAGATAACAATCACGTGGAAGGGATATGCAAGTCAGGGCTTCCGCCTCTTCCGGAAGATAGGTTCCGGCTCCTGGACTAAAATTCAAGATGAAGGGACGCTGAATACCGATGCCACTTCTGCCACGGTGAGCGGGCTTAATTATGCAACCCGTTATGCCTTCAAGGTGCGTGCCGTCAATTCAGGCGGCGCAAGTTCCGATTCTGATGTATTGGTTTGTGCCTTTGGCGCGCCGGGAGATAAAGTCCTGCTCGTGGATGGATACGACCGCTGGAACAGTCAACATAGCGGCTCCAACCATACCTTGCTGGAGAATTTCTCAGACGCACTCTCCGCACACACTATCAGATATGATTCCTGCACGAACGAATGCGTGGCGGATGGCACTGTGTCCCTCCTGAATTACGATATTGTGATGTGGATGTGCGGCGAGGAATCAACCGAGAGCGAGTCATTCAGTTATGCAGAACAAGTTGCTGTGCAAGATTACGTCAAGGCAGGGGGCAGACTCTTTGTCTCGGGCGCAGAGATTGGCTGGGACCTCGACCACAAGGGTAACGGTGCAAATGATTACTCCAACGGCTCTGAAAACGATACACCTTTTTACAATAATTTCCTCAAGGCAAACTTTCTCGCAGATAATGCAGGAACTTATGCGGTAACGGGCGTAAGCGGAACGGACTTTGCCGGACTGTCGTTTAATTTCGATGATGGCACACATGGCACTTATGACGTCCAATATCCAGATGTGATTTCCACAAATGCCGGAAGCGCTAATGCGCTCTATTACGATACAGGTTCGGATGTCGCCGGAATTACATTTAGCGGGACGTTCCCCGGTGGCTCGAGTCCGGCTGAACTGGTCTATTTTGGATTTCCCTTCGAGACCATCTACAATGCTACTGAGCGCTCCAATGTGATGGGAGCCGTCTTGAATTATTTTGGCGCAACACCTTCACCGGTTGGTGTAAAACTAAGCGCTTTCTCATTATATTAAAACTGATACCCCGAAAGGCACAATGGTAGTTCTTCCAGCACTTTTGCCAGACTGCCGATTAAGATGAAACGAGCCCCGGCTGTCGCGCTTGTGATATTGATACAGTGCCTCGTCTCCTGGGCAAACAGTGAACAGGATATTCCTGTTTTTATGTCCAATGACGGTGTTTTTTTCCTCAAGACCGCCTCGTCTCATAAAGGCTTATGCCTCGTTCAGACTGAAACGGGGGATGAAGTGGTCATCACAAAAAATACCGGCGCCGGTTATTATGCCTCAATCTCACCCGATAACCGATTCGTCTGTTTGAAATTGCTTCAAAAAGACAAGGCTGGTGCATTCAAACAGACGCCTGCACTTTATGACATCCCCAATAAGCGATTGATTCATCTCTACAAATCATCCCACCTCGCCGGCACTCCTGCGGTATCTCTCGATGGGAAAATCGCTTTTACAATCGGCAAGAAACTCATAATCCTGAATGAAAATCTGGATGTGATTAAGACATTTGTCCTCGACCATTATGTCAATTTGATCGCATTTTCTCCGCAAGGCGATACCGTTGCCTATACCGATAACTCCGAACAAATAATCACCCTCTCATTAAAGGATAGCAAAACCAGGACGCTCACCGATGGCAAAGCCGCATACTGGGATCCCCAATTCTCACCCGCAGGCGACAAAATCCTGTCGCGCACCGTTGATGGACGTGTCGTGTGCATCTCGCTCAATACAGAAAAAATCAACCTCATCGGAGAGGGACTGAATCCCGCCTGGGTGAATAATGACACCGTCGCATTCATCAAAAAGACAATCGAGGCACAACAGGTAACAAAAACCGAAATTTGTTTCGCCAGCGCCGATGGTGTCAGTAAGTGCTCTGTCTCCTTAAGCGATGGGGACGAAACCGCCGCAATAGGTGGCAGGAACATTGTATTCACGAAATCCGGCACAATAATATATGCCATACTCACCCTGCAGAAATCCGGTGCAGCTATGTCTGATGAATTCCCTATCCCCAGAGGTAAAATCACCAAACTGAATAGCGATAACAAAATTTACTACGTCCCCCACAACATTAGCGCCGACACAACCGAACTGAGCAATGTCCCCTATATTCATCAGGTGTATGATACGCCGAATTGGTTCAATGGAAACTGGGCTTGCGGTGCCACGGCTGCAACGATGTGTCTGACTTTCTATAACCTCCTCGATAACTGGGATTGCACCTGTTCCTCGCCCTACGAGCACACAAGCCACTGGGGACGCTACATCTGTGAGACCTATACGTATAATGGATTCACATTCGATATTGCCTCTGATGACCCCTGGGGAAACCCCGCAACCGGCGGTTATGGATACATCACACAGAATAACTGGGAAAACACAAAGACACATATGCGCGATTATGTCCGCATTCACGGACCCTCATCCGAAGTGGACTGGTCGCCTACCTGGGACGAGGCAAAAACCGACATAAATAACAACTACCCCTTTGTGATGCTCAACTCTCTGACCAGCGGAGGGCATTATATCACCTGGATAGGTTACTTCAATGCTCAGCACACAATGGTCGCCAACGACCCTTATGGCGACAAAAATGATGGCTATAAAAATTATTATGGCAACGGCGCTTATTATGATTGGCCAGGCTATAACAATGGCTACGCAAACCTGAATACCGTGCACTGCTTTATATACTGCCGAATTCCAAAGGGCGATCATCAGTTCGAGGCGGAAGATTATTCACGCGAGAATTTCGCAGCCGAGGGCTACGATTACCACGACACCACTGCGGGGAACAGCGGTGGTAAGTATCGCTCCGATGACGTAGATATCGAGCCCTGCTCGGAGGGCGGTTACAATGTGGCGTGGATTGCCAGTGGCGAATGGCTGCGCTATTACTGGCGTGGCGGTGGGGACGCTACATACAGTATAGAAATTCGCTATGCCGGCAAATCCAACGGAACCTGTCATATTGAAGTTGACGACTACGACAAGACCGGCGCCATCACTCTCCCCGCAACGAGTGGCTGGCAGACCTGGGCATCCGCTCACTCACAGATGACGGTGGTTAATGCAGGCACACATAAAGTCAAACTCGTTATGGACTCCAGCGGATTCAATATCAACTGGTTCAAATTCATAAAAACACAAATAACACCAACGCCAACTCCAACAGCTACACCAACTCCGACACTTACGGCTACACCGACACCCGTTATCTCACCTAATGGTTGGGTATCACACTGATGCAGATTTTATATTTTTTTATGACTGTATATAGGAAGTGTATTAAATGAACCGAAGACTTCTCGTATCATTGCTCATAATCGGGATTTGTGGGATTGTAAGTCTGATAGCGGCACTCGATAATGGCGTTGACCCAAATAATATGGGCAAGGGTATATGGATATGGATGATGAGCTCTACTTACTCGCACCTGGGCATTGCAGATGGCGACATTGATGCCCTCTTGAACTATATGCAGGCTCGCGGCATCGTCTGGATTACGGTCAAATGCGGTGATGGCACATCTATCTGGTCGCAATTCACCACAACCCTCGTCAATAAAACGCACGCCCACGGGATGCAAATCTTCGGCTGGGCTTATGTGTATGGCAATGACCCTGCGGGAGAAGCCGCCGTTGCAATCGCCGCACTCGATAAGGGCGCAGATGGTTTTATCATTGACGCCGAGAGCGAATACGAGGGCAAACCTACCCAGGCGACCACGCTCGCATCCACCATAAAAAACGCCTACCCAAACCGCTTCCTCTCTTATGCACCATTTCCATATATACGATGGCATCAATCATATCCCTACAAAGAATTCGGGGAATACTGCGATGCCGTGATGCCGCAGGCATACTGGGGAGCAATCGGCGTTTCTGTATCCAAAATGGTCAACGATATGAATTATGACTGGAATTATTACCAGAGCAAATGGGCAGATAGTGGCTACCCCGATTGCATCAAGCCGATTGTCCCAATCGGACAGGCTTACACCGGTTCTACAGCTTCAGAAATCTCTGAGTGGTTTGTTGATTTGAATAACGACCCGAACCCGCCAACGCCGGGGGGATACAAAGGCACAAGCTTCTGGAGCGCACAACACGCAAGCACCTCAATGTATAACAGTATCCGCGATGGCGTGATTGCCCCGAACCTCGGCGTCCCTCCGCAAAGCGTAATCGTGGATAATCGCGACCCCGAATTCTCGGTTGTCAGCGGCTCTTGGGGTTCCAGTATCAATACGACACTCTGGTATGGACTCGATTATGTCTGGGCAAGTTCGGGAAGTGGTAGCGCGATAGTGCGATGGGCACCACCCCTCACAGCGCAGAACTACGACATTTATGTCTGGTATTGTTCAAACAGCTCGCGCCCTACCAATGCCCCTTATAAAGTAAACCACATCGCCGGTGCCACAATTATCCCAGTGAATCAACAGGCGAATGGGCGTTCCTGGGTAAAAATTGGCAACTTCGACCTCGATGGAAATTCAAATGTGGAATTGAGCAACAACTGTAACGGGAGCTACATTTGTGCAGATGCCGTATGCTTCGCCCCTACAAATCCAGAACCCACACCAACTCCCCCACCGACACCAACCCCAACGCCTTCTCCTACACCCTCCACTGAAATCATAGTGGACAATGACGATGGCGCCCCCGCATACACCGAAAGCGGCTCCTGGAGCACAAGCTCTTCGGGCGGGTATAATAATTTGACTTACCGCTGGGCAAACTCGTTGCAGCCGAATACGGCAACCTGGAAAGGCAACCTGCCCGCAAGTGGAAACTACGACCTCTATGTAATTTACCGTGCCGGCTCCAATCGCGCTACTTCGGTTCCATATAACATAGCAACGGCAAGTGGCACACAGCACGCATCCCTTAATCATACAAAAAACAGTCTCGTCTGGGTGAAACTCGGAACGTATCCCTTTAATACAGGCAATAACACAATCATGCTTGATGGAAGCGGCAGCACACCTGCGAGTAAAGCCATCATTGCCGATGCCGTCAAATTCAGGTTAGTGGCAACTTTTACACCGACACCAACACCGACACCAACTTTCACACCAACACCCAGCCCAACATCCACTCCCACCCCGACACCCACTCCAACCCCAACGCCTATCCCTATTGTTGACGGCTGGGTTCTTTATTGAGGCTGGGAGTCCGGCTGCGGGATAAAATTATATTTCTCTCCCCGAGTTTGTCAGTTGGGGCGAAGAAATGAAAGAACTCGGTATGAAAGTTCAGTAATATCAGCGGTTAAAGATTGAAGGCTGAGAGTATTATCTGAAAGGGGCGCGCAGATGCGCTGGCGAGTAAGATTCAATGAGCATTGCGGACTATGTGGATGCAAGCATACGGGTCAAAAGAATATGGTTTGACCTAATCCCCGCCACCGGCCAGATTAACGCCCGAGCTCAGCCGCCCTTGACACTGCGTGTCAATGGTCGGCTGCAGCGAGTTGTTAGGCAGTTAATAGAACTATTCTAAGGGCTTCAGATTGGCGTGAGCGATCCATTGCCAACCGGTGTCAGTTTTCAAGAACACGCTAAGCCTCGGTGCAGGCCTCTTTGACAGCCGCTTGCCCTTGATTGTCTCCTTCACAGAGACAAGATACGTAGCAACAATGACTGGCCCGTTCTGAGTTATCTGAAAGCCACTCAGAGTATACTCGCCAAGTTTGAGACCCTTAATAAGCTCTATTTCCTGCTCACGGTTATTGGCGCCATACTGATGCACTGACTGAAAACCTCTGGCAGTCATCTTTTCGATTGTCACCATATCTGACTTCTTCATGTTCACCCATAACTGACGAACCAACTTCTCACCATCCTGGTTCGCCCCCGACATCCTCGGCAATGAACAGCCACACTGGCTGACAATCAGATAGACGCATACAAGAACTAACCCTGCTTCCCGTGCCTTCATCTCTCCCTCCTTTTTCAAATTTTCCTGAGTGCCTAACGTTCGAGCTCAGCAGCGTCGATTAGCCGTCCGCTGTAACGATTTGTTATGCGGTTACTTTATCAATTTGCTGATATGCTATATCCG
>CAZGKP010000150.1:0-9923 GCA_964526215.1 uncultured Candidatus Sumerlaeota bacterium
AGTCAAAATCAACACCATAGTAATTACAGCAATAATACTTATCGCTTCCCTCATTTGCTAATTCCCCCCTTTCTCACTTAAGTTTAAGGGATTGAATCGAGCCTTTGTCGGTTATGAAGGCAACAGCGGCGCCGCCATTTATGAGTATCGGCTTACGCCCGATTGCGAGTTTTTTTGCGCCGGAACCGTCCGGGCGCATCTCCCGTATCTCCGGAATATTTTTGGGTGTGCTTGTCCCGTAGATGAGAGTATTTGTCTGGGCATTCCATAGAAGCTGGTCGGTGTAAGCTATGGGGACATTTCCCTCATAGCCGAGTTTGGGTTTGGGGAAAGTAACCTGCGCCAGACCAGTTCCATCTATGCCGATTTTCCAGAAGCAGGAGTAATTTATGCGGCTGGATTGGAAGAGAACCGTTTTGCAGTCCGGCGAGGCGACGGGATTCCAGTCCTCACGCGGATGCTTGGTGAGTTGCTTGATGCTGTCATCTGCCAGCTTGTAAAGATAAATATTGGAATCAGCTAAGCGTAAAAATTCTTCCGTATTTTTCGGGTTATTTATCTTAATTGGCGACCAGTCAGAGAGATGCCCCGTGTAGAGGAAACCCACTGCATCAGGCAACCAGGCGAATTGCGATACCTTTTGTTTGATTGATAGCGCTGAAACTTTCCCACCGCCGTAAAGATAGGGAGAGTGGTGGATGTTGATGAAGGCTATTGCGTCACCCCTCGGTGCAGGATATGCACGTAATACATCTTCCGCAATCACATTCAGGATAGTCCCTTTCGGCGAGACAATCGCCAGCGTGTAGCCTTTCTTGATGTCATAGCCCGCCTCGATGACTTTTTTTCCAAGCCCAACAACGATATTCCCGCGGCTCGTGTTGCCGAAACACTCACCCACTTTTTTTGCACAGGCGATGGTCTTAATCGCAGGAGCTTTGCCTCCCAACCCCATTATCTTACCTTCTACGGCGAAGTAGGCATTCTGCGCACTTCCAATACCTGAAAGCAACACACACAAACCACACACCATAATCGCAGTGTGCCATTTTATCATTTCCTTTCTCATCATAAATACTTACCCCCTATTAGCAATTTGTCTTCTCAAGCGGAAAGCGAATTTCCCATAAACTTTACTTTTTATCAAGTCAATTCTTTTCCGAATATAGATGTGACGTGGGGTGGTGAAAGAAACTGTTGCAAATAAACCGGGCAGATGACAGCATAAATTACTATGTTTGAAAAATTTCAAATCATGTTTGAAAAATTTCAAAATGATATAAATGAAAAGGCGAAAGCTGGTGAAGATGGCATCCCAGACCTTGTAGGTGCACTCTTGAGGCGCGCCACCGCTCTCGGTGGAACCGACCTCCATATAGAATGCCGCCGCAAAGGCGCGGTGGTGAGACTCCGACTCGATGGCATCCTTTACCCGGTTGGGCTTGTGCCTGCGGATTTGATGCTCAATGTGGTTGCGCGCCTGAAGGTTCTTGCAAAGGTAAAGACATTCCAGAGGCGCTCGCCTCAAGACGGACGTATTGAGTTCAACGCCGATTCAGGAGCATTCTTCATCCGCGCTTCATTCCTGCCAACATTATCCGGCGAAAAGGTAGCGCTCCGCTTCCCCGACCCCACAAAACTTTCCTTTGAGCTGGAAAATCTGGGTCTGGAGGCGGATGACCTGAAGCGCCTTCAGAAATTCCTCGATGCCGGGCAAGGCACACTCCTCCTCACCGGACCAATAAGCAGCGGCAAAACTACCACAATTTATTCAATCCTGAAGCGACTTGTTCGCCAGAGCCGGGACGGGCTTTCCATCGCCACATTAGAAGACCCTATCGAGGCGGAAATTGAAGGCATCTCACAGACGCAGATTGACCCTGCGGGCGGACTCACATTTGCCTCCGGGCTGCGTATGCTTCTGCGTCAGGATACCGACGTTCTGGTCGTGGGCGAAATACGCGACGAAGAGACGGCACAGATGGCTATCCGCGCCGGGCTTGTCGGACACCTTATGATAAGCACCATTCACAGCCCGGATGCAGCGGGGGTCTTCACCCGCCTTATAAATATGGGGCTGGAGCCGTTTTTGATAACGTCAGCAGTATCGGCAGTAGTGGGACAGAGGCTATTGCGGCGTCTGTGTTCCGAGTGCAAGAAGGAGCGCCTGCCATCACCGGCGGAGATAGAAATCCTTGCAAAATATGGCGCCGATGTACAGGCAATTTATTCACCCGTTGGCTGTGATGCTTGTCTGAAGACAGGTTACGGCGGGCGAATAGGGATTTTTGAGGTCCTTTACATAAACGGTGGTTTGGGCGAGCTCATTTTACAGAAGGCACCCACGCGCCTCATCAGGAAGAAGGCACGAGATGCGGGGATGCTACCGCTTTCACACCACGCCGCACAGAAAGTCGCCTCGCAAGAGACATCACTGGAGGAATTTGCACGCGTTCTGCTCCCGGCATAATTGCATATAGCTTGCGCTTCTTCCAAAATTACGACTCTATAACATTGGACATAATAAAAATTCATAATCGCTTGCGAGCAGGAGCACGATAGAAAGCGAGGATATATAAAATGGTAAATGTCGCAATTATCAGCTTTGAGCATATGCATGCTTATGGCTATGCAACTTGTCTTCGACAATGCCCGAAGACTAAATTTACGGCATTTGCCGAAGATGATGCGAAGCGCTTCGCAAAAATAAAAAAACAGTACCCCGATGCAAGTGGTTACCATTCCTGGCGCGATTTACTGAAAGAGGCGTACTGTGATGCCGTTATCGTGACCTCTGCAAATGCCCGACACCACCAGCAGGTCATCGCAGCCGCTCGCGCCCGTAAGCATATCCTTTGCGAAAAACCCATCGCGACCAAGATCGCCGATGCGCAAGAGATGATTGCCGCCAGCAGAGATGGAGGTGTGAAACTCCAGGTCGCATTCCCCGTGCGTTACTCTCCCGCCATAAGGCGCGCAAAACAAATCCTCGCCGAAAAAAGACTCGGGCGTATCCTCGCAATAAAAACCACCAATCACGGCAGTATGCCGGGGGGATGGTTCGTAGAAAAACGGCTCTCGGGCGGCGGCGCCATTATGGACCATACCGTCCACGTCGTTGACCTGTTGCGTTACCTTTTAGGTGAAGAAGTGCTCGAGGTTTATGCCGAGAGTGCAACACGACTCCACCAACTTAAGATCGAGGATTGTGGGCTTTTAATGATGAAACTCTCGGGCGGGAGTTTTGCCTCTCTCGATTGCAGCTGGTCTCGCCCTCCAGCATATAAAATATGGGGCGATGTTACACTTGAATTCAAAGGCACAAAGGCAAATCTCTCCACCGACTGCTTCCCTACAGCACTACACATATACCAAAATAAAAACCTGAAGTATTCTGCACTATCGGGAGGCGATAATTTCGACCTTAGAATGATCGAAGACTTCGCCGATTGCATAATCAAAGACCGCCCGCCAAGTATATCCGGCGAAGACGGATTACGCGCATTGGAAGTCGCCCTCGCAGCATATATGGCGATTAAAGAAAAGCACCCCATAACACTGCCTCTCTGAAAAACATAAATGACTCACCCCACCCACTATGCCAACCCCCAGCACCTCAACACCTTATGAATAGTGAATTATGAACTGTGAATGGTGAATGATACATAACTCCGCACCAGAGTCCCAGCAACCCAACCCCTAACACCCAACACCCAATGCCCAACCTCAATAACCTATGAGTAAGTAAAGTAACAAAAAACGGGAAAACAATTACTCAAAAGCGGAAAATGCTGAGGCATTTAAGGTGTTGTTTACGGAAAGTCTATTGTTTTTTATGTGCTGCATATCCGGCGTAAGTTGTTGAAAGACAGTCTCATAGAGGAGAATATCGCATAAAAAGTGCTTCAAGAGGGGTTCAGGCAGAAACTGGCACTTAACTTGCCTAAACTTACATAGAAATCACAGAGATAGGAGGTGAATCGAATGAATAAAATGCGCGGTTTCACCCTGGTGGAAATCATGATCGTTGTGGCAATTATCGGCATCCTGATTGCGATTGCCGTGCCTGGTTTCCTGAGAGCACGTGAGAATTCTCGCGGACGTGCCTGTCAGGAAAACCTGACCAAAATTGACGGGGCAAAGGAGCAATGGGCACTCGAGAACAAGAAATCAAACGACACGTCTTGCGGCGCGACCGACGTCTTCCTCGATGATGGAAACATCTGTGGCGCCAATGGCTATATAAAGAAAAAACCCAGTTGCCCATCTGGCGGCACTTACACGGTTAATAATGTCGGCACTGACCCGACCTGCTCCATCGGCACAACCAACTATCCGTTCGTAGCTCATGAAATGCCTGACTAATTGCCAGCGAACATAGAGATTTCAGGGGCGATGAGGGACGTCGCCCCTTTTTTCTTACACCTAAACTGTTACACATAACTTTAACCAACATAATACCTAAACGGGCATAAACCGACTCACCGACCATATTATGAGGCTCCCAATGAGGTTAAAATGGAAAACATTGAGCGGGCTTACGCTGATTGAGATAATGACCGTTGTCGGCATAATCGGGGTTCTTTTAATGATTGTCCTTCCCGGATGGCTACGTCAGCGTGAGCAGACTCGTGGTATTGCGTGCCAGGAGAATCTTACAAAGATTGAACACGCAAAGGAAATGTATACCTTTGAGCACAACCTCAGAGGTGGCGACAATGTTGAGATGGAAGACCTGTGGGAGACAGATGGTACCGGATACCTGAAAAAAGAGCCAAAATGCCCCGCCGGCGGGGTATATACCGCCAATCCCGTCAATACCGACCCAACCTGTTCTTACAATGGCAGCGAGCCCTTTGCCACCACTGCCCAACATAAATTGCCCAACTGAACCGGGTGCACATCACTTTTGTTCGCAATGCGGCCTAAACTGACGTGCACTCACTGAACCTCCCCGCTTTCCCTTTCATTCATTGATTGGAAATCGCTCTTCCACCAACTTAACTATCTCGATGGCAATCTCCGGGCACATAAGTGCGCACTGCGTGCAATAGATGCATTCCCCTTCAGGGTCGCTAAAGACCGCAGGATGATACCCCTTTCTATTTATTTCAGTCTCCAATATAGAAATCAGATTGCACGGGCAGACCTCAACGCATAGTCCGCACCCTTTACACAAATCCCGGTTGATGCGAACAGGCACAAATTCGGTTCGGGCATTTGTCTCCATTTTAGGAATCCTCCATCTCTAAGAGAAGTAAAAAGGTAAAAGGTAAAAGGTAAAAAATAAGTTCCGATTAAGACAAATATTCTCCCTTCTTTTACTTTTTACCTTTTACCTTTCTCACGTATATGGGTGTATGCATCGGCAGAGGTGTTTTGCTCCAGAATCTGCCGGGACGAGTTGGGGGACTGCGGCGCGGCATTCGCTGGTCGCCTTCGGGCAACGGGGATGAAAACGGCATCCTGGCGGGTGATGAGTCGGTTCTGGCACATTCCCTTCTATGGGTACAAGCCTCTTTCCCCGACGGATTTCCTCCAGTTCCGGAATTGAGAGGAGGAGCCCGCGGGTGTATGGATGGAACGGGTGCCCGAACAGAATCTCGACCGGTGCATATTCGACAATCATCCCCGCATACATAACTGCCACTTCATCGGCTATTTCGGCAATCACACCCAGGTTATGCGTAATGAGGAGTATTGCGGAATCGTATTGTTTTTTGAGTTCCTCCATAAGGTTAAGAATCTGCGCCTGGACGGTGACGTCGAGAGCGGTGGTAGGTTCGTCTGCAATAAGGAGGTCAGGCTCGCAAGCGAGTGCGATGGCAATCATAACACGCTGGCGCATCCCGCCGCTCATTTGATGCGGATACTCGCGTGCACGTTTGGCGGGTTCGGGAATCTTTACACGTTCAAGCATCTCCACAGCGTTCCGCCAGGCAGCGCGCCTCGATAATCCGCGATGTATTTGAAAAACCTCAGCCACCTGGTTGCCGATTGTAAATACAGGATTGAGGGACGTCATCGGTTCCTGAAAAATCATAGAAATCTGCTCGCCCCTGATTTTCTCCATCTCCTTTTCACAAAGCCCAACCAGATTATGTCCTTTGAATAATATCGAGCCGGAAACTATGCGCCCCGGTGGATGCGGGACGAGGCGCAGGATGGAAAGTGCAGTCACGGTTTTCCCGCAACCCGATTCCCCCACCAACCCCAGGGTGTGTCCCCGAGAGATTGAAAACGAAACCCCGTCTACCGCACGCGAGATGCCCCTGTCGGTGAAGAAATAGGTCTTCAACTCACAGACACTCAAGAGATGATTATGCGCGTCCTTCACCCCTACCACCGTTCAGAGAATAAATCCGCCGCGGCGGATAAAAAGGCAAAAGGTAAAAAATATTTCACGATTTTTACTTTTTTGCTTTTTTATCTGCACTTGCGGTTCGACATCAGGTTTTATGAACTCATACAATACGAGGAGGCAATATCAACGAATTTTTTTTCGATGTGGCTCAAGGGAGTTCTCCGAAGAAGAGGAGCGGTTGGGAAATAACGGTTCAGCGGATACATCAAAGAGAATATCATCCACACCGTCAGGGATTTCGGGAAAGAGTTCCTCGATTCTGGCGGGGTGATATTCAGAGCCTGAGACTTGTGGCATTTTCCCCAGTCGCAGGCGTGTTTTTGATAAGGGTTTCTTTTTCATTTTGCATCAGCGCAGACAGGGTAAAAAGGCAAAGATTGTAGTAACAGCGTGTAGTAACAGCGTGTAGTAACACGGGACTGCAATAGCCAAACGGGGCAATGAGTAAATGGGCTCAACCATTATCACTTTTTACCTTTTCACTTTCACCTTTTACCTTTAATAAGCGTTGCACAGGCATTCTTCGAGCACCGCTGGTGTTATGCGGGGGAGATGTGCGGCGGCGGCAATAAGCAAGGCATTGAGGCACAGGCGGTTTATGTCGCGGGGGATGCCCTCTGTTACCTCGTGAATGCGTTGATACACCGCGCCCTCAAATATCTCTATCTTTCCCCCTGCCATCAGGCAACGAAACTTTACATATTGCTCCACCTCATCAGGTGTGAGGGGCCTGAGGTGCGCCCGGATGAATGCCCGCGATAGAATCGCCTGGTATTTAGGCTTTTTTAGCTTTTCAATAAATGACTCTTCACCAAACAAAAGTATTGTTACAAGCTTCCTCTGAGCCGTCTCAATATTGCTCAGGGTTCGCAAGAGATGCAGGGTATCACCGCCGAGGAAGTGCACCTCATCAATGATGAAGACCGGCTTCTTTCCCTCTCTATGAATCTGGTGGATTTTGTCCTGAACTGCGCTGATGAGGTCGTGGAGTGTTATACGCGAGGGGAGCCTGTCAATCTCCAGCTCATTTGCAAGTTCTTTCAAAAGGGCGGTGCGTGAGAGGCGCGGATAGGCAAGAATCAAAGCAGGGCAATAACGCCCCTCATCGAGTTCCTGAAGCAATATCTGGGTAAGGAGGGTTTTCCCCGTCCCGCTCCTGGCTGTGATAAGTCCCATAGAGACATCATCCTCGATGCATTTTTTCATCTTGAGATACGCCTCTTCGTGCGCCTGGGTGCGGAAAAAATAATCGGGATTGACATTATCAAGGAATGGGTTCTCATTAAGGTGAAAGTGTTTTATCGGGTCGCCCGAATCTGTGGGGAATTCGGGACTCGTAGGACCGGGATATACGCTGTCAACCAGCTCCACCACATTTACATCTGTTGCGCTACTCATAGTCCATTACCCTTTCAAAAACGGGGAGATTTATTTCACATAGTGGAAATTGCAAGTTGGAAATTGGAAATTTGCATTTTGCATTTTTTAACTTTTAACTTTTTACTTTTTCAGACCGCCGCTCCTACCATTGTGCGTCTGAGCGCACCCATCAGATCCTTAAACGATGATTCCTTTCGCTTATTCACAAAGACCTTATCACTGAGTATAGTGTCAGTTATGGCTTTGATGCATTGAGCCGCAGACGATGTCGGATAGGATAAAAGGAGTGGCTTCCGGAGCTGGTTTGCCGCCTGGACGAAATCATCCGTAACAATATAGCCCAGGTCTCCCAGTGAATAATTCAGGTATTTTTCTACCGCCATATTGATGCGATAGAAGACATTTTTGCTGTGATACATATTTCCCACTTCATTGGTGACGAGTCCAATCTTGGAATTGGGTTCCATCTCCAGCAGGATTTTGATGATGGAATAGGCGTCTGCGGCAGCCGCCACATTGGACGTTGTGACCACAATAATTTCATCGGCGAAGGATGCGAATCTAAGGACGTTTTCGGATATGCCCGCACCTGTATCAACGAGCAAGAATTCAACATTCCGTTCGAGCTTATCCAATTGCCTCAGGAGGATGCGGCGTTGCTCTTCCCGGAGGTTTGCCAGCTGGCGCACACCCTGTCCGCCTGATAGAATCTGGATGCCCAGCGGACCAGCCGTAATTACATCCTCTAACGAAAAACCGTCCTGAATTAGATGGGATAGATTGAAGCGAGGCTTTATGCTCATCAGTATATGGACATCAGCCAGCCCCAGGTCGGCATCAAAAATTGCCACCTTTTTCTCGTGGAGTGCGAGTGCGATTGCGAGATTGACAACGAGCGTAGTTTTCCCCACCCCGCCCTTGCCGCTCGTTACGGCAATTACACGGGCATAGCCCGGCGGCTTGACGGCGTAGGGACCAGCATTTCCTTTCCCAGCCGCACGCCCGCTTCGCCTCAACGTACTCTTCAGCTCACGCTTCACCTCCGCAGGTGAAAAACCTCGTTTGTGAATGAGCTCCTTTATGCGGATGAGGATGTCTAACTGGTCTTCGTTGAAGTAACGATTATGAGGGTCGAGGCGGGTAAAGGTGAGGAATTCCTTGAATGCGGTTTCATAAAACCGGATTTCGCTCTCTTCGAGCCCCGTCTTCCGGGCAACCTGCTTGATCGAGAACTTGCGCACTACCACAATAGCTACCTCCTCTGCAACAAATAGAACAACAGCGGTCTGCGGGAACGTATCGCAAGAACACTTATTGACTTTTCAAGGAATGAATATTACGAACTCTTAATATCCAGCGTCAATAAAAAAATGCGGCATTTTGAAAAAACCTTAATCCTTCGATAAAATATAAAACCACGAGGGAGACAGGAGTTATTAAAATGCGTAAAAGTTTTGTTTTACTTTTTATGGCGGTATTGGGATGTGCCACTGCGCCGAAATTGCCACCGCCCATAATCCCGCCGGATTTTGTCCGGCTACATCCGGGTATTTACCACCTGCATCGTCATACGGATGCGCCACTCAATATAAATGCCCTTATTGTAGATTTGAAAAATCCGGCAGTCAGTCTCCGCGTCGCCATCGCAAAAGATACCTGCTGGGGAAACGAAACAGTTTCATCAATGGCAAGACGCTATGATGCGCGGGCTGCCGTCAATGGCGATTATTGGACTTTCCACGGTATCCCTCTCAATATGACCATCATTGATTACGAGATGTATATCTCTCCCAAATACCGCTCCACGCTCGGCATAAAGGATGGCAACGTCCTCAAAATCGGGATGTGGACCGACCGCTGGAACTGGTATGCTACGGTTAAAGCGCAAAATGGCACATCACACGAAATCGTTATGATGAACTCCGACTGCTATCCCGATTGGCTCTGCCTCTATACAGACAAATACGGGCATAAATCTAAAGGAAACTCTGTCTCACCCGTAACCGAGGCGGTGATGGATAAAGATTTGTGCGTGCTGGAATTGCGCACGGACAAACCGGGCATTGAAATCCCGAAGGACGGATGTGTCTTGACCGGTCGCGGTGAGGCGGGAAAGTGGCTCCAGGAAAATCTACCCCTCGGCGATAAAATTATGCTTAACCTTGCCACAAAACCCGAC
>CAZGKP010000151.1:0-9903 GCA_964526215.1 uncultured Candidatus Sumerlaeota bacterium
ACGCCGGATAAAGCGCATCGCTACATCCTGGGCTAAAAGACTACCAAAGCCAATTTCAAAAAAGAGCTCATCGAGTGAATTAACGCGGCAGCTCTTGATGAAACCATTGAGAAGTTTCTCCACTTTTTCTCTTTTGTAGGAAAGATTACGCGCTTCCAGGGCGTCTTGCAACTCCGTAATCAGCGACTCTGTCTGCCCTTCCAGAAAACGCAAAGGAAATCCGCGCGATTTTAAGGCTCTTTGCAAAAGATCGCGTCCCACGCGGGCATTTTGCCCGAACTCCTTTGTCTTAAGGTAGTGCTTGATTTTATTGCGGGCGCGGCTGGTTTTGACTAAATTGAGCCAATCGCGCGAGGGATGTGCCTGCTTGCTCGTGATAATCTCAACTACGTCTCCGTTATTTAAGGGTATCTTCAGCGAGACATATTTTTTATTCACACGGGCACCTACGGCTGTATTTCCAACCTCGGTATGGATGTGATAAGCAAAGTCGAGAGGCGTAGAGCCTTTGGGTAGTTCCACAATATCGCCGCGTGGAGTAAAGCAGAAAACAATATCGGAAAAAACATCCTTTTTAAGGGCGTCCATAAAATCATCCGGATTGCGGATGTCCTTCAGCCACTCGATGAGCTGACGCAGCCATTGGAGCCTCGCATCTATATCGCTCGGACCGAGTTTCCCTTCTTTATATTTCCAGTGTGCGGCGATGCCCTCTTCGGCGATGCGGTGCATCTTTCTTGTCCGGATTTGTATCTCGGTGACCTCGCCATTCAGACCGATAACGGTGGTGTGGAGCGACTGATATTGGTTTTCTTTCGGGAGTGCGATATGGTCTCTGAGCCGTCCTGGTATGGGACGCCAGAGTGAATGGACGAGTCCAAGGATGTCGTAACATCGCTCAACAGTATCGGTGATGATGCGCACGCCGGTGAGGTCGTGGATTTCCTCGAAGGTGAGATTTTGTCTGCGCATTTTCTGAAATATACCGTATATGTGCTTGGAGCGACCCTTTATCTCGGCGGGGATGCGGCGTTTTTTAAGTTCCCTCGCAAGAACGGCTTTCGTGCGTTCAATTAGGGCAGTTCGCATAGGGGCACGACGGCGTGTCTTTTCCAGTAGTTCTCCGTATTGCTCGGGATAGATATATTTCATCGAGAGGTCTTCGAGCTCGGAGCGGAGACGCGTCATACCGATGCGATTTGTCAACGGGGCATAAATATCGAGTGTATCCCGGGCGATGGTGATTTGTTTCTTTGGGGGGAGGAATTGAAGTGTTCGCATATTATGGAGACGGTCGCATAGTTTAATAATAATAACGCGTATGTCCTTTGCCATTGCCAGTATCATCCGGCGCAGGTTTTCGGCTTGCTGTTCACGATTGGTGTGGAAGCTTATGGAGGAGATTTTCGTTACACCCTGCACAAGCCCGGGTATTGGTGCGGGGAACTCTCCCTGCAAAAGGTTGTAGGTGATGGCAGTGTCTTCGAGCACATCGTGGAGGAGTCCGGCACAGATGGATGAGCAATCCATACGGAGGTTTGTCAGGAGTTGGGCAACTGCACGACAATGGGAGAAGTAAGGGGCACCGGATGCCCGTTTCTGCCCCCCGTGGGCTTCCTCTGCGAAGTGATATGCCTTCTCAATAAGCGCCAGCTCTTCCGCCGAAAACTCCTTCCTCAGGGTTTTTATGAAGATGGAGATATGTGTGTTGTTACTCATCAGTCATTCCTGATTGCTTCGCAATTCACCACGGCGAAACCGCCACTGGCGCTTCTCCGACTTTCAGTCAGAAGTCATTAATCATTCCCTTGCCCTTGTCCCTGCCTGTGCCCGATTTTTTTCCTCACACAAGCCAGTGGGATTTTTCAAAATCACTATCTGGAACCTCAATGCGAAGGGGGATTCCTGCCGGACACCGCTCAATCTCGCGTCCCTCCCTCTGGATTATTGCGTGTAGGTGAAGTATCATACCGGCTTTCAAGCCGAGTGTTGAAAGGGGAACTGCAAGTTCAAGTATACGGTCGAATGCAACAGTATCAAGTGTGCGGACGTAAGTCCAAGCGCCGTGCTCTGCCTGGGTATAGCACTGTGCTTGCGGTGGCTGATGGTGATAGGTGTCTATCTTCACCTTGATGCTCCAGGGACCCGGCTCGAGTATCGCAATGACAAATGTAACAGGCATTGTATTCTCCGGCGGTGAGAGGTCGGGGGCGGGATCGAGACGGATATAGAGATTCTCAAGGTCAAAGCCGTAATAGATACGGCGAATTAAATGCTTTGTGCGGTGCATACTACCGGAGGTTGGTTGATAGTAGCCTGCGGATAGCCACTCAAAGTAGCTCGTGTTGCGCCCATCAATAGTTGGCTTCAGGAATGCGTGGGGTTTGTGGATTTCGACGGTTTCGGTCGGGCTTAAAATCGGCAGGGAGAGGTGGGGGGGGACTTCGAGCCTCACCGCTCTATACGCTTGCATCAAATGGCTTCGATAGAGGGCGTCGAATTGTTCATCAGCCTCGGATGAATGGTCGTCGCCATACCACCAGTTCCAGTCGCTCCCCTCGGCAATGGCGAGGGATTTCTTCGCCATACTAATAGCCTCACGGTTGAGATTTGCACCGCCATCGGCAATGCGCCGGGAGACATCTATATGTGTCTTGGCTAACGCCTCCCACGAATTCACGTCATCCCTATGCCCTATCCAGATATAAAAATTGTGATTTATCCACGAGCCGGTGTATATCTCCGACAGGGTCTTTTTGGGCGGATGTGATTTGAGAAATTCCGATGGCGTGATTGGCTTTATATGTGGCTCGGTAACAATCTTTTTGTAAAGTTTGTGCAAGAAATCCAGTCCGTCTTCGGGATAAAACTCCCAGCAATTCTCACCATCAAGTATGACCGACACAATATGGGGTTGAATTTCGTCCTTAAGGTCGCTACGGATTTTTTTAAGGCGTTCCACAAAGTCATCCGCAGCCTCCTCTGCGTCCCATTCGGCATACTGAAAACCAATTAGGTCTGATAAAAAATGGTCGCGGAAAAATACGGCTACCTCTGTACCCTTGTGTGATGCACGATATGGCTGATAGATGATATGTGCATCCTTTGTCGAAAGGAAACCTTTCGCATCTCTCTCAAAGGGCGTATCTCCCAGTGAGAGTGCGAGTATCTCTTCATCGGTTGCAATCCAGGAAATTCCGGCTTCGGCGAACAGCGGAATTATCTCCGGGCATACCGAGCCTTCACTGGGCCACATACCGCGTGGGGGAATTCCGAATCGGCTGCGGTAGTAATCGCGGGCGGTCTTAATCTGCGACGCGGCATCCTCGGGGTAATGAAAGCGGGTTCGTGGGAGGTTGCATTCAGGCATACACCTGCGTGCAAAATCGGTGTCAAAGATGAGGGGCAGAATCGGGTGATAAAAGGGGCTGACGCTGACCTCAATTATGCCCGCTTCCTGGAGGCGACGATAGGTCGGAACAATCTGTCCGATTATGTCTTTGCGAATGTCCAGGAGGCGTATCTTCTCCTCTTCGGAAAAGCCGGTGCCTTTCGAGACGAGGCTTTTCGGGAAATTATGCCGCTGGCGCAAAAGCGGGTCTATCCACACGAGGTTGAACCAGACCTGCAAGTCCCTTATATCTCCGGTTGAGAAATAGCCTACAGCGCGGTCGAGTTCCCGGGGTGTTCGTGCCCAGCCCCGGCGCGAATAAAGCTCATCGTAACGCGGGAACGGTGCAATCATACGCTCATAATTACATCTAAAGAAATGCTCGATAACAAAACGTCGCTCTTCGCCGGTGAGGTCTTTTGCGGCTTTTCGGGAGAGGGCGAGAGTCCGCTCATTCGCCGTGCCTTTTGCAAATTCCTCTATCTGTTCTATTAGCGAGGGAACGAGGTTAAACGTGGCTCTCATACCGGTGCATTCCTCGACAACAAGTGGCATATCGGCGTAATCCTTGGTGGCGTGGAGTCTCACCCAGGGCATAGTGTGCTCACCCGTATCCAGCTGCTTGTAAAAGGGCTGATGCATATGCCACACAAACGAGATGTAGAGAGAGTCATCAGTCATTGCTGATGCCTTGCAATTCGCCACAGCGAAACCACCACTGGCGCTTCTTCGACTTCCAGCCAAGCGTCATCAATTTATATCCGTTCCCATTCCCTTGTCCATTCCCGTGCCCGAAAAATCTCACCACATCAGTCATCGCAGGTTACCTTCACTCGGGCGCCATCAATGAAAGTTTGCGATTTTCTCTTGCAACCGGGCTTTTTTTGAGCAACTTAATCTTTGGTTTTGCAGGTGCAGGAAAACCTCATTGTCTATATAATTGAATATTAAAATGTAACTCTGTTGAGATTTATGTAAAGCAGAATTTAATGAACTTGCCAAAAAGCCGGAATATTACGCTTTATGTCCTTTCATTCCGCCTCAACGGGTCCGGTAAACAGGCTAACAGGCTTTAAGCATAGCGGTTTGCGTTTGTGGGGTATTGCATTATGAATGCAAAGACTGAAAGTCCACAGGGGTTGGAAGATTTCTCGCTGCCCGAGACGCGTGCCTTTTTGCTCAATATCCCCCCAAAACCCTCTGCCCATACACTTAAAGGACAGATTTCACTCGCTGCACGTGCGGGTTTCAATTGCTTGCTTCTGCCTTTCTTTGAAGGTGGATATGCGCTTTTTGAGAGCCGGGTTGCCAGGGAACATCACCTCCCCGGCATTCGTCCCGACTTGCGCAAACAGCCCCAGCTCCTGTGGGAAATCTTTGATGCCGCGGGCACTAATGACCTACCCGTCTATGCATACACAGACCTGCTTCGTGTCGGGCATAAACGGCGGCACAAAACCGGTCCCATTATACACCGGTATAAGAAATGGGGCGCTATGAGTAAGGGTCGCAGGTTCTCACCCATCGGTCGCTCTGAATATGACCTGTTCCTCTGTGTAAACAATGAAGATGTCCGGCGCTTCATCGCAAGCCTGCTTGTTGAAATCGCAGAGGCTTATGCCGTTTCCGGCATCGTTACAGACATCCACACCTACCCGTATGAATTCAGCGCACCACAGAATGCCGCCTGCTTTTGCGAATATTGCCGCAAACACGTCAAAGAGGAACTCCAGCTTGACCTCCTTACACTCCCACTGGAAAAAGACAACTCCGCCTTTCGCCGCTGGGAAAGATGGAAAGAAACACGCCTCTTCTCATTCGTGAAATACATCTCCGGGCGAATACGCAATGCCCGCACAGGTATCCGTCTGTTTGCGCTTGTGTCCGGGAAATTCCCCCGCAAAACCATCAATCCTGAGGAAGAATCGAATTCACCTACGACGTGGGAAACTGAGGGACTGATTACGTCCCTCATTACACAATACGATGCCGATTCCCCTGCCGACTTTGCTCCGGCGCTTGAGAGAGACCTTTCATCAATCCCCGATGATACACTCCTCGCCACAACTCTGAATGTCGAAACTACGCACCAGCTCGCTGACATTGTCCTCCAACTGCGCAAACTACCACTGTGGGGCTATTTTGTCAACCTCTGCTCCCCACTTACAATCGAAGACGCTGAAGACCTCTCTCAATGGATATTTGCACAACCCTCGGTCGAATCACTCACAGACGTTTTCGATTCAGTTCGCCGCCTCACCCTTTATCTCTTGAACGCCAGCAGCCTCCACACTGCACTGAACAGCTTTCTGTCTGATGTGATTTCATATCTCGATGAAAAGGACAATATCACCATTGAAAAAACTCAGAGCTTTGTTGATGATTTCCGCACGATTCAGCAAAAATTTCAGACGGGAGACATTGACGCCGCCTTTCTCCCACCCGAGACCTTAAGGCATCTTCGTCTGATAAAAAAACTACTCAAGGCAAGTATACTCTCAACCGGATGAAATATCTGCATCTTTATGCCTCTCCGTTATAAATTCAATCCCGGACGACTTTCTCCCGCCGCCGCATTCATTGCCGCGGCTGCTTTCCTTTATTATCCAGTATTAAAACCGGGCTTTGTCCTCTACGGAAACGATACAATTTTTCACGATTACATTATGCTCCTTTTCGGGTGGAGGGCACTGCGGGATGGGACACTTGTAACCTGGATGCCTTATATTTACGGCGGCATTCCCTTTATCGGCTCATTTGCATTTTGCCCTTTTTATGCGCCATCCTGGCTCTTTTTAATCCTGCCGTTCCCATTCGCCTTTAATATACAATATGTCTTGCACAGTGTGCTGGCGGGGGCATTTATGTATCGCTTTCTGCGCGCACTCCGCCTGAAGCGCTTTCCCGCAACATTCGGTGGGCTGGCTTTTCAGGTCTGCGGACATTTCACCACACTGTGTTATCCGGGGCATCTCCAGAAGGTGCAGGCTATTGTGTGGATACCGCTTGCGCTGGCTTTTTTGCATCGCGGGCTATTCACAAAAAAGCGAGCGAATTTTCTTTATGCGGGCGGCGCACTATCAATGCCCCTTCTGGCGAGTCATCCACAGATATATTACTACGGCGCAGGCACTGCACTACTTTATCTCCTATGGTGTTTTGCGGATAGAAGGCGCCACCCATTATCCGTTCCCGCAAGGCGCATATTGCCCCTTTTTGCCATTGTTATATTTTTCTCGCTTGCACTTTCTGGCGCACAAGTTCTGCCGGGATATGAGACCGCAGGTTATTCGGTGCGGGGCGGCGGGATGGCTTTCAAGGACGCTACACAAGGCTCGTATCCGCCGGCAGAATTACTGGAACTCATCCTGCCGCGATTCACCGGAGATAGCATTCGGGGCGGATACGGGCATTACTGTGGCAGATGGGGAGAACGTCTGGTGAGTGATTATGTTGGTATGGCGGTTGTGATACTCGCCCTGATTGGCTGGGCGTTATCGCGGCGCACCGTGAAATTCTTCCTCAGTATACTATTTCTGCTTGCCGCGATTGTGGCGTGCGGGGTTTACTCGCCGGGCTATCACCTGATGTTCAACATTGTTCCGGGGATGAATCGCTTTCGCTCGCCTGCAACCGTTATGTTTCTGATGAGCCTTTCTGCGGTGGTGTTAGCGGCTTTCGGTCTGGAGGCTATACTTAAACGCGCAGCCCGTAAGGATGATTGGGTAACACACAGAAAATTCCTGAAGGGCTTCCTCATCCTCTCGGTTGTTTTCCTCTTCGCAACGCTATTGATACATAATTATTATGGGCGGGTGTATAGGAAGTTTTTGCACTACGAAGCGACCGGCGGCGATGTCGCATACTTTTACCAGCGTGCACATCTCATTGTGAACGGCCTGCGACGGAGCATATTCTTCGCATCTGTCATACTCGGCGCACTTGCGTTCCTGTTTTATGCGCGTTCACTTCTCGATGCCCGACAGATACCGCCCGTCGTCTACGGCATTGTTCAGGCAGCCATTCTTATCATTTTTGCCATTGACCCCTGTCTGAATGACCGCGCATTCATCCAGTCCGAGTCCGCCGCGCCATATCACGAGTATATCCTCAATACCTGGCCCGATACCGTGCTGCGAAAAAAGCCGCCACCGGTGCGCCTCCTCGAACTCGGCAATGAACTCTCCAATCGCCATATATTAAGTCGCATAGGTGTCCCGCTCGGTTATCACCCGATAGAACTCCGCAATTACATAGACGCCTGGAATGCCACTGGACCAGGCACACTCGCCGCTGCGCGCCTCACCGCCTGCCAGTATATCCTTTCCGCCCGAGGCGGAAAAGTTGATGCCCAACTCATCCCCATCGAGGAAAACGCACAGATGCATAAAATGCTTTATCGCTGGCGTGCGCCGACCCTCTACGCTTATGTCCCTGCACAAATCAAGGGTGTGCCGGATAGAAAAACACTCCTTAAAAAGATGTCCGCAGAAAATTTCAACCCACACGAAACCTCTTTTATCCTGACAGACGGTGTATTTTTCCGAAAGCGTTCCCACCTTGCCGATGCCTATAAAATCGAGGTTACCCGATATGATACCAACTCCGTTACACTCGAGTGTGATATGCCGGAGGATTCATTTGTAGTCTTTGGCGATGTCTGGATGCCCGGATGGCGCGCAATGCTCAAAGATGGCACACGGCTGGCTTTCCTCATTGCCAACAACGCATTCCGCTGTCTCGAAGTCCCTAAAGGCAAGCACACCATAAAGATGTATTACCGTCCCGCATCGCTCATTTATGGCATCATAATTTCCATCATTGCGCTTGCACTCTGGATAGGTTTAGTTTTCTATTTACATAAAACGAGAGATAAAAAACCCGATGAATAAAAGAGTTGAAAGTTGGCTTGATGGTGCAGAATATGACCCAAATACTTCATAGAGCTTAATAGAATTCCGTCGCAATCTTTACGTCCTGTCTTTCGCGCACCTTGCATTGTCTGCCGAAAATTGGCAATGTGGGAATCTTTTTGCAATTTTTCACCTTGACTTAGTTTGCAGTTCAAAATTTAACACATAATTTGGAACTCACAGAAATCATAATGCTTAAAATCGTGAAAAACAAACACTATAGTGTTGAAAAGTGTGGGTTCAAAACTCAAAGGTTGAAGATTCAAAAAAACATAATGCTTAAATTTGAGATATTCAAATTGAGGGAGTAGACCGGTGAAGAGAGTGGTCAATCGCATAGGAAATAAGACAAAATGGTCTTATATAAATTAGCATAGTAAATCCATAAGGAGAGAGAAAAGAAAAATGAGAACTATTCGGATTCTCTCAGCCCTGGGCTCTGCAATCCTCATTTTTGGTCTGGTTGGATTTTCATGGGCACAAAACCCCAGGATGCCCTTGCAGCCCGGTGAGGAACCTTTGCTCTGGATTACGCCGTCGTCCGGTGCGGACCTGTTAAAGATAAAGGGCGAGATAGAGTCTCAAGGGGGAAGAATCCTGACACTTGCACCGGAAGGGAAATTATTGATTCGTTTTCCTGCCGAGAAAATGGTTCAATTAAGGCGCGTTGCCGGCGTCAAAGAAATGATGACACTCAAGGTGCTACCTCCGAAGGCTCCCCCGACCGAAAAAGAGAAAGGGATGGGCGCACGCAGACCCACGCCTGAGACCCAAAAGTATATTGACCGCGTTTTTACTCGTGTTACACGTGTTGAGCCGAATAAACTCTCTCACCAGAGGGCATTGTTGCACGGTCTGGATACACTGCCTGCTTTAGTAGATAATTCTCTTTCACAGTATTTCCCTCCCGTTCGAAGCCAGGGCAGCCAGGGCTCCTGCACGGCATGGGCGGGATGTTATTATTACAATACTTATACCCAGGCACGAGATGAGAACCTGAATGTATCGGGAGGCGACAACAATCACATCTGCAGTCCGGCGTTTATGTATCCCCTTACAAATGATGGAAACGATAACGGCGCTTATACGTCAGAAGTTGTCGGGCGATTAAACGAAATTGGCTGCTGCAGCTGGACCCTGAAGCCGTATAATCCGTCGGATTATACATCGTGGCCCTCTGAAGTGGCATGGATTGAAGCACTAAAACGCAGAACATCCAGCTCAAATGTCATTGGCAATGGGTTTTCCGGTTGCTCGGACGCCGAAATGGAAGCAATCAAGCAACACCTGAGCAATGGCAATATTGCCGTCACGCGTACAGACGTTTATGCAAACTGGTACTACAATTACCCGAATGACACGACAGGTATAAATAACGGCGTGCTCTTCGCCAACAGTGGCTCAAAAGTTGGCGGTCATGCTATGACCATCGTCGGATATGATGACAATAAATCATATTATGATGGTGCCACAACGAAGTATGGGGCTTTTCTCATTGCCAATTCCTGGGGTAGCGGATGGGGTGTCTATAACACAGGTAGCACAAGCAAGGGATTTATGTGGGTCGCTTATGATTTTTTCAAGGCAAGTAACTCCTGT
>CAZGKP010000152.1:0-9899 GCA_964526215.1 uncultured Candidatus Sumerlaeota bacterium
GATTCACCCGGGGGGCTAAACACGTAAGCTACTGGAATGTTACCCGTTTCAAACTGATGATGGGACTAATTATGCTTTTATGGTAATGTGGGTTAGAAGCCGGCAAGGATACCGGAGCGGTCGGTTGCTGCTGCTGTCCCGGCACACATCCGCTTAAACGCAGGGACGTCGTCTGCCCACTCTTCGCCGGTCTCCATTGTAATCTTGCCAGTCCTGTAAAGTTTCACCAGGGAATGGTCGAAGGACTGCATCTGATCAACGCCATTACGAATCACCTGCTCCATATCCTCGATGCGGTTTTCAAGGATGAGTTTTTTTATCATATTATTGACAATCATCACCTCAACGCAAGGGATGCGCCCCTTACCATCTGCGGTGGGGACAAGGCGCTGTGAGACAGCGGCACGCAGTGCAGTCGCAATCTCGCTACGCACCGAATCTTGTTCTTCCGGGGGGAAATATTTCAGCATCCTTGTGACCGTATGAACGGCATTTATGGTGTGGAGTGTGCTGATGACGAGATGTCCGGTCATAGCAGCGCGGATGGCAATAGTAATGGTTTCACGGTCACGCATCTCACCAATGAGTATGACGTTCGGGTCCTGACGTAGTGCGTGCCGAAGCCCCTCCTCGAATGAACGTGCATCTATGCCGACCTCGCGTTGCTCAATCAGGCTCATTTTATCTCTGAATACAAATTCGATAGGGTCTTCGATTGTGACGATATGTTCGCGCCGGGTGGAGTTGATAGTATCCACGAGTGCAGCCATAGTTGTGGATTTGCCAGTGCCGGTCGGTCCGGTGATGAGAATCATCCCGCGTTTGGATTTACTGATAGGAGTCATCACATCGGGCAAGCCGAGTTCTGTAAAAGAGAGGTGCTCGTATTGGAGGCGGCGCAGCGCTATTGAGAGTGTGCCTTTCTGATAAAATGTATTGGTGCGGAAACGCGTAACGGGGTCTATACTGAAGGCAAAGTCGCAGGAACCATCGCTCTTCAGGGCGTCCTTCATTTTTTCCGGCATAATTTTGTTTACGATGGCAACCACTTCTTCTCTGGTGATTGGCGGATGCTGTGCCGTAACCAGCTGCCCGTTGATTCGGTAAATGGGTTTGCATCCCGATTTGAGGTGCAGGTCGGATGCGTTGAGGGCTTTCATATCGGTCAGGAGTTGTCCGAAGTTCACTGCCATACTTCATTCCCCCTTTCGGTGTGTTCAAGTGGTCAGACCTCGCTGACGGGTGTTGTGTCTGGAGAGGGTCTGACCATTTTTTCCACGGTATTCAGGATACGTGCGGCGAGGACCTTCTTTGGGATGCGTCCTGTATCCTCGAGCACGCCATCCGGCGAGATGATTGAGACGGCATTTTCATCAGACTCAATGCCGAGACCTTCTTTAGAGACATCATTTGCAATGATGAGGTTGAGATTTTTCTCCCTCAATTTCCGCACTGCGTATTCTTTGAGGTTTTCCGTTTCGGCGGCAAAGCCAACCAGGAACTGGTCGGGGCGTGCACGGTTGCCAATCTCTTTGGCGATGTCAGGAGTGGGAACCAGCTTGAGCGTTATCTCACCAGCACCCTTTTTGATTTTGCCAGCAGAGACAGTTTCCGGGCGATAATCACTCACGGCAGCGGTGAAGATAAATATATCCGTCCCATCGGCGATGGTCAGGACTTTGTCATACATTTCTTGCGCACTCGTTACACGTTCAATCTTCACGCCTGCCGGCGCAGGGAGCGTAGATGGTCCGCTCACAAGAACCACATCCGCCCCGCGCTCCGCCGCCACCTCTGCCAGTGCATAACCCATCTTTCCAGATGAACGATTTGATACGAAGCGCACGGAGTCAATCGCCTCGCGGGTGGGTCCGGCAGTTACGAGAACGCGTTTACCTTCCAGCGTGAGGCGGGATGCAAAGAATTCCTTCACCGTATCGAAGATTTGCTCCGGTGGCACGAGGCGCCCGATTCCTTTATCCCCCGACGCCAAATCGCCCACCTCAGGACCAATGAACCGAATGCCTCGCTTTTGAAGCGCCTCCACATTTCGGGACGTCGCCGGATGAAGCCACATCTCGCTATGCATCGCCGGTGCGATAAATGTAGCACCCCGAAAGGCAATGTAAAGCGTGGTAGGCGCATCATCTGCAATTCCGCCGGCAAGCTTTGCAATGATATTCGCTGTGGCGGGCACAATGATAAATGCATCCGCCCAATCTGCACAGGCAATATGTTCAACTTCTCCGGGATGCACGCGTGAAAATACATCCACATAAGCAGAATTACCCGAAAGTGCCTCGAAGAGGAGAGGCGAAACAAGCTTCACAGCATTTTCTGTCATTGTGACGCGGACTTCTGCTCCCGCTTTCCTGAAAAGCCTGACCACCTCAAGCGCCTTGTAACAAGCGGCACTGCTCGATACGCCGAGCAGTATATGTTTTCCCTTGAGCATAGATTATTACCTATAAAAACTTGTCCGTTGTCCGTTGTTTTCTCGTGCTTGTGCTTGTGCTCGTAATCTTAATCGCAATCGTAATCGTTTATTCACTTCGCCCGGATAAAGAATGCTTTATTCATTTTCCATAACAATCTTCAGTCGTTTCGTCCTGAGCCGCTCGGTGGACATAATCGCCCTGACCGTCTCAATCGTCCGGTCTAAATCGTCATTTATGACAACGAAATCATACTGTGTGGCATATCTGATTTCCTCCGAGGCATTTTTCAGGCGGACCCGGATAGCGTCTTCGGTATCGGAATGGCGTGAACGCAAACGGCTTTCAAGAATCGCTATTGAGGGAGGCAGGAGAAATATCAGGACAGCATCCGGCGACTGCTTCTTTACGTTCAACCCGCCCTGGAAATCTATGTCCATTATGACATCCTTGCCACGGGTGAGTTTCTCGGTGATGACGTCCTTGCGTGTCCCATAGAGATAATTGTGAACCACCGCCCATTCATAAAAGCGTCCCTCGTCAATCCATTTCTTAAATTGTTCATCGGAGACAAATGTGTAAGACTCGCCATCAATCTCGCCGGGACGCGGGGCGCGGCTCGTTACCGAGACCGAATATTCCAGCGTGCTATCTTTCTTGAGAAGGGCACGGATTATGGTAGATTTCCCACCCCCGGAGGGCGATGAAACCACAATAAGCATCCCACTTCGCTCAAGCCTGATTGTCATATAAAAGGACTTCGGTAGATTTGCTCGTTGTCCACACTAAAAACGTATAACTTTTAGCCATAAACCGGGGAGGTGTGTCAATGACTAAACCCCCTGTCGGAACTCGACTGGGGGCATCTTCCGAATCGGTTTGCCGGTTTCAGACAACAACGACACCGCGTTCACGATCCGCCGCAACGAATTATACCGGTCATTTTGCATCTTCTTTTTTGTTGAAAACTATGGGCTTGTTTCAGGATTGGTTAAATAGATTGTGATTATTCCGGGAACAATGCTGTTTTTAAAAACTTGTGGGGGAGATTTCCACCATTTGAAAAAAATGAGTTCATTATCACTGCGAGAGATTGAGGCGAATCGGGTTCGGTTTGAAGAACGGCTGGCGCTCTATCGCCGCTTCGGGCATAACCGCGAGGCTGCAATGCGCGCAATAGTCACCCTTGCGCAACCGCTGAAATCACCCGCACTCGATGTCGGCTGCGGTAAAGGCTTAACGGCTATTGCTCTGGCAAGCACTGGCATTTCTATCGTCAGCATAGATACATCCCCGGATGAACTCCAATATGCCCGACTGAATGCGGCGGCGGTATCTCTTGGCAATGCGATAGATTTTCAAGTCGGGGACGCCACCTCTCTCCCCTTCAAGGATAATTCCTTCAACACGGTAGCGATGGTCAATACCCTTCATCATATACATAATGTTGAGCCAATCTTCAACGAGGTATCGCGTGTGCTTGCAGATGGCGGGAAGTTTATGCTCGCCGATTTTACAAAAGAGGGATTTGACATAATCGAGGCGATTCACCGGATGGAGGGACGCTCACATCACGTCAGCGGGCACACGATAGATAGTGTGCTTGCTCGTCTCCTGAAAAAAGGATTTGCCCTGCTTGTGCGCAAGGAGATGCATCAGGAAGACATTGCGGTTTTGAGGTATCACTGACGTCTATGTAAAAAGTCGTTTTTTTAAGTCCACAGATTTCGCAGATTAACGCAGATTATTGATATTATATGACTTATCCATCTGTGTAATCTGCGGATTTATACTTTTTACCGATGCATCATCACTGATATTTTTCGGATTGACGTTCAACTTTTTCAGCGATGCTGATTTTTGCCTCCTCAAAGATGGGTTGCGCAAATTCCATTGTCCAGGTGCGTTCGTCAAATGTCCGCTTTTCTATCTGTGATAAGAAGCGTGCCTTGAAATCGTCAATACGCGTCCCGTAGATGTGATATGAATCTGCCAGATGAACATAGCGTCCGACCTTGACGTGGCATCCAGCGGCTTCAGCTATTTGTCCTGCAATCTTTTCCTGGAGTGCGGTGAGTGCAAACATATTCATAAATGCAGCCTCATAGGCATCGTTAGAGCGAAAGCGCACATTCATATTCAAGACCCACACATCATCCTCACCCGCAGGGATGCGGCGCATCCCGTCTAAAGATTGTGCCCTATTTTTCACATTGTTCTCGCCCGAAAGGATGCGGCACCAGATGGATTGCAGACAGGCGGGGTCATCTATGTGGAGGTCCTCCCATACCTTCCACGTAATCGCCTGTGCGCGGCGGGAGAATGGTTTTGTGGAGAGTTTTTCCACAAGCGCCCTTATCTGGTCGAACGGTTTTTCATAGCCGGGGACACGATAGGTGAAGAGGCGTTCGTGGTATGTATATTCCCAGCGTTTATCGTCAGGGTTATTGGGGTCGCGCACCCAGCTGTCCTTTATGCCCTCAACGACCTCCTGACGATACTCTTCGAGAAAGTCGAGTCCGCCTGGGAATGCTCGATGTATACGTGGTTCGCTGAGAGGCTCATCAATTGTGATGAGCATAGTGGAATCGAGGCTCAGGGGGTCACCGGGTTTGTCATATTCGGTCTGAATACGGATGCCTTTACTATAGAGTTCAAGGAGGGAATTTTCCCAGGCGGCGGCAAGCCCTCTGCCGCTTACGCATAATACAGGAATATTTCCATTCATTTAATATTGCTCCTTTATGTGAAGTTTTCGGATTGAATTACAACTCCGGCGTCTTCTGTCAATAGCGGAGATGCAAAATTATCAGCTCGGCAAAAAGTATTCTATCTATGGTTTTATTATACTTCGGCATTTTGTAACCTTTCGGCTGTTTGAAACAGTTACTCTTTACGGAGCAGTCTTCATAAGGCGAAAGATTCGCAAAATCTGCCCCGAAAGTTAGTCCGCAAATGTTCGCGAATGTCCGCAAATAAATATTCGCGTTTGTTCGCGTAATTAGCGGGTTATTTTCATCCTTTTGGGAAAGTCGCCCCTGCGACTCCTGAAGACTGTTACGTTTCTTGAAAGGTAGAATTTGCTTTACCTTGAAATGTCGTGGCTGTAATGTCCTGAAATAATTAACGGGGAGATGCAGAAGTGATTATTCTGGGGATTGACCCGGGTCTGGCGAAAACGGGATGTGGCGTGATTCGCAAGGAAAAAGGAGGCGTGCGAATCCTTGCTTATGGCGTTATCTCCACAAAGTCTGATAGCCCGCTTTCGAGCAGGCTGAAAAAAATTTACGACGGCATTCGCGAAATCTGCACCGAATATCACCCCGATGTAGCGGTGGTGGAGGAGATTTTCTTTGCGGCAAATGTGAAGACGGCGGTTGCAGTGGCACAGGCTCGCGGCGTTGCCATCCTCGCAACCCAGGAGAGCGAACTTAAATTAGTTGAATACTCTCCCTTACAGATTAAACAATCTATTGTGGGATATGGGCGCGCGACAAAAAAACAGGTGCAACAGATGGTGAAAGCGCTACTCTCGCTGGAGGAAATCCCCAGACCAAACCATGCGGCTGATGCCCTTGCTGCGGCACTCTGCTACGCATTTAAGGTAAAAAGTAAAAGCAAGGAAAGCAAACAGTGATGTGGTAAATGACTAATGATGCCGATTGCCGCAATCGTGCCGATTGACGCAATCGGAGATAGGAGGGGGAAGCGTGGATGTTATTGGCAAAATCCTTAAGCCCGAAATCGAAGAGATGATTGCCAGGCGCGACTGGCGCAGTCTCAAGGCTGCCCTTGCCGAGTGGCTACCACAGGACGTCGCAGACCTCCTTGAAGACCTCCATCCGCGCCAGCGCGTTATCTTATTCCGCCTCCTGCCACGCGATATGGCTACCGAGATTTTTGAACACCTCGAGGCTGAACCGCAGCGCGAACTCCTCGAGGCGTTCAGCGATGCCGAGGCGGCTCCACTCCTTGAAGAGATGTCCCCCGATGACCGCACAGAACTCCTCGAGGAACTCCCCGACCGCGTAACGCGCCGCATCCTGCGCCTGCTCAGCCCCCAGCAACGTAAAATAGCCCAGAGCCTTCTGGCGTATCCGGAGGATTCTGTCGGACGCCTGATGACGCCCGACTTTGTAAAGGTGAGAAAGCACTGGACCTGTTCCGATGCCATAGAACACCTCCGCCGCATAGCCTTCGATAAGGAAACTATTTATTACCTGTATGTGGTGGATGATGACAATCACCTGAAAGGAGTTGTATCGCTCAAAGATGTGGTTATCTCGCCCGCAGAGCGCCCGCTGTGGGAACTGGCGGAGGATGACCCAATATTTGTTCATACCAATACTGACCAGGAAGAGGCTGCGCAGCTCTTGCGCCGGTACGACCTGCAGGCACTCCCCGTCGCTGATTCCAGTGAGCACCTCGTCGGCATCGTTACGTTTGACGACCTTATGGATGTCCAGAGCGAAGAGGCTACCGAGGATGTCCAGAAGATGGCGGCTATTGTCCCGACAGAGAAACCTTATCTGGAGACACATTTTGGCGAGGTATTCGGAAAGCGCGTAATCTGGCTCATTGTCCTGGGAGGTGCGGGCATCTTCTCGGCAAGTATACTCCTGCATTACAATTACGCCCTTGAGCACATAGTGGCGCTGGCGTTTTTTATACCGCTCCTGATGGGCACGTGTGGAAACGCAGGTAGTCAGATAGCGGCATTGGTGATACGCAGTCTGGCAACGGGCGAAGTAGTTCCGGGCGATTTTTTCCGCCTGCTTCATCGCGAGATACTAATGGGAATCGCACTCGGCGCCTGTCTCTCGGTCGTTGGATTTACCATAGCCTGGAGTCTAAAGGGAGACCCCCTTATAGGTATTACGCTGGGGCTATCAATGGTGGCGACAATCACGGCGGCTAATTTTGTCGGGCTATCTCTGCCTCTTTTATTCAAGGCTATTGGACTCGACCCCGCATTTATGTCGGGTCCCGTCCTCACTACAATAACAGATGTGCTCGGTCTTATTATATACTTCAATATCGCAAACTTGATTCTGCGTGTATAACATCCCAGAGTTGCTTACCTCCGCCTCGGGCAGATGCTGGTGTTTCGGGGATGCACTATGACTGACTACGAATTATTAGAACTCATAAAAAAAAGTGCCCGGAGTGAGATATGGCGTGCATCTGAGAAAACCTCGGGCAACATTGTGGCGCTAAAGATAATGAATGTGAGGCGGGCAGAGGATTCTGATGATGCAGCCGCCCTTGAGCGGGAACTGAAATTACTTAAAGGTTTGCATCATAGAAATGTCGCCGTCATCTTGCAAACCGGCAGAATGCCTGATGCCCGCCACTATATCGCTATGGAATATGTCCAGGGCGAAACCCTTATGGACTTAATCCAGAGGCGTGCGGATTTACCATTTTCAAAGTGGACGGACATTGTGCTTCAAGCCGCACGTGGACTTCACGAGGCTTATCGCCACAATATCATACATAGAGACATCAAGCCCTCCAACATTATGCTAACGCCCGAAGGTGTTGTTAAGGTGGTGGATTTCGGGCTTGCCAGACTATTGCATCAAATCAATCCCGCGACATCTGCTCTCGCTTCCGGCACCGGCACACTTCATCCCTCGGGCAAGATAGTCGGTACCCCTCGCTATATGTCGCCCGAACAATGCCTCGGTAAAACTATTGACCACCGCTCCGATATATATTCCCTGGGGGCAACCCTTTACCACTGCCTCGCCGGAAAACCTCCTTTTGATGCCGAGACTCCCACCGCGCTTATGGAAAAACACAAAAGAGTCCCCCTTGTGCCCCTCTACCTCGTTAATCCGGGTGTCTCACCCGAACTCTCCGAACTCGTTTCAACAATGATGGCAAAAGATGTAACCGAGCGACCTCAGGATTATGATACACTCATTGAGGCACTCGAACACATAAAACTCGCCTGCATATCAAAAGAGCGCGGGGCAATGGATGTCCGACCGAAGCGGACTGCCTTTACTGTTCACGAGCGGGAGACATTAGCATCCCATTTGCCACTTGAAAAAAGATTGCAAACACTACGACCTGTAAAAACCGCACTCGTTATGCTCGCTGCCCTCATCATAATCTTAAGCGCATTACTTGTCTTTGTGGGTAAGAGAGAAAAAAACCTGCGGAAAAGCCGCAACACTCTTGTTTATCTAATTGACCGCCTCATAGGTAAAGGCAAAGCCTCCCCCACAAAAGCCGATGAATCCCTCAAGGTCTATGTTAGCCAGATCAGCGCCACCCGCTCCAGAATCCGGAATATACACAGAGCCGTTCAGCGATTCAGGGCTGAAAAGGGACGTTTCCCCACCGGCATCAGCGAACTCTTGAAAGAAAATTTCCTGACCGATGCTGACATAAAGGACGCATGGGGTGGGCGCATCCATCTGCTCTCCGCACAGAGGCGCATACTCTCTTTCGGACGCGACCACACCGAAAATTCCCCCGACGACATTGAGATGGACGAGAACGGCACATTCACTAAAACCCCGCCAGAATATGACCGTTACTTAAAAAAACAAGGAGCGATGATGCCGGAAACACGTTTTTCCCTTGACGTCCCCTCAAGTATTTTGGTTTATGATCATTGAGAAGAGCCTTGGTTCAGGAGTCGAAAAATGGCCGTAATCGAGAAAGAAATCAAACTGGCAGGTTCTAAAGGTGAAAAGAAGGTGATGGCTGTCTTTGATAGCGGGGCAACATATTCCTGTATCGAGCCACAACTTGCCAGTCAGCTTGGAATGATTGAAGCCCTCCCTGAACCGATGAATTTGGGGACAGCAGAACGGGATAGAAAATTATCCGCTACAAGTAGAATAAGCCTTAATTTTTACCTCGATGGTTACCGTTTCTCGGATGAATTTATGCTCATCCCCGAGCTCTCCGAGCACGTAATCATTGGCGCCAAGACCCTTCAAGCCTGGAGGATGAAGCTGAATTTTGAGACCGATGAAGTCATCATTGACCCACGAGTAACCAAACTAAGATTGCTTTTGATGCCTCAATAAAAAGACACAAGGCACTCGCTCCAATCGGATTCAGGCTGTCCACCCCGGGCGAGCGGTAATGAATCAGCCGCCCTAATGAAATTGAATCTTTGCGCCCCGTAATTTTTTTCAATGAAGGATTTCAGGATACAATCGTCGGTTCTTGTGGATGATACGCTTATTGTGGGGATAAATGACCATCACCTCTTATGTGAGGGATGGCACGAGCGGGCTAAAGATGGTCGCACCGGAATCCTGTATCGCCCCACGTCAAGGCGCGCAACGTTCCGATTGTGCATCCCCGGTGCTCCATCTGAACTCATCGCCATTCTCTCGGCAAGCACAAGCCTTTGCGGGGGGAATTTGCGAGCACGCCTCCTGTGTGGCGAAACCAATCTCGGCAACTTCTCTATTGAAACTGAAACGTGGGTGATGC
>CAZGKP010000153.1:0-9895 GCA_964526215.1 uncultured Candidatus Sumerlaeota bacterium
CCTTGTTGCAGGACGACTGGTCGATGGTGCGCTTGCGCCCCAGTTCGGTTTCAATTGCCTTCAATTTCTTAAGAAGGGTGTGGGGATTCAGTTGTGTTTCAATCTCGCAGACGGCGTTCAAAAACCAGGGTTGCTCCTCCACGCCCCAGGGTTCGGAGCGATAAAATGAAGATATGCGCAGGAGGGTAATGCTGGTTGTTGTGCTGATTTTTTCCAGAGCGGCATAGAGATTTTGTTCGCGGTTCCCCAGGTTGCCGCCTATGCCGAGAAATATGCCATAGTAGTCATCAGTCATTTCCGATTGCTCCGCAATTCACCAAGGCGAAACCGCCACTGGCGCTTCTCCGCCCTCCAGTCAGGCGTCATCGGTTAATAATCACCGGTGCATCAGTCATAACTCTATAGCTACAATCCCAAATCCACGTCAACCTCGCTAGCAAAGACGATGTGCGCCTCGCCCTCGAGAAGGATATTTGTTCCGCGCTCCCCATCGAGGGTATAATGGACGACGTTTATGTGTCCGCCTTTTGTGTAGAGGCGTGTGGGGGATTTTGCGATGCCCAGAATTCCCGCAATCACAGCTGATGCAACGCATCCTGTACCGCAGGCAAGAGTCTCATCCTCCACACCGCGCTCGTATGTGCGTATGCGGAGATTATGCCCGTCTATCGCCTCTACAAAATTAACGTTTGTGCCCTCCGGCTGAAAATGGGGATGACGCCGGAGCCGCCCACCTATGCCGATGATGTCACAGGTATCAAGATTCTTCACAAACAATACAATGTGCGGCACGCCAACCTTGACGAAATGTATGCGCGGTGCAGGCATCCATTCCTCGCCGAGTGTGATGTCCATTTTGAGGTCGGTCGGCTCTGTCAAGGAAACAGATGCAAACTCGCCATCTACGTGTGCGCGGTAGATTCCTGCGCGGGTTTCAAAATTCATATCCTGCGGTGCGAGCCTGGTCTCAAAGGCAAGACGTGCTATGCAGCGGGAGGCATTTCCGCAAGTTGCAGCCTCTGTCCCATCGGGGTTGAATATCCGCATTGTGAAACGGGCATTTTTGGACGGCTCGATTAAGAGCATACCATCTGCCCCGATGGAGTGTCTGCGCCGACACAGTGTCTTCGCAAGATGGGGTTTGGCATCTTCGGGAATTATACCGGCTCGATTGTCAAAGGCGATAAAATCGTTCCCCGCACCGGAGAGCTTCCAGAATCTGAGTCTCAAGGTAGTTTCCTTAACTTCTATCTCGAAAATTAACCATAGCTCGTTGTCAGTTGTCCATTGTCAGTTGTCCATTGTCCGTTGCAGTCGTGGTGAATCATACGTTATTTCCCTTTTTAATGTCTGTCTTACAGATGCCTTACAGACACTTAATAGCCTGTGCCTCTATGACGGTGACGGCAGTAACCTGAACAATATCCTCGGTGGAGCAGCCGCGAGAGAGGTCGTTCACCGGGAGGGCAAGTCCCTGAATAATGGGTCCATAGGCTTGTGCATTGCCGAGGCGGTGGATGAGTTTGTATGCGATGTTCCCGGCATTCAAATCGGGGAAGATAAGGACGTTTGCCTTGCCTCCGACGGGGCTTCCCGGACATTTCTTTGCAGCGATTGAGGCAATGAGTGCTGAATCTCCCTGTAATTCTCCATCCACCTTGAGTCCAGGCGCCTTTTCATGCACCAGCTTTGTTGCAGCAACGACTTTATCCACGAATGGATGCTTTGCACTGCCGTATGTGGAGAAGGAAAGCATCGCCACGTATGGCTCAACCCCAATCAGCATCTCACACATACCGGAGGCAGCAATAGCAATATCTGCCAGCTGTTCTTCATTGGGGTTTATGACGGTTCCGCAATCGGCAAAGATAAATGCCCCATTTTCTCCGTATGGGCAATTTGGAACAATCATTAGAAAACACGAAGAGACGGTTTTTATGCCTTTTTTCGGACCGATTATCTTAATTACGGCGCGGAGAACATTAGCCGTTGTGTTATACGCACCGCACGTCATCCCATCCACCAGTCCCTTTTTCACCATCATTGCGCCGAAGTAAAGCGGGTTTTTCATTACCTCGATAGCCTGGTCTTTTGTGAGATTTTCCTTGGTGCGGATTTCCCGATAAATCAACGCATACTGCTCGAGCAAATCGCTATTTTCATAGTCCATAAACTCAATGCCTTCCAGCGAGATCTCCGCCCCGCTCACACTCTGCTCTATCTTAGACCTATCTCCCAGGAAGACCACGTCTGCGATGCCCTCCCGCTGAATCATTACGCCCGCCTTCACCGTGCGAGCCTCAAGGATTGCCTCTGGAAGCACCACCCTTTGCCTGTCAGTCTTTGCCCGCTGAATAATCCTGTCCATTATGTGCATTTTCCCCTCCCTTTTAAAAATTTCCCGGAACGATTACGGGTAAAAAATCAGAGGTCTCTTTAAGCCACCAGAGTGAATGAATCAATAGCTTTTTTAGGCAACCGTCTTTATGGGGTGCACGTCAGTTTAGTTCGTAATTCCCGTTTCAGCGTGTTAAGAAGCGGGTCAGTTTCGCCTATTAGATGCCAAAGAGCAAAAAATCGCTAAAGTCCAGGACGTATAGTGCATTGTTATGAAATATTAAATCAAGGGAGCAAGAGGTAGAAATGAAGGTTCAGGACAATGTCATTTGCCTCAATTTTTTGCTTGCCTGTTCCACCGCTTCAGCCCTAATCATTATGCCCTTAAATAATTTGTGGCTTTGTTATAAATGAAGTTTTTTCGGGGGCTTTTAGCGGATGGATACTCCCGCCCTTCTCAAAAACGCCCAAAAATATCTGATGAATACTTATGGCGAACGCCCCATCTGTATCGTCGGGGGCAAAGGTAGCCGCGTCTGGGACTCTGATGGCAAGGAATACCTCGACTTCCTTGCAGGCATAAGCGTTAATAACCTCGGACATTGCCCGCCTGCAATTGTTGCCGCCGTCAGGGAACAATGCTTGACACTTATCCATTGCTCAAACTTTTACGTAATTAAGCCCCAGGTTTTACTTGCAAAGAAACTCGTGGAGAACTCCTTTGCCGATAAATGCTTCTTTGCAAACTCCGGGGCAGAGGCGAATGAGGGAGCCATTAAGCTTGCGAGACTTTATGGCAGAAAGAAGTATGGCGAAGGACGTTTTGAGATTGTGTCTATGAAACAATCATTTCATGGGCGGACACTCGCAACCGCCAGCGCCACGGGACAAAAGAAAATCCGGGAGGGTTTTGAGCCCCTTTTAGAGGGCTTTAAGTTCGCTAATTTCAATGATATAGATTCCGTTACAAGCCTAGTCAGTGAAAAAACCTGCGCCATAATTGTTGAACCCGTCCAGGGCGAGGGCGGCGTTATCCCCGCAAAGCAGAATTTCCTGACGGCACTGCGCACATTGTGCGACCGTAATGACATCCTCCTTATCTTTGATGAGGTTCAATGCGGACTTGGTAGAGTCGGGACAAATTTTGCCTACGAGTATTATGGTGTAGAGCCAGATATCTTGACACTCGCAAAGGCTCTTGGTGGCGGCGTCCCCATCGGTGCGCTCCTGGCAAAAGGGGCACCCGCTGATACATTTACACCCGGTAAGCACGCCCATACTTTTGGCGGAAATCCCCTTGCCACTGCAGCCGCCCTTGCCTTTTGCAATGAACTCTTTGATAAACCGATTGCCGCAAATGCCGCTCAAACCGGGCGGTATCTTAAAGGAAAACTTCGGAAATTTGTAGAGAGGTATGATTTTGTAAAAGAGGTCCGGGGGCTTGGCTTGATGCTTGCCCTTGTCCTTGACCGCCCCTGCGCGGAAATTTACAAACGATGTATGAAGAAGGGACTTTTAGTGAATTGCGCCTGCGGGAACGTAATCAGGATGCTTCCGCCCCTCATCGTAACACCAGAGGAGTGCGATAGGGCAATTGACATACTCAATGAGGTTCTCGCCGAAGAAACCCCATAACCCCCGGCTAAAGTACTCTTTGGGGTGAATTCGCAAAAATTGAGCTTTTTAGACAATAGTCAGATTGTGGAAAGGAAAGGCACAATGTCTAAACGTGACTTGGTTTCTATCGCTGACCTGAAAAAGGAAGAGGTCTTTGAGATATTTCAAATCTCGAGAGACCTTAAAGATCGCTTGCGTCGTCGGGAATACCCTTCTATTTTGGAAAAGTGCACAGTTGCGATGATATTTGAGAAGCCATCTCTGCGCACACGCACCACATTTGAGACCGGGGTATATCAACTCGGTGGGCACGCTATATATTTAGCACCCGCTGACATTGGTCTGGGCAAGCGGGAATCCGTATATGACGTGGCGAAGAACCTCGAACGATGGGTCAATATGGTTGTGGCGAGAGTATTCAGGCATCAAACGGTCGTAGACCTTGCAAGATATGCGAACATCCCCGTAATAAATGCCCTTTGCGACACTGAACACCCCTGCCAGGTCCTGGCGGATTTCTTTACGATATTGGAGCATCGGGGAAGCCTTAAAGATTTCACCCTTGCCTTTATGGGGGACGGAAACAACGTGTGTAATTCCCTCATCCTGCTATCTGCGCTCCTGGGGACGCACATCCGAGTCGCCTCGCCGGAGGGATATGAACCCCGAAGGGAGATCATTGAACGAGCCGAAGGGCTATTCAAAGCGAGCGGGGGGAGTTTTAATTTCTTCCACGACCCTGCGCATGCCGTTAAGGGTGCCGAGGCAATATATACCGATGTATGGGCAAGTATGGGGCAGGAGGCGGAAGCGGAAACCCGAATGGTGCGATTTCTTCCATATCAAGTAAATAAGGAACTCGTCTCAAAGGCCCCTTCTGAGGCACTCATAATGCACGACCTCCCTGCGCATCGGGGTGAGGAAATCACTGATGAGGTGATAGATTCCCCAAAATCAATCGTCTTTGACCAAGCAGAGAACCGTCTACATACCCAGAAGGCAATTATGGTATTTCTTCAGCGGAAATCCATCCTCCCACCTCAATAATGCTATCCCGCAAATTCAATTGGGTGTTGGGCATTAGGCGTTGGGCATCGGGTTATCACCCGTTCCCCCGTCCGTGCCTATGCCCAATACTGACCACAAGGTCATTTTTCATCCTTTTGGGAGATCGAAGATCGAAGATTCGCCGTGGTGAATTCGCCGCGGCGAACTATCCCGCAAATTTAGAATATAAGCCACAGATTGGCGCAGACTTGTCCGCCGCAGGAGGATTTACACAGATGTATCGGCGAACATCGGTGTTCATCGTTGGCTAATTTTCATTGTTTTGGGAGGGGGGATGTCAGTTTAGTTCGTAGTTCCCGTTTCAGCGTGTTAGAAGCGGGTCAGTTTCGCATAGAGGTGGCACTACAAATAGCATTGCGCGCTTGGTGGGGCTTTCTTATCCCGATGCCTCAACCTCTTGATGTAGAAATCCCCCGGAATTTTTTCACATCATTCATTTTTATCTTGCATACTTATCAAGGGGGCTGTTAAACCCATACCCAGACTCAAAGAAGGGCATAAACGGATTTCAGTAGATTCCGTGGATTGTCGGGTGTTTCACGTGAAACACCGTATGCCTTAATCCGCTCAACTCGTGGATAGTAGGTTGTAGGTTTATGCGATGGCCCACGTCATAACTATCGCAAATCAAAAAGGTGGTGTGGGTAAAACCACGACAGCCGTCAATCTCGCTGCCTGTCTCGCTGCGGCACACCGCACCACACTCCTCATTGATATGGACCCGCAAGGGAACGCCACAAGCGCCCTCGGTGTTGATAAAAACAGCCTCCCGCGCACCATCTATGACCTCCTCCTCGGCGATACTCACAACATAAACCCCGTCATCCTTAATCCCCTCATTGACAAACTCTTCCTCCTCCCCGCCAATGTCCACCTCATCGGCGCCGAGATTGAACTACTCCAGAGCGAAGATAAGGAACAGCACCTCCGCCGGATTGTCCAATCGCTCACGGCTAAATTTGACTATATCGTGATAGATGCCCCGCCCTCCCTCGGTCTCCTGGCAATGAATGCAATGGCTGCCGCTACATCGCTCATCATCCCCGTCCAGTGCGAATATTACGCCCTCGAGGGACTCTCGCTTCTGATGGAAACATTAAGGCGGGTCAGGGTCTCCTTCAATGCCCGCCTACGCCTCCTGGGGCTGGTTATGACGATGTTCGATAGACGCACAAATCTCTCAAGACAGGTCACCGAAGATGTCAGACGCCACTTCGGTAATCTCGTATTTCGCACCGTCATCTCGCGCACAGTGAGACTGAGCGAGGCACCCAGCTACGGAAAACCCATTATCCTTTACGATTTCCACTCCACAGGCGCAGATTGTTATCTCCGCCTCTGTGACGAAGTCGTGGCGAGGCTTGAGACCGGTGCGCGCCTGATTGCAAAACCCGTTATGCCCCCGGATGCCACAAATATCTCAACCGTTCAGGAGGAATTTAGTGAAGAGCCACAAGAAAAAAGCCCTGGGGCGGGGACTTGATACCCTCTTCCCCGATGTAGAAAAGTCCGTCCGGGAGGAATCGGAAAAATTGGTGTCACTACCAGTTGACGCCATCCAGTTCAATCCCCTTCAACCCCGCCGCAGGTTTGATGAGCAAAAGCTCTCCGAGATGGCAGACTCGATACGCACACAGGGGCTACTGCAGCCAATCCTCGTCCGCCCGGCAACAAAAGGGTATCAACTCGTGGCGGGAGAGAGACGATTACGCGCCGCAAGGCTCGCCGGAATCTCCGAAATCCCCTGCCTCGTTGTCAATACGGGAGATGCAAAGTCGCTTGAACTGGCACTCATTGAGAACCTACAGCGCGAAGATCTCAACCCAATCGAGGAGGCGCGTGGATTAAACAACCTCGTTCAGCGATTCAAACTCACCCAGGAAGAGGTTGCAAAACGAATCGGGAAAGACCGCTCTACCGTGGCTAATAGCCTGCGCCTGCTCAAATTGCCAGCGAAAATACGGGAAGACATCGAGGCCGGTAGACTCACTGCTGGACATGCCCGCGCCCTGCTCTCTCTCGATAAGGCGGAGCAGCAGATTAAACTGTGGGCGCTCATTGTAAAAAAGGGTCTGTCGGTTCGTCAGGTAGAATCCCTTGTCAGTGAGATGAAGAGGCAAAAAGCTGCGAAACGGCGTCAAGGGCTACCCAGACCACCCAGTATTATCGAACTGGAGGAACGAATGATGGCTGCCCTCGGGACTCGCGTCCATATCAAACCCTCTTCAAAGACATCCGGTAGTATAGTAATACATTATACAACACTTGACGATATGGACAGGATACTGGAAAAATTGGGTGTTAGGGAGAAATGAGTTTTTTCCAGCAGATTCATCTCGTCCCTGAAGGTGTGTCGTAACAGATAAAATACCCTAATATGTAACAGGTGAGAAGTGACAGGCGATTTTTTTTCACAAATAGCCGGGGGATTCCCGTCATTATTTATGCAGGGGAGTACCGGATGGTTCAGCGTAGATTTACTTGCGGCTATCAAGGGAAGCGACTTGATGGGCTGGTTCTGCCTCACCGCCACTGCAATATTCAGCATCGTCTCGTGGGGAATTATAGGATACAAATACCTCCATATCCGTCAGGCGACAAAACAGACAAATGAGTTTGTGGATATGTGTATGAGCGGGAGGGGGAATCTCGCCCAGGCTTTCCAGTTGGCGGCGAATTACCCCGACAGTCCCCTTGCCCAGGTGCTTCGCGAGGTTTACGTTGAAGTAGAGAAGGAGAACTGGTATCAGGATGAGAAGGGTCTTACACTTGACGGTAGGCTTGAGGCTGCAAAGATTAGTGTTGAGCGTGTGCTTGAACAAATCTCCTCTAGCGAAATTCGTCATCTTGAGAGCGGATTGAGTTTTCTGGCGACTACTGCCAATGTATGCCCCTTGATAGGGCTCTTCGGAACCGTCTGGGGGATACTGGGGGCATTTCAGGCAGTTGCCAGACAGGGCAGTGCTGCCATAAGCGCCCTGGGACCGGGTGTCTCCACTGCATTGATGACAACCGTCGCTGGACTAATCGCCGCTATCCCGGCTGCTATCTTCTACAACTACCTCCTCAGTAAATCCAGAAACCTTGTCAGGCGGATGGACTCTTTCGGTATGGAGATTTCTAATATTATACAGAAACAAATATTGAAGAAGGGCTGACGTCAGGATGAAAAGACGAACGACAAGTCTTCAGCTAATATCCACCATCAGCCTTACGTCAATGATGGACGTTGCCTTCAACCTGCTGATTGCCTTTATGATAGTAGCACCGGCACTGAAACATGGTATGAAGATTGAATTACCGGAGGTTGCAGCCACTAACCTGAAACCCAGAAAATCACTCACCATCGTTATTCGTAAGGCACCACAACCCGGAGAAGAGGAACGTATATACCTTGACAATAGACGAATCTCAATTGACGACCTGGCGGATAAATTGACATCTATATATGAGAGAAAGCCTGATATTGACATCCTTTTAGAGGCGGATAAGTCTGTGCCTTATGGCACGGTCGCGAGGGTCCTCCACGCCATCCAGAAGGTAGGAGTGGAGGGAGTAGGTCTCGTAACAGAACCCCCTTTCGGGAAGGGGAAAAGATAATTGTCAAGGCATATAACATTTCTCCTTACATTATCAGACTTGCGTTGAATTAGCCCTCCGTAAAGATTTCGGGTGCCCGATGGTCATTATGCTGCGGACTGTTCTTATATCTTTTATAGCACACGTCCTGGTATTTTTTCTTCTCATAGGATTCACTATTTTCAAGCCACGCTACACGACCATCTCCAGGACTCCCATTACGTGTGTGAGATTTGTAAGATTGCCTCCTCGGCTAAAGAAGATTCAGGCAAAGCCCCCGAAGAGACAAGTCCACCGTCCCCAACCCTCCAAACCAAAGCGCAAAGTGAGCCCCAGACCTAAAAAGACCATTGTCAAAAAAGTTCCCCCGAAACATAAGCCCAACCCCCAAAAAGAGATGCCGAAAACTATTCATAAAACTCGTCCGGTGCGACAACCTCCCCACACGCCTGTGCCGCCGGGGCGTCGCGTGGCAACTGCCCGCCGAGTCCCGAAGGTGAGGGCAACACCAGTCGCCAAGAAGGGTCCACTTCGGATGACCCACAAGGATTTGCCCGATTATTACCTGATTATGGCAACTACAAAGATAGAGAGCAACTTTGCGCTGACGGCATCCCGGCGCCACAAGGGAGTGAGATGCAGTGTGGAGTTCAGGGTGAACCGTGCCGGTGAGATATTCGGCATAAGGGTGATAGAGTCAACCGGAAGTCCCGACCTTGACCGATGCGCCGTTGAGGCAATTGAACAGACAGCGACACTTGGACCATTGCCGGATTCGGTGCGTAGCGCCTCGCTCACCATCACAGCCAACTTCGACTACTCCCCCGAGTAGGGGAAAAGAGGGTCAGACTTGGGCGGAATCTCGAATAAAGTATGTTTTTTACACACGGGGGAACCGAGTAGGGTAAAGGTAAAAAGGTAAAAGGTAAAAGGTAAAGAGGTAAAGGGTAAGAGATGTTCTCCACACACGGGAGAGACTCATTTTTCGTATCTATTCCATATCCTGTATATAAGGCATTCCTCAGTAATCCCTGATGATTATGGCCTTCAATGTGATGAAATGGTCAATTCTCCACAGGCGAATGTTCCATAGAAAATTCTGTGTAGATGGAATGGGGGCGCATCTTTGAAAAGATACCAAATCAATCAGGGCTTTTCACTACACCATCATACCCGGTCATAACATAAGTAACTGTAACGATTGAAATTAAGAATGGAACACGGATAACACCGATGCTGCGGATATACACGGATAAACATAATGTCTGTCTTACAGACATCGCCGATAAGATAA
>CAZGKP010000154.1:0-9788 GCA_964526215.1 uncultured Candidatus Sumerlaeota bacterium
AAGAAAGCGCCACCTTCATTCTGAGACCGAAGTCTCAAAACCTGACCGAAAACGTATTCGTGCATCTCTCGCACACTGATTAGAGATATAAGGAGGCAACAGACGTAAAGATTTGCCAGCGTCGCCCGCCTCTGGAATCTCCCATTACCAAAAATCACCCGAAGGAGGGATTTTCCAATGCCACGTGCCACAAACAGTGTTGCATCCAGGCGTCGCCGGAAAAAAATACTAAAGCAAGCCAGCGGGGCTTATGGGGGACGTTCTCGCCTTTTTCAGAACGCCAAAGAGACCGTCCGGCGTGCACTGCGTTATGCATATCGCGACCGCCGCGTGAGAAAGCGCGATTTTCGCCGACTCTGGATCATTCGCATCAACGCCGCTACACGTATGGAGGGTATGTCGTATAATCGCTTCATAAACGGGCTCAAACTGGCAGGAATCGAGGTTGACCGCCGCACGCTTGCCGAACTGGCAGTTAAGGATAGAGATGTATTCGTTACATTCGTGAATCGCGCAAAAGAAGCCCTCGAAAAAAACAGAGAACAATGAATGCAAATACCGACTGCCGGGATTTATGCATCGGTCATAAACTAAAGATATATAAAGCCGCGGACAAGTTTGTGGCTTAATACTTTCCATTCACTATTTTAACGATGCTGAACACAATTGTCAAAAATTTGGAAGAGCTCCTGCCCGAGCTTGAGAAGGAACTCCGGGGTGCTCGCACAACGCGCCAGCTGGAAGAAATTCGAGTCGCCTTCGTGGGGAAAAAGGGGAAACTCACAGCCATCCTTAAATCATTCGGCTCCCTTGCCCCTTCAGACCGCCCTATTGCAGGCAAAGTAACGAACGAAACAAAAGAACGCGCCATCGCCCTTATCTCTCAAAAGGCGCGCCGGCTGCACGAGGCGGAAATCGAAAAACGACTTCTCTCCGAATCTCTCGATTTAACTCTCCCCGGAACCTCTGCCATTCCGGGTCATCGCCATCCTATATCCCAAACCCTTACCGAAGTAGAGGACATCTTTATCTCTATGGGCTTCAGTGTTGAGGGGGGACCGGATGTAGAGGATGATTACCACAATTTTGGGGCGCTGAATATACCGCCCGTTCACCCGGCGCGAGATATGCACGATACATTTTATATCGAGGGCGGACTCTTGCTGCGCACGCATACCTCGCCTGTGCAGATAAGGGTGATGCAACGACATAAACCGCCCCTTGCCATAGTCGTCCCCGGCAAGGTCTATCGCGTTGACCTCGATGTCTCACATTCACCAATGTTTGTCCAGGTCGAAGGATTGATGGTAGACGTGGCAATCTCTTTCGGAGACCTTAAGGGTGTGCTTGAGGCTTTCCTGCATCGCCTCTTCGGGGAGGATGTGGCAATCAGGTTTCGCCCATCGTTTTTCCCATTCACAGAACCGAGCGCAGAGGTAGATATAGAGTGCGTCTTTTGCAAGGGCACCGGCTGCCGGGTCTGTAAGGAAACGGGCTGGCTCGAGATAATCGGGTGCGGTATAGTGCACCCAGCTGTTTTTGAAAATGTCGGCTACGACCCCGAAAAGGTAACGGGCTTTGCATTTGGGATGGGTGTTGACCGCATCGCTATGCTTAAATACGGCATAAACGACATCAGACTCTTTTACGAGAACAATGTCAGATTCTTAAGACAGTTCTGATGTTCTATGCCACGGATTACGTGGCGCAGCAAGTCTCAACCAGAAAAACTTTTAAGCCGCAGATTACGCAGATTCAGGAATTACGACGAATCGGGACTCGCAGACTTATGCAATCATCGGCGCTTGTATGGAGGTACATTCCATCCTTGGTCCGGGACATCCCGAGGCTGTCTATCACGAGGCGATGGAAATCGAAATGAGCCTCCGCAATATCCCATTTACCTCGGAACCGAAGTTAGAAATATACTACAAAGACAATAAACTCCAGAAATACTATGTGCCAGATTTTATAGTATACGAGGGTGTCGTGGTGGAAATAAAGGCGCGCTCTGGTATTAGAGAGATTGACCGAGCACAAATCATCAATAGTCTAACCTGTGCCCGAAAAAGAATCGGACTTTTGTTGAACTTTGGCGAGGTTTCCTTGAAACGGGAAAGATTCATCAACAGTCGAAATCTATAAATCTGCGTAATCTGCGGCTTGAATAAAAATCTGCGGTTTAGCTAAAGAGTAAGATAATGAGATTTTCATACCGCTGGCTTTGTGATTATGTGCAATTAAATAAGGGCATCCCTGAGATACTCGAGGGCTTCACCATCTCGGGGCTTGAGGTGGAGACCGCCCTGGATATGGGCGCCATTTCGGGAAAAGTCCTCATCGGTCAAATCAAAAAAATCGAACCCCATCCCAATGCCGACAACCTCTCTATCTGCATCGTTGATGTGAAAAGGGAGCGCCCCTTGAACATCGTGTGCGGGGCAAAGAATATGAAGGAGGGCGACAAAGTAGCCGTTGCGGTTGAAGGGGCACACCTCGCCAGTGGCATCACCATCAAAAATACACGCATCCGTGGCGAGGTATCCGAAGGGATGCTTTGCGCCGGCGATGAACTCGGCTTGAATGACGACCACTCCGGCATCCTTATACTGCCGGGCAACTTCCCCGTAGGCGAGCCGCTCGATGCGATTATTGACATATCTGTCACGCCGAATCGAGGAGACTGCCTGAGTGTCATCGGTCTTGCGCGCGACCTTGCAGCATATTTCGGTTCAAGAATCAAACTCCCCGCTATTCGCATCAAACAGACGATGGACCGCATCGAAAATTACCTGAAGGTAAGCGTTAAGAACCGTCAGGGCTGTCCGCGATATGTCGCCCGCTATATGCGTGGTGTGCGCGTCGGTAAAAGCCCCCCCTGGATGACCTATCGCCTCGAAAGTGCAGGACTGCGCCCCATAAATAACATCGTGGATGCCACTAACTACGTTATGCTCGAATACGGTCAGCCCATACACGCTTTCGACCTCGATAGGGTAGCGAACCGCCACATCATAGTTCGCAACGCTCGTGAGGGAGAAATCCTTGAGACGCTCGATGGCGAATCACTCCCCCTTACGCCCGATGACCTCCTCATAACCGACCCGGCAAAACCCATTGCCCTTGCGGGCGTGATGGGCGGTATCAATTCAGGCATAACGGCAAGCACCATAAATGTCGTCCTCGAATGCGCTTACTTTGACCCCGTAACCATTCGCAAGACCTCCCGGCGCCTCGGAAAACAGACCGATGCCTCGTTCCGCTTTGAACGCACAACCGATATAGAAGCCATCCCCCGCGTCCTTGACCGTGTCGCACAACTCATTCAGGAAACGGCAGGTGGCGAGATTGTTCAGGGCATAATTGACATAAAGGGCTATCGCCCAAAGGTAAAAACGGTCTCCCTCCCCATTCCAAAAACCAATAAGGTTCTGGGTGTGAAACTCGGTGCGCGCGAAATAGCTGACCTCCTTTTAAGGCTGAACTTTGAGATAACGGCATCCAGCCCCGAAATCCTCACCCTCGCCGTGCCATCATACAGGAGCGACATCACCCGCGACGTCGACCTCATCGAGGAAGTCGCAAGGATGTATGGCTACGGAAATATAAAGCCGACTCTCCCCTATCTCCCTGCGCGCCCGATTGCTCAGTCCCCACTCTCTCAAACCATAAGGCGAGTGAAAGAAACTCTTTCCCCCCTCGGCTTTGACGAGGCGATAACGTATAGTTTCACATCGAGCCGCCTCGCGCGCGCCCTGGGACTTCCGCTTGAAGGCGCAGCAAAATTGACCAATCCCATCTCTCCCGACCAGGATATTATGCGCACTTCCCTTTTGCCCGGATTCATCGAAACGATAGCGCACAATCTTAATCGCGATATCTTTGACCTGAAGATATACGAGATTGGGAAGGTATTTCGGCGCGGCACAGACGTCATCTCTGAGGAAGTATGGCTCATTGCAGGGATGTGTGGCAATAAGTCCGCCTCCTGGAAACAAAAGGGCGTACCGGTGGATTTTTACGACATAAAGGGAGCCGCGACTGTGCTGATGGATGTCCTGGGATTCTCCGATGCAGCTCTGGAGCCGCAGAAAAACATCGGATATTTCCATCCGGGTAGGGCGGCGCATTTCATAAAGGGCACCAGAGAAGTTTGCCGCTTCGGTGAAATTCACCCAATCCTCGCAGAGCGCCTCGAATTGAAACGCAGGCTCTATTTTCTGGAGATAAATTTGAGCGCGACTGCGCCAATTGTAAAGAGGGTGGCGAGATTCCGCCCAATCCCCAAATTCCCCGCGGTGGTGCGCGACATCGCCATTGTTATAGATGAAACCGTTCCTGCGCAGGAAGTGGAAGCAGTCATAAAAAAGGCAGCAGGGGCAGACGTAGAGAGTATGTCTCTATTTGACATTTACACCGGAGCGCCGGTGCCACAAGGGAAAAAAAGCCTCGCATACTCACTCACATTCCGAGGCGCCGACCGCACGTTGACCGACTCCGAGGTCGCCGCATATATGGATGCCATCCTCTCCGCCCTGAAAAAAGCATTCAACGCCACTCTTCGATAACGACCACCAGGTTGAAATCTGCTCCATAGTCCATTGTCCGTTGTCCGTTGTCCGTTGTAAAATTCGTCCTCGTGCTCGTAAGAGTCCGCCACAGGCGGACATAATCGTAATATTTTCATCCTTTGGGGAGATTGGAAACTCGCAATGGCAAACCGCCTCGATTTTTTTCTTCTTGAATCCCTGCCACGTCAGAACCATATAAATCTTATGAAAGATGGAACAGCCCGGACGCGTGAAATAAAATGAAGAATTTCGCTAATCCGCTTGAGGCACACTGACGAAACGACACAATTTTTCATTCGGCTAAAATATTCCTGAAAATAAAATGGGGGTTCTATGGAGACAAAATTGATAATCGCGGGTTTTGGTGGACAAGGGATAGTTATGGCGGGACAGCTGCTCGCCCACGCCGGAATGTTGGAGAACAAAAAGGTGAGCCTTGTCCCCTCTTACGGACCGGAGATGCGCGGCGGCACAGCCAATTGCACCGTTATATTAAAAAACGGCGAAATTTATTCCCCCGTCGTGGCGCACCCTGATATTGTAATTGCGATGAACCAACCATCGCTGGATAAATTCGACAAAAGCGTGGTAAAGGGCGGGTTTATATTTTACAACACCTCGCTATGTGCACCTGAGAAAAAACGCAAGGGTATAAAATACATCGGTGTCCCCGCCTCGGAGATAGCCACTGCGCTGGGCGACATCCGCGTGGCAAACTCCGTTATTCTGGGAGCACTCATAGCCCATACAAAAATCATAAAAGCGAAAACTCTTTCAGACAGGGTACTCCCGGGAATATTATCAGGCAAAAAAGCTGCACTTGTGGATATAAATAGAAAAGCACTAAAGTTGGGAATCAAAACCCAGAAATCAAGAGCCGGTGAATAATTATGGCGCTGAACGCCATCCACGCGATTTCCCCCCAGGCACATCTGCCATAATCACCCCCGGACAATCTGCATCGGGCAAGGCAACAAAATTCTTTACGAGAAACAACTATCTATGATGGGAGATTTCTCTTTTGGGTAGCGATGATTACGGCGGCATAATATCTCTGATTGAGAATGCTGGCTATACATTTGCGCTCACGGGTGCGGGCGTCAGCACACTCTCCGGTATCCCCGATTTCCGCACAGATAAAAGCGGCGTCTGGGACCGCTTCGACCGCAACCAGATTTTCGACATTGATATCTTTCACAAAAGCCCCGAACGTTTCTATGAATTTGCAAAAGAATATATCTATGCGATGAAGAACGCCAGACCGGGTGCGGCTCATATCTTGCTGGCTGAATTGGAAAAGGAGGGGAAACTTGCGGGCGTAGCAACTCAAAATATTGATGGGCTTCATCAGGCGGCTGGCTCTGAAAACGTCTACGAACTACACGGACACCCGCGCACTGCACATTGCATCAGGTGTGGGCGGAAGTATTCTATGGACGAGACCGAAGCGAGGCTTGAGGGTGCGGCATATCCTTTATGCGATTGTGGCGCACCCATAAAACCCGACATCATCTTTTATGGGGAGGCACTCCCGCAACAAGCACTGATTGGCTCCGTACAAGAGGCGCAACGGTGTGACTTACTGCTCGTCCTTGGGACATCGCTCGTCGTTTATCCCGCAGCATCAATACCCGAAATAGCCCTGCAAGCGGGTGCAAAGGTCATTATTTTCAACAAGACACCCACGCCATTTGACCCCTATGCCGAGTTGGTCGTGAGAGATGATTTGCGCGAGGTCTGCGAATCCCTCCTGACACATTTCCGAGGGTAAATAATGCTGGCGCACCGGGAAGCCCATTTTTTAACCGGATTGGGAGAATAACGAATTCTAAATTCACAGTTCACTATTCACAAATCTCCATTCATACTTTTACTCCCCAATACACAATTGATGTTGGTGTTGGAATACCGATTATGCCCTTCGCTGATAACTGATTGCCTTGCCGCAACCTATTTGTGCGCTCGCATAATTAGGGCAATACTGCGCCCTGGGCGGCGGAGGAAACCATACTGGCATAACGCGCTAAATATCCAGTCGAGATTTTGGTCTTCGGCGGCTTAAATGCCTTTTTCCGCCGCTTCATCTCCGCATCAGAAATCAACACCTCGATTTTGTTGTGCAGGATGTCTATGTGAATCATATCGCCTTCTTTCAAGAGACCGATAGGACCGCCCTCCATAGCCTCGGGTGATACGTGCCCGATGGCGGCGCCACGTGTCCCGCCGGAAAACCGCCCATCCGTTATCAGCGCAACGTCATTCTCAAGCCCTATACCGCTCACGGCAGATGTGGGCGTCAGCATCTCCTGCATACCGGGTCCGCCCTTTGGTCCCTCATAACGTATGACAATGACATCGCCCTTTTTGATCTTTCTGCCATAGATGGCGCGGGCAGCATCGGGTTCGCTATCAAAGATTCGCGCAGGGCCTGTGCGCTCCATATTCTCCGGCGGGACGGCTGACTTCTTAACGACCGCGCCATCGGGAGCGAGATTTCCCCACAATATCGCTATTCCCCCCGACATCATATACGGGTCTTCAACGGGGCGAATCACGCTCCTGTCTAAAATCTTTACGCCACGGATGTTCTGTTTGACCGTCTTTCCCGTTACCGTAATGAGGTCTGTGTGAATGATGCCGAGTTTGGTGAGTTCTTTAATGACAGCGGGTATGCCGCCAGCATCGTGGAGGTCCTCCATATGGTGTTCGCCTGCGGGGCTTAAGCGGACGAGGTTTCGTGCACTGTCGGAAATGCGGTTCAAATCCTTCAGGTTAATTTTGATGCCCGCCTCTTTGGCGATCGCCGGAAGGTGCAGGATTGTATTGGTCGAGCACCCAAGCGCCATATCAACCGCAAGTGCATTCTCGAATGCCTCTTTTGTGAGTATATCACGCGGGAGGATGTTTTTCTTCACGCAATTCATAACGGCAAAACCCGCCATCTTGGCAAGGCGGATGCGGGCTGCTAATGGTGCGGGGATTGTGCCATTTCCCGGCAGTCCAAGTCCAAGAACCTCGGTTATACAATTCATCGAGTTCGCAGTGAAAAGCCCCGCGCAGGAGCCGCAGCTCGGGCACCCCTCGTTCTCAATCTCGGTAAGTTCCCTCTCTGTGATTTTGCCAGCTCTGTATTTGCCCACGCCCTCAAACACCGTGATGAGGTCAATCCTTTTTCCATAGTAGTGTCCGGCGAACATCGGGCCGCCGCTTACGACAACGGTGGGGATATTGATGCGTGCCGCCGCCATCAGCATTCCCGGCACAATCTTGTCGCAATTCGGGATGAGCAAAAGCCCATCAAAAGGGTGCGCCGTTGCCATAATTTCGATTGAATCGGCAATGAGCTCGCGGCTGGCGAGGGAATACTTCATCCCGACGTGATTCATAGCGATGCCGTCGCAGACACCGATAGTGCCGAACTCGATAGGTGTGCCGCCGGCGGCGCGGATGCCAGCCTTTGCCGCCTCGCAAACCTGCCTCAGATGGATGTGTCCCGGAATAATCTCGTTGAATGAATTTGCCACGCCTATGAGGGGTCTCGCAAGCTCCTCATCGGTATACCCGATTGCCTTGAACAGCGAGCGATGCGGCGCACGTTCGATACCCTTTTTCATCAAATCACTACGCATTTTTCAATCTCCTTTCAGGGGAATTTGTGAGAGATTAAATCCAGCTCAGACTTTTGAAAATCAATCTTTTTTTGGAAAAACTATCGGAAAGCACAGCCACCGTGGATAGAGGACGGGGATTTAGCTCGGAATACGGACATTTGTCCGCTCCGAAAAACAGACACATCATCCCCGAACATCTCATTTTTTTACTTGAATCGCAGGGCACAGATGTGGTGGGATTATGGTCTGAAACTTGCTTTAATAATTTCCAGTAGATTTTGGGGAGGTGGACGATATGAAAAAGATGGTTCCTGTAGTGCTGGTTCTTCTTATGGTGCTCATAGTTGGATGCACCACGACACAGAAAGGTGCGCTTGGTGGCGCTGCTGTCGGAGCAGGCACCGGTGCCATAATCGGACACAATACTAAATATGGTAAAGGACGCGGTGCAATGATGGGGGCATTGATAGGTGGACTGGCAGGCGCACTCGCGGGAGATGCTTACGAAGAGCATCAGCAGAGAGAGGAGAAACGTCGCCGCAATGCCACAGATGATTACGCCCACGGCAACTGGGCAACTTATGACGATATGTGGGAATAATCTATTTATTGCCCACCGTTCTTTATTGGTTCTGCCTGCCTGTATGCCGGGTGAGGATCAGGCATTTTCACCGTGGTGAATTTCTGTTCTTCCGATTTAGATCTTGACTCCGGGTCTCTTTATCCGCTTGTAGCAGACACATCACTTTGACGTCCTTACCTATGGCTAATGGTTCCGGTCATCATAACCCACATAGGATTTTCATCTACCGAATTGAAGCCCTGCCTGTCACACAAGAAAGGCGGAGAAAAAACTTTCTCCGCCTTTTGTCATTAGTACCGCAACAAGATTATTGATATAATTCCCAGGGAGACTTGACCGCTAATATTGGAGCGGGGGGTGTTCCCATAAAATCAAGGATTTTTTGCAGGAACTGAGTTCTAGCATTAGCGCTGTCGGCGAAATCTTGCCGCAGGGATTCAAAGGCAAAACCGGCTACAATAGCCTTAAACCCACTGTTTATTGACACGGCAGCGGCATCGGTTGTGGAGTTGGAGAATTCCAACTCCTTCGTTGCGCCGGAGAGATTATTATTGCTGGTAGAGGAAAAGGCAGCCCAATTCCACATATCATCGGTTTTCAAGTCAGCGGTGATTCCAGAAAAGATTGATCCGGGAGGTATAGATATTTCGTTGCCGCCACTTTGGTCAACAGGGGAAACGCCAAGCATGATCAGCAGGGCTGCTCCGGCGGTGGAGTCGCTCAGGCTGGTCGCCACATACTCCCCAGAGAGATACAGATGCCCGTTTTGAGATAAGAAGGTCATAATCTTGGAGAGAGCATCGATGCTCACCGCCGAGGTGCTGGTATCATTACCGTCCCTTCCCGTGGACCACGTAATCACTTTGTAATTCGAGGCAGTTAAATTCACCGCATCGTCAATTACCCCTTCCGCAGTGGCGGAAATGAAGGGCTCGTTCAACTCATTCAACGCGTGACCCAGATACTGAATAAAACTGCGATATTCATACGAGCCAAATCCCGATTCTCCCGGTTGGTATCGTT
>CAZGKP010000155.1:0-5554 GCA_964526215.1 uncultured Candidatus Sumerlaeota bacterium
TGTGCAGAATTTATAGATTTTGTAAAGAGACGTATCGCCGCGAATTACATCGTCGCGAATCCAGAGCTCGGCTGGCGTTTTGTTTTTGTGTTCTTCGGAATAGATGCGGAAGTAGCGCCATTTGCGAACTGCGTCATCGGATAGCAGGAGGAGTTTTGCGATACGGTCGGCTGCACGTTTGCCAAAATAGAATGTTGCGAACTCATGAGCGAGTTTTTCAGGTGATGTATCAGGCTCCCAGGAAAGGCGTGCAGCGGCGTAGATATTCGCCTGATTCCAGATGTCGAGTTCAGGAAAGGGACCGCCACGCCCCCCGCCGTGATGCCAGTTTGATACGCCGCAGACCGGCAGATTTCTCAGATGCCTGTGAGCGGCGCAGAACTCTTCGCTTAAAAAATTCGGGAATGCGCCTTTCCCCTCATATTCGCGCGTGCATTGGAATTCGACGATGCGAGGGATGGGTGGTGGGGCGCTGAGCGTGGGATTGTAATCGAAGTATTCCCAGAAATCGCCGAATGTATATTTCGTGGAGAAATAAAGACCTCTGGTTTCCGGGAGGCGGCTTGCGATTTTGGTAAAGACATCCGGGTTATTGTTGAATGTATCGTAGCGAGTGTCCCACGTGCGGTGGATATATTTTTTGCCGAACTCCTTTACGGCGATACCGTATGTTTCTCGGATAGTGCCGGCGATGCGGTCGGTGTATGTGATATTCTTGCAGTCTGCACAGTAAGGTGCGCCGCCGAGTGAATAGACGCCGCTGCCTGCGTATGGCTTCTTTTTCCCGAATGTGGTATTCTCGCCAAGGCGAAGTTGAACGTAATCCAGTGAAGGGAAATGGCGAAATATCTCGCGGTATTTTTCGCAATAGAGTTTCCACAGAATGGGTTTTGCAAAGCAGAAGATCCTGCCCATCCCCCATTCGCTCTTGAGTTCATCGAGGGTGAAACCGCGCTCCGTAACGAGTGGGCGGTAATAATCAGATTCAACGAGCTCGCGAGGGAACTGGAATTCATCGCCGTAAGCGATTGTATCGAGGTTGAGGGCATCAGCGAGGGCAAGGAATTCTTTAAGTGCAGCACGGTTTTGGATGGTGCGTTTGTAGCCGGCATCGCCCTTTTTGAAAATTGGTGGTTTTGCATTGTCGAAAAGCGCTACACTTGTAGCGCCCCATTTGCTCTCAACGGTGTTATAGCCCCAGCGGATGGCGTTTAAGGGCGCATCGTTGGTGATGCGAATTTCGTAATAGGGTTTTTCAAGGGCGTTGATTTTACCGAAGCGGGCGGGATTCAGTCTGATTTGTCGTGCGAGATAAAACGCACCCGCAATGAGCATTCGTCTCCTTTTCGCAATGACGAATTGTGCGCTCCGTTCTTTTGGGGGCGTAGCCATAATCGCAAATGCCTCACCGGTTTCGGCGCTGATTCTTTCGAGGGCTGAATGTTGCCCCGGAAGTATGTTTTTTGCATCGCCAGGCGTGAGAACAAAGACGGCATTATCTTCCGCAATGGGCATCTCCTGTGGGGCAACCACGCAAATGCGCCACGTCTCGCCAAGACCGGCGCCAAGTTCCCGTGCAATCATTATTCGCACTTCTTCAGGTATGCTCGCAGTTTCAGAGAAATAGATAATTGCCGAATCTTTTGCCCCCGCCCAAAGCGTAATAAAAAAGAAAACACCCGCCAGCCCGACTTTCAAATACCGTTTCACAACAGCCCCTCTTTTCGTCTTTCAGGTGATTTGAAAGTATCTATGCGGTGGTATTCTCGGTCAACGTTTTCTTAAAAAACATCTTTACCGATAGTAAGATGAAATGTATGGGATTTGCAAATAGTTGTTGGTTGCCCAAGATTGAGAATCATTGCAATATGGAGTAAGGGGTGAGTTTATGCAGCGGTTTATGGGGGCATTCGGGATTGTGTTTTTAGTGGCTGTGGCATGGGTCTTCTCGATTGATAGAAAAAAGATTCCGTGGCGGACGATTCTTGGCGGGATTGCGCTCCAGATTCTGGTAGCGTTCTTTTTGCTGCGTTCAGATATTGGCAGGCAGATATTCATCCATCTCAATTCAGCAGTCGTGGAGGTGCTTTCGCACGGCAGGGCTGGTGCGGAACTTATATTTGGTGCACTTGCTGTTCCGCCGGGTGAAGTTGGCAGCAGCGGCGCAAAGTCCCTCGGCTTCTTCCTGGCTTTTCAGGGATTTCCCGTAATCATCTTTGTGGCATCTGTTATGGCGATTTTGTATTATGTGGGCATTATGCCACGAGTGGTGGAATTCTTTGCCTGGATTTTTTCAAGACTCTTGAAGGTCTCAGGCGCCGAATCGCTCGTGGCGGCAAATAATATATTCGTGGGAATTGAGTCTGTCTTTGCCATAAGACCATTCCTTGCAAAAATGACACAATCCGAACTGCACCTTTTACTAACGGTGGGGATGGCGACAATTGCATCGTCGGTGCTGGGATTTTATGCACTGGTTCTTAAGAAATATCTGCCGGGGATAGCCGGACACCTGATTTCGGCTTCGTTGCTTTCGGCACCGGCGGCGATGGTGATGGCAAAGATGATGTATCCGGAGCGGGAAAAACCCGAGACGCTGGGGCTGCGCGTTCATATAGGCAGAGATGCGCTTTCAGCGGAGGGCGCGCCGCCGGATAGTTTCCTGGATGCGGCGGTGCAGGGGGCAATGGAGGGCGTGAAGTTGATTGTCGGTATCTGTGCACTCCTCATTGCATTTTTAGGGATTCTGTCTTTAGTGAATGCCATAATTGGTGGCGGAGGTGGCTGGCTGGGGATACGGGGGCTTTCCCTTGAGCGAATGCTTGGCTGGATATTTCATCCGATAGCCGTGCTGTGCGGCGTAAATCCGTTGGATGCGCCGACCGTATCGCAACTGTGGGGATTGCGTGCAATCGCGACGGAGGTTCCGGCATATATGAAGCTCGCCGCGCTTCAGAGCCACAAGGCATTTATAGACCCGCGCTCGGCAGTTATTGCGACTTATGGATTATGCGGATTTGCGCACGTGGCATCAATGGCGATATTTGTAGGTGGAACGGCGGCGCTGGTTCCGTCAAGACGTGCTGATCTGGTGCGGCTGGGACCGAGGGCGCTTATTGCGGCGAATCTCGCCTGCTTCCAGACCGCAGCGGTTGCGGGCTTATTCCTCACACCTTCCACTATGCAAATCTTTGGCGCGGGGTGAGAGAAAATTGCTATCGCCTCATCAGTATGGTGGCAATATTTAACCCGTGAGTATTCTTTAGATAACAACCACGGTTGCACATAAAAAGGAGGGCTGCGACGGGGAATGGGAACCCGCCGCAGCGTGTGAGATGTGGATGGGGGTATGTGGGGGGATGAGATGAAAGCGAAAATTATTCACTCTTTTTTTGCAAGAGTCAACTTTCCCCTCTTTTCTTACATCTTATTTTATAATATATCATTTGGTGAAAACTGTCACAAAAAAATTGGTAGACTTGTAACTACGTAGCACTAAGAATATACGGCTGATTATGTTTAACCTGTCCTCATTTATTCAAAGAGCTTGACGGCTTTTTTCACATCGGCAATATACTTATCGCTATTTGTGCCTCCGCTGTTAAATGGAAGGGGAGATAAATTTCAAATATGCTTAAACGGGTGCAGTATAATACAATTATCTTTCTCTTATGCGCTTTGCTTGTCCCGTATCTCATCATCACCTACAACTGGATTGGTGAGGACTGTTTTATTTCATTCAGATACGTGGAGAATTTCATTGCGGGCAACGGGCTGGTCTTCAATCCAAGCGAGCGCGTGGAGGGTTATTCCAATTTCCTGTGGGTCTTTTTGCTTATAATTTTCCGCGGGTTCGGAGTTTCACCCATAATCGCATCGAAGTTGCTTGGACTCGCAAGCACCATCCTGCTTTTATGGATTGGTTCGTATTATAGCCTGAAGGCGCGTCAGCGGAAGATTAACTGGATTTATTTAGCCACGCCGCTGATGCTTTTTTTCAATCCGATGCTGCACTATCACGCAGGGCGCGGACTCGAGACTTCCTTTTACACCCTTTTATTTATATGGGCGGCTTTCAGCTTCAAAAGACGTAACTATGCCAACTCATCTCTTGCCTTTGCTGCCATCGCTCTCACCCGCCCTGAGGGATTCATTTATTTCTGGCTACTTTTACCGATGCTGTTTTTAGACATTAAATATAGCCGCACCGAAAAATTCCCTTACCCCCTGCCGCTTGTGCGGTTTCGTTTCTTTGCCCCATATCTCGCCATTGTAATTCCATTTTTTGTGTGGCGTTATGTGTATTACGGAAATCTGTTACCTAATACGGTTTACGCCAGGATGGCGCTTTTCAATTTCTACCGTCATCCAAGCCTTCATATGCTGCTACAGTTTGTCATCTCGTGGTCATACATTCCGCTGTTTGCCCTCCTTGCGATATTCACCATACGATGGGGTCAGACCCTTCAGTCAAAGTTCTGGCAGGGTCTGACCCCGTCTTATGAGCTGCAGCGCTCGCTCCTCATACCGATGATACTGGGCGCGTGCATCCTGCTTTATACCCTGTATATAGGCGAGGTGCAAGCATCGCCCTTCCGGCATTATCTGCCGCTTGTGCCAGTTCTCATAATACTCTTTCAGGAATTCCTGCGAGCAATGAAGAAGCGGGTTGAGGACAATCTGCCACTCATAATCGGGCTGTTTGTGATTTTCCAGGTGATGAATTTCTACACGTCGAACAACCTTGATTCGCCAAAGACGCGTCTTTTATCGCGGACATTGCAATTCTACGAGAGCTGGAATTTCCCCGCACGTGTGCGATGGTATTTTGACTCGCCCATCGCTATAAATGCACAGGTGGGAAAATGGTGTGCCAAAAACCTCCCCAAAGATGCTTACATCGCTGCAGACCAGCTTGGTAAATTTGGTTACTATGCCCCACAGCGTATACTGGATTTGCTGGGACTGGTTGATGCCGAATTTGCGCACAAGGGATATTCGCTCGAGCTACTACTTGCACGAAAACCCGAGCCGGACTATCTCGTTCTTATGGGGCGTCTTGGAAACGGGCATCCATATCTGCCGACCATTGCAAAGAGTTTCGAGCATCCCGAATTCAAGGCGCGATATAAGCTCCGCTGGATTCTGCGCCCCAACAATACAATCAACAAGACCGAGTTCCTGATTTACGCTCGCAAAGACCACATAAAGGGTGCGCCACCCGAACCCGAGATTATCCATCTCGGACCCGACACCAAAACCTGGCAGTCAAAACTACGTGTGTGACCACTTTGCTAATTCTACGAAAAAAATACTTTTATCGCCGTGTCAATTATCCTCTTTTTATTATTTCCCCAAACAGGTTCAAATAACGCTCCACGATTACGTCCCAGCGAAAATCCTCATAGGCAATTTCCCTGCTCCGTTTCCCCATCATAGATAACAATCCCCTGTTTTTAATCAAACGCTCCATTGCATCTGCCAGCCCCTGAACATCGCCAACTTCAACCAGAATCCCGTTTTCGCCATCCCTGACAACCTCTTCTATCCCCAT
>CAZGKP010000155.1:5564-9784 GCA_964526215.1 uncultured Candidatus Sumerlaeota bacterium
CAGACACGCAATCGGCATCCCTTCTATTCTGGATGGCAAAATAAAGATATCAGATTCCCGTAATTCCTCTGCGACAGTCTCCCTCGGTAGCCATCCCGTAAGCTGGACATATTTCCTTAAATCGTAGTTTTGGATTCTCTTCGTGATGAGAGCCTCTGTCGGACCTGCTCCAACCAATTTAAGGCGAAAGTCTATAACATTTCCCCGAACAAGCATCGCAACAGCATCTATGAGGGATTCCAAGTTTTTCTCCTTGCTGAATCGCCCGGCGAATATGCCCTTAACCACACCTTTTTTTTCTCTGCTTTTCGAGGGGTGAAATGCCTCCACATCCACCCCATTGGGAATCGTAATCACATTGTCTATATGGTATCCTTGCATTGCCTGTTCGGCGAGGCGATGGCTGACCGCCACACAGCGATAAGCTCTCTTCAGAATATGGGTGACAGCACCTTTTATCAGTTTGAAATATTTGCCGGTCTGCTCCGGTTGATGTCCGGGGACATCCCCTCCGTGAAGGGTTACAATAAAAGGGGTTTTATAGATTAAGTTAGCGAAATATCCAACAGGAGAAACCGGAACGGCAAAATGGCAATGGAGAACATCGGGGCGCCATTTCCCAGTCAGATACAATGCCGAAGGGATAGCCATTACCGTAAAAGCCGCCATCTGTGTCGGGGAACAATGGTCGGCAACTTTGCGGAAGGCAAACACGCGTCTTATGAACAAGCCATCATTAACCTTTTCCCTTTTGCGCAAGGCATTCCAGTGAGCCGTTAGCACAACAACTTTATGTCCGCGTTGCGCATAGCCCTCTGCAAGAAATTTGGAGACCTCACCACCACCTGCGCCAACGGGTGGATATTCATAGTTTATGACAAGAATGCGCATATTGGTTAAAAGAGCAGCCTTTTTTCTTCCAGCTCCTTTGCTGCCAAAGTGCCTTTATCCACGGCACGTTGTGTGCGAACCCATTCTCCCAATTCTTTAACGCCACCTTCAAATTTCACCTCGGGCTTGTAGCCCAATGTGGTTCTTATTCTCGTGATGTCTGCAAAGCAGTGGCGGATGTCTCCTGCCCTGAATTTTTGAGGAAATTCAATCGGTATATTTTCCTTGCCGAGATAAGAGCGCAAGTGCTTAGCCATTTCCAGGACCGAAGTTGCCACACCCGTCCCGACATTAAAGACCTCGTAATCCGCCTCCGCGCCGGCATCAAGCGCCAGTATGTTCGCCTGGACGATGTCGGAGATATGTGTAAAATCTCTACTTTGCCTGCCGTCTTCAAAGATTACGGGGGAATGGTCATTGAGCAATCTGGAGGAAAAAATCGCCGCAACACCTGTGTAGGGATTACTCAGAGCCTGCCTTGTCCCGTAAACATTGAAATAACGCAGGGCAATTGTGGGCACTCGGTAGGCGAAGCCCGTGGAGAGAAACATCTCTTCGTGGTCGCGCTTGGTAATAGCGTAGATTGATGTGGGATAAAGCGGTTTTCCCTCATCGGTGGGGATGGCTTTTACGACTTTCCCACATTTTTCACAACGCATCTCCCATTCCCGTCTTTTCAACTGCCCAATCGGACGCAGTTTAGGATAAACTATGCCGCAATTTTCACATTCATACTTCCCCTCACCGTACACGGACATAGAGGAAGCCACAACGAGTTTCCTGATGTTGTGTCTCTCATTTGCAACAAAGTGAAGGATATTTGCCGCACCCATTGTATTAGTCTCAACGTATTGTCTGATTTTATACATTGATTGCCCCACGCCCACAGCCGCGGCTTCGTGGAAAACTATATCCACGTCAGCCAGCGCCTTCTTAATCGCCTCGTAATCCCGAACGTCACCTAATACAAACTCAGCCTCTTTGTTGACGTAATCAGGCACTTTTTGCCCCGGTCCGTGAACCTGTTCTGTAAGATTGTCGAATATGCGCACCTCATATCCTCGCTCAAGCAAGGCATCAACAATATGCGAGCCGATAAAACCTGCGCCTCCCGTTACAAGTATCCTTTCACCCATAGCCCTTACCTCTTTCTTTTGGTAAATGTATGTTTTATTTCCAGCAGGTTTTCCGACCTGATTTCTTTCATCTTCCACCCGTCAAAATAACCTTTATATTTAGGCAATGCGGCTTTAACATTCCCCTTAAATAGCTCTCTGATAGTTACGTAACTTGCCTCACTCATAGCTAATGGTAGAAACACCAGACGCTCCCACCACCTCCCAAATTTTTTGATAAAGATAGACCTCCCCCTCGCCATCAGATATTGATTCACCGGGTTAAAACTCCCCCCCGTTGAAGCCCCGACTTTGTGCCATATTTTAGCCGCCTTTACCGTAAATATTTTATAACCCGCTTTTTGTATCCGATAACAGAGGTCGAGGTCTTCATTGTAACAGAAATACAAATTATCTAAAAATCCAACCTCCTCAATGACTCTACGCTTGATGCACAATGCAGCGCCAGTTACCATCCAGGCATCCAGCAATTCGGGAATTTTTTCATCTCTCTCTCCAATGAAAAGCATATTATTATAAAGCCCCAACAATCGCATTTCGCAGCCGGCTGACCAGACAATGTCGGGTGGGTCAAAATAATAAATCAAGGGACCTACTGCACCGATTTTTTCATCCGACTCTGCCACCTTAATTAAGTTTGAAAGAAAATCGGGAGCAACCACCACATCATTGTTCAACAACATTACATAATCTGCCCCCTCCCTTAGTGCTAATTTCTCGCCTTTTATATTCCCTCCTGTGAATCCCAGGTTTTCGCTATTTACGATGAGTTTGACCCAGCCGTACTCCCTTTTAATAACGTCAGCGGTGTCGTCGTAGGACGCATTATCCACCACCACTACCTCAAAATTATCATAGTTCACCTTTTTCAAGCTGTCCAGGCAGGCAAGGGTATCTTCCTTTTGATTCCAGGTTAGGACAATTAAATAAACCCTGGGAACTCCCATTTTCAATTTTCCTTACTCTTTTATCAAATCTCTATAAACATTATACGTCATACTTGCAATTTTCTCCCAGCTCAATTCTTTCATCACCCTCTCTTGTGCCCTTTGACCAAACCTGCGTCTGCAAGCAGGGTCTTTCAATAGGACAACTATTGCCGAGGCTAATTGCTCCACATCGGCGGGTTCTACCAGAACACCATTTATCCCATCCTCAATTATTTCAGAGAAACTTCCCACGCGAGTAGCAATCACCGCCTTGCCGAAAGTGCAGCCCGTAATCAAAGGTCCCGATTGACTCCCTTCTACATAAGGCACAACAACGATTGATGCTCGCCGGAAAAAATTCGCCAGTTCGACATCCGTTACCACTCTATTGTGAACCTCTACCGCCCCTTTTAGTTTCTTGATCGCATCTTTATATGGCTTGATATTACCTCTGCCAGCGATGATTAATCTCGCCTCGGGGACTTCCTTTAACACACGCTCAAATGCCTCGAGCAAATAATTTAGCCCCTTATATGGCAATATCCTCCCTGCGAATAGAACGGTGTAAGGCTCTTCAGCTATCTCTTTGTCTCCAAATCTCGTCGTATATTCCATATGCCCGTGCGGAATGACCATTACGCGCTGCTCGGACACCCCTAAATCTTCCACCAATCTCCGCTTTAATGCTTTCCCGTGAACAATTATGACATCGGCATACCTTATCACCGCCATTATGCCTAACCGGTTCCTTAATTTCTCTTCCCCGAAATGTGGCTGGACATCGTGGAGTGTATGCACCACCTTAAACTTCCACCTCAGGAAAGGATAAATCACTGTCAACCAGGGGTAAGTATAATTGATATGCAGCACTATCGCTCTGTGTGTAAAGAAGAGGTATAAAAACTGCAAAAACATAAAGGGCTGCGCTAGAAGAGCTGGCAAATTTTTTTTATTCACTTCAAACGGGCAAAAAATCCTCCGCACCTTTACGCCCTTAAACCGGAACTTCTTCGGAAACTTATACGAAAGCCAAGCCTCCACGCTCAAGCCCTTGATCTCACTCAAACTCTCCAGCAACGGAACAGTATAGCACACATTCCCCGGATTAGGCCACAATTGTATTAACAATACCCTTATCCCCATAACGAGACTTCTTTCCAATTAGTTTGAGGGGGAAGTAGAATGACTGAACGCAATTAAATTTTCCCCTTTGTTTTTTGAAGACTCCGCAAATATTTTGGGGTGAATTTTTTCTTCAGACTGC
>CAZGKP010000156.1:0-9755 GCA_964526215.1 uncultured Candidatus Sumerlaeota bacterium
AGATTTTAGCAAAATACCTGTGTGATTTTGTGCCAGATCTTAGCTAATTACCAAATTCTATATGGCCGCTGTATAAGAGTCTGACGAAGGATGGGATAAAATTGTGAATTACTAAGGGGAACAAGATATATTTGACAGGTTTACCCGCATGGGCGGGATTGCAAGATTATTCGGGATGATGAAAATCCGGATAAATCCTGCTATCCTGTCGCTTTTCCCTAATTATTGATGTTCAATAAATTCCGCTCTCATTAGTAAGTGATGGAGACAAAGTGATGTCGGGGTATTTCATCGGCATTGATAGCGGGACACAATCTACCAAGACCCTTATTGCAGACGGCGAAACGGGGGAAATCCTCGCTTCCGCATCGCACCCGACGCCTCTTATCGAGGGGCTGCCGCCTGGGCATAAGGAACAACATCCCGAAAAGTGGTTCGAGGCGGTGCGCATCTCCATCAAGGCGGCACTCACGAAATCCCGCGTAAATCCCAGAGATGTGCGAGGCATCGGCGTCTCGGGGCAACAGCACGGCTTTGTCCCGCTCGATAAAGACGGAAACGTCATCCGCCCCGCTAAACTCTGGTGCGATACGAGCACCGCCGAACAGTGCGAGAGAATTCTCGAACACGTCGGTGGTCTTAAACGCTGCATTGAACTCATCGGCAACGGCGTCCCCCCCGGCTTCACCGCATCAAAAATTCTATGGCTCAAAGAAAATGAACCGGAAAATTATGCACGTCTCCATACCGCTCTTCTACCGCACGACTATATAAATTTCCGGCTCACCGGCGAGAAAAAAATGGAGTGGGGCGATGCATCCGGCACTTCGCTTATGGATGTGCGCACACGCAAATGGCGTCCCGAACTCATCAATGCAATTGACCCAAACCTCGCTGAAAAATTGCCGACTCTTATTCCCTCATACGAACCAATCGGCATAATCCTGCTCGATGTCGCCGAAGAATTCGGCTTTTCAAGAGATGTGATTGTGAGCTCTGGCGGCGGGGATAATATGATGGGCGCAATTGGAACGGGCAATGTGCGTCCCGGAATCGTTACCGCCAGCCTCGGCACCTCCGGCACCATTTACGCCTGCAACGATTCACCCGTCATCGACCCCGAAGGCGAGATTGCGGCTTTCTGCGATAGCACCGGCAAATGGCTGCCGCTGCTTTGTGTGATGAACGTTACGGTTTCCACCGAACTGGTGCGGGCTTTTTTCAATATGGATTTTGTCGCCCTCGATGCCGCCGTAAAAATGACGCCGCCGGGCGCAGATGGTCTCATCCTCCTACCATACTTCGAGGGAGAGCGCACCCCGAATGTCCCTGATGGCACAGGTGTATGGTTCGGCATAAATGCCCACACGCAAAACCCTAAGCACTTTGCCCGCGCCGCAATGGAGGGCGCCACTATGACGATGAATTATGGACTGAATCGTCTGCGCAAGCTCGGCATAAAAGCCTCCGAGATTCGCATAACCGGCGGTGGTTCAAAGAGTGCAGTCTGGCGACAGATTCTGGCAGACATATTCAATGCAGAGGTGGTAGCGATGGTACACGCAGAAGGGGCAGCTTTCGGTGCAGCGCTACAGGCACGCTGGGCCTATGCACGTGAACACAATGAAGGCATCGCGCTTGAGGATTTAGCCCGCCGTTGGGTAAAGGTTGATGAGTCAACACGCACCGCTCCGAATCGGGAAAACATTGCACTCTACAAAGAACTCCAGAAGTTACACGATTCCCTCTCTATGGCATTACGTCCTGTATTCAATATTCATCGTAGTTTGACTGGAAAAACTTACGCTTGATAATCAACAATAGGCTTCCCTTATTTCGGGGGCAAGCTAAAACGTAAGCGACTTCTCACCCCTAACTTCTAACTTCTCACCTCTTTTGGCGGTTGCTATTGTTCCTGCGGGTGCTGAATATGTCATATCGGATTAAGCGCACATCTGGTTATCTCCTGACTGCCATACTTGGCATAACGTTTCTTTATTACAACTTTGTGAAACCGCGCTGGAAGTATATTATTATTCACCATAGCTCGACAAAGATTGGCAGTGTGCGGATTTTCAGAAACGGTCACGAGGCGCGCGGGGGAGCATGGCTGTTCAATGACCCGATGCTTTATCACCTCGTTATAGGCGATGGACACGGTGCAAAAGATGGCGAGCTACAAAAGGGCGGCAGATGGCTTCATCAGCAGCTTGGCGGTGGATGCTGCACTGTGAAGGGATTGTGGCGAGTTCGTAAACTCTCGGATATCCCTCGCGCATTCTCGGCGTATTACAACATAACGGGGATACACATATGTGTTGTGGGGGATTTTGCAAAACGCAAGCCCACAGCCGCGCAACTTGCGACGCTCACATCGGTGGTAGAGATTCTCTGCCGACGCTATCATATCCCGCCGGAGCGAATACTGGGACACCGTGAGGCACAACTCGTCCCTACCGATTGTCCGGGTAGATACTTTCCGCTGAAGCGTTTCCGCACCCAGATTGCGCGCCGATTGAAAATGCGGATGCGCACCCGCAAAATTCATCTCTTTAACTGGAAGATTCGGCTCGTAAACTTCTGGGCGGTGTTAGGAATTCTCTTTGGAGAATACTACTTTTCATTAGTCTTCATTCTCTTCGATATAGGTTTAGTTATTTTGTTCATCGAAATTGGCTTACCCTTAATGCGTGTCGTGCGTATTGAGGCGGCGCCGGAAATTCAACACCCGACCACACCCGATATGACCGGCACAGATGCTCAATATGTTGATAGCGATACTGTATAACACGTTGACATTGGAGATAATGATGCACTACAAGCGCTATTAGAATTGTTGATAGAGCGGGAACAGGCGGGATATCGGTAATGAATGGCGAAACAATTATGGAGGGCAGATGTGCCGATTGTGTGCTGGATATGCTCCAGTTGAGCGGGCGCGGTCCGGGGAAATATGGATATTGCCGTCTGCGCAGGCTCGTCCTTGAATACCCCTGGGCGATGGTGTGTCAGCACTATCAATACTGGGGCGAGCGCCCCACGTCGGGACATCCGCGCATTTTACTGGAACGCGCCGTGCACCCGCTACTCGATTACGCCTCCCAGAAAGCGATTCAGGTTTCCCTCACGCCAGAAGACCTGAAAATGCGTCATCAAAAAGAGGTGGATGATGACGTGAAACGCAACGTAGGTGCCACTTTCACCGCACGCGATTTCATCGCCTCCTCACCGCGGAAACAATACGACCTCCTCTGGGGGTTTCTCTCCGGCTTCAATCCGTATAACTTTGTAATTGCCGTGAATGTCTTTCATCATTTCGCCATAGAGGAATTCCCCACAGACAAGCAAAGGGAGATTCTCGATAAGCTCCTTTCGACTCAACGGACAACTGTGGCGGGAGATGATGCTGGCATTATGGCGGACAAACTGATTTATGCAGCAGGATGGGCACTTGCCCGCATCGGTCGCGAACTCTTTGAATACCTCGACTCGCAAAGGCTAAAGAGGCACCGCCCCGATTATGAAAAGAACCTCATAACCGCGGCACGCCAGTTTGTGAACAACCCGAACATAAAGCCCCGCCGCAGCATTATTCATTTCATATTTGGTCATTAACCATCTCCTTTTTACACATAGGAGAAAAGTCAATCAAGGTTGTGATAGGAGAATCTTTATTCCCAAATATATAACGCCCATAAGCCCCAGCCCGACCAATTCATAAGTTAAGTCTTCCTTTCCTCGCACGGTGATTATAGTGGCAAGCAAAGGTAACAAAAATAGTTGTCGTGGAAAATTCATCACATAATCCCAGTTCATTGCGCTGAGAAGGGACATTAGGAACACCGAAAGCAGAAGTGTATAAGATAAAGCGTCTTTTTTTTTCCATACCCTTGTCATGGTGCGTGTTCCCAGCATCCACAGGAGAGCCATCGTGGGAAGTGCAAAAAAGGCTTTTTTCACAGGACCTTCCTTAAGAAGTGTTAATGCAGCAGAGAATGGACCGTAAAAGGGAAGGGAAAAATTTTGCAAAGATGTCCATTTGCCGGATTGAGATGGAAAACGCATCAATAGTACTATGCACCAGATTGCAAGCGGGATGAAAGCCAGAGCCATAATTGAGATTTTCTTATATTGGCGAGAAGATAAAAATTCCAGTCCAAGTGCTATCGTCCAGATAAGAGATGTTTCTTTTGTCAATGCCCCCAGGGCGGCAAACAAGCCGCATAAAAACCACTTTCTGCGTAGATAAAAGGAGATTGAGAAAAGAAGCATTGCTGCTGCAAAACCTTCGGAGGTGTTGCGATAAAGGGGTATAAAACCGCTGAAGGAAATGGCGAACGCTCCGATAAGCAAGATGGATTTTCTGCGACCTACTGCGCTACTTATTCTGCCCAGGAGAAAAAGCGTAATGCATATTGCGATCACATTGGTCAGAATAAGAGACTGTGAGATATATTCCATTTTTCCCAGAGCCACTACCCAGGCTGTTAGGGGGAAGAGAATCCGCCTTGCCCTAATAAAGGTATCATCCAGTGCTCCCTCGACACCGTTACTCAGAAAGGGATCATGTGCAAGGAAGTAGTAAAACTGACCATCAAAACCCGGTTCGTTGTGAAAGACAGTGGGGCGATCTGGAATCAACCTTGGTGGGACCCGGTCAAAAAACACAGCGCCGATTGTGAAAAATTTTGCCGTGTCATAATTGAAACAACGGATAAGAACACTGACAAATACTATAAGCAGCATTAGCTGGGCTGGCAATGCTCGTTTCTCGCTTTCTCTCCAGCTAAGAGGGTCTGATGCATCCTTTTTGTTTCCCTGATTCATATATGCAAATGTTACCCCTTCCGAAATCGCCGGGTGGGATTCGCTGTATCAGATTACTCTTGTTCAGGTGTTACTGCCACGGCTTCGAGAGTAACACTCTCTAAATATAACCAGGCGTCCGGGTTGTCTTCAGAACCTATATTCGCCAGGTCAAACGAGAGGGTGATGCCGCAACTGGCTGACGATATGGGAGGCGAGAAGACGACATCATACGTGGATGGCGTGGTTGTGGGCGATGCCTCGCCGTCCCCCAGACTATTCACCATCAGGGTGGCGATGGTCTGACTGTTGCCGGCGTTTATGCGCAGGCGGGCGGTGGGCACACATATCGGGTCGGTTTGGTCGCTTCGCAATGTGAATCTGGCGCGATACGTCTTGCCAATAACAAAGGCGATGCGTGGGCTTTCCCAGAAACCAAAACAGTTTATGTGCCCACCGGCAGATAGTCCAAGATGCCCATCTGTGGATGTTGTCTGTGGCTCGTCAAACGTATCGGGAATTGAATAAAATTGCCATCCGTCCGGTCCCTCGTCAAAATAGAAATCCGTCCCGGCTGGTAACAAAGATGATTCGGGGACAAGGAAGACGTCCCCGACGTTTACCGTCTCGTTGGCTTCTACAGTGACCCTTTTCTGAAAGAAGAGATAACCCGGTCCCCAGGCTTGCAGATAATGTAAGCCGGGGATGACATCTTCCAGACGGAAGGAGCCGTCGGTGCCGGTGATGTATTGCGTGCCGCTATCACCGTCAATCTGGACGGTGCCGCCGGAGACGGGTGCACTTGTTACGGAATCGCGCAGGACGCCCTCAATAGAGCCATTTATGGATTCTAATGCAAAATTTATCTCTGTAATGGTATCGGCGGTGACGTCCGCGTCTTTTTCCGCAAAGTTGAAGTTTGTCGCCCACGCTTGAACCTTATGCGTTCCGATGCGGACATTATCAATGCGGTAAAGTCCATCGGAGCCGGTGGTCTGGCGAGTGGCATCATTGCCGTCTATCTGGACGGTAGCGCCGCTTATGGGCTGGCTGTCCAGGGCGTTTTGAACCACACCCGCAATGGAGCCATGTAGCGGGATGAGGGCAACGTCCCGCTTTGTTGTCCCGCCGAGGGTCGTGGTAACGTATGTGGTGAAATCCTCGTAGAGCAATTTTGTTACATCGAGTTGGAATGCGCGCTGGGGGAGGTCTACAAAGCGATAGATGCCATCGGCGTCTGTGAGTGTCTGGCGGGGCGGATTGTGGTCAAGCCATACCGTTGCGCCGGAGATAAGCTCGTTGCTCCAGGCATCCGAGACCTCTCCCTCAACGATGGCGAGAGCCGCCTCCTGGAGTTGGGCAATATCCCTCCCGTCATAATGAACAATGCCGAAACGCGGCACAACCACAATAAGCCCGACGAGTGCCCCCTCCCAGTAGTGACGCACATATAGGGAGTCTTCGTAAGGACCGAAACCGAATGCGTTTTTTTTGTATGTTCCATGGTCATAGATGGAGAATCTATGTTGCCCCATCGGGTATTTCGGGTCTTGATACTGGATAGACCAAGTCTTGCCATCGGATGTTGTTGCAGGTAAGAAGATAGGCGGGTCAGGGAGGAATGAGAGGTTGCCCTCCTTCAGATAGCGGATGTTGCCATCGGTATCTTGTGCGAGGTAGACGTAATAATCATCACCCTCCGGTGGTATAGAGGGTATAGTGGTGCAATGGATGGGGAGGCAGTTGATTCCGCCGAGTGTGGTTTGTCCTTCAACGACGTATTTTTTCCAGCCCGTCTGTCCGGTATATGGGTTGGTCCCGTATAGTGAAGAGGAGAAGCCGGGATGCCAGGCGGAGAGATACGGGTGTGTAAAGTCAGCGCTCCAATCGGCGAACTCGGCGCCGGTAGCAACCGATGCAAATATCACAACAGTGCTTAAAAAGATAAAACTCCAAAAATTACGTCTGGATAACATTGCAAATCCTCCATATTCTGATGATGAATTTTTCAATAGTGGTTACCTTAGTGTCAACTCCATATTATCCTGACCGCTTAATATGGAACTCACCGATGGCGCGCCTTCGGCATTCGCCTGTGGAGAAATGATGTGTCATTTATTTATCCACAGTTGTTCAGGTTATGACCGAGGATGCCCGAATAAAATAGCACAGTAGAGTAAAGGAATAGGGGACAATGTTTAGGCTTCGGCTTACATCTGTTGCAGGGTTTCCCCGTTGTGGCTCAACATCCGTACGCCTTGCGTTGCGCCCTATTCCCCCTCGTCAAACCGGACGTGCGGTTCTCCCGCATCCGGCTTTCCCGGAGACTCCCGCCTTGGGCACTCGCAGGGAGCTGCACGCTTTGAACTCTCACAGATACAGTCGCACAGTAGTGCGCATACACCAGCCCCAAACACTTCAGGTGTTCGTAGAGTGTTCTCCCTTTCGGCACTCGAAAGGGGCGCTGACTCCTCTACTTTACTGTGCTATTTTATTCAGGCGGTAGTTTCAGAAATTGTTGAGCCTTAATAGAAGTTTGCTTTTCCTAGCTTTGCCAAGATGCGCCTGATTGGCTCCAAACGCTTTTTTAGGCGTCTTTTTGCATTAGCGTAAAACAAAAGGTTCTTGATGCAGGACTATTTCCGCAAATGGATGTTATTCATACTGCAATGCCTGGATGGGATCAAGCAGTGCAGCGCGGCGGGCTGGATAAAAGCCGAAAAAGATACCGATCCCGGCCGAGAAGAACAGGGCGAGCAAGACGCTGGGAATCTGCACTACGGCACCGAACTGGCTCATCCGGGCAATCATTTGCGCACCGGCTATGCCTGCACACACGCCAAGTAGTCCACCCAGGCCGCTCATAATGATGGCTTCGAGCAGAAACTGGGTCAGAATATCGCGTTCTTTCGCGCCAACGGCTTTGCGGATCCCGATTTCCCGCGTTCGTTCGGTGACGGTGACCAGCATAATGTTCATTATGCCGATGCCTCCGACCAGCAGCGAGATAGCCGCCACCGACCCCAGAAGCAAGGTGAATGTTTGAGTCACGCTCTCTGCAGTTTCCGCCATCTCAGCCATATTGCGGATATGGAAGTCATCTTCCCGGCCAGGTTGAATGCGGTGCTGGCGGCGGAGGACTTCCTCGGCTTGCGCCTGCACCTGCTCCGGATCCGCACCCTCTGCCATCTGCGTGTCAATTTCCCGTAAATAGTCGACGCCGAGTATCTGTTTCATAGCAGTGGTATATGGGATGATTGCCTGGTCGTCGGGGTTAAAAAAGCCGCGGTCGCCTTTTGCCTTCAGGACGCCCACGACTTCGAAGTTGATGCCGTTAATCTTAATTTTCTTCCCTAATGGCTCGGCTTCACCGAAGAGTTCGCTCACCGTGGTAGGTCCCAGAACCGCAACCCGTGCCATTCGGTCGACTTCTCCCTCGGTGAATGCGCGTCCTCGTTCTACTTGATAATTTCGAATCGGTAAATAGGTAACGGCAGCACCCAGAATGGCCGAGCGGGTGTTTTCGTTCATATATTTGAATTGTCCGCTGCTCTGAACTACAGGCGAAACCATCTCAATGCCCGGAGTATTCTCCAGCAACGCCTTGGCATCTTCCATCTTCAGGTTCTGGGACTCGCCGGTTCGAACTCCACGATGCCCGGCTTGGCCGGCTCGGACAATCAACATGTTGGCGCCCATCGAGCTAATCCGTTCGAGGACCTGTTTCTGTGCCCCCGCTCCCAGGGCAAGCATGGAAATCACCGCTGCCACGCCTATGATGATACCTAACATAGCCAAAAACGAGCGCATTTTATTGGCAAGTAGACTCTTAAGAGCCACCTTGACAATCGTCCAGAAAAGCATCGTAATTCTCCCCTCAATCGGTTGTAGTTCTGCTCTCTGTAGGTGAGATGGACTCGCCGGAATACACAGAGCCGTCCTGCACTTTTCCGTCCCGGAGGCGGATCTGTCTGTGGCACTGCCCGGACACCTCTGAGTCATGGGTTACGATGATGATGGTGCGCCCTTGCTGGTTCAGTTCTTCAAACAGCGCCATGATTTCATTGCCGGTTTTGGTGTCGAGGTTACCTGTTGGTTCATCTGCAAGGATAATCACCGGATTTGTCACAATTGCACGGGCGATGGCGACGCGCTGTCGCTCGCCGCCGGAAAGCTGATTTGGTTCATGGAGCATCCGGTCGGCAAGGCCGATCGTCCGTAAAGCTTCGGCAGCACGGTCACTTGCTTCGTGGTTTCCCGCATAGAGCAATGGTAACTCTACGTTTTCCAGGGCGGACATTCGCGATAGTAGATTAAAAGTTTGAAACACAAAACCAACACGCCGATTGCGAATTTCAGCCAGCTGATTCCGAGACAACCTGGAGACGTCCTCCCCAGCCAGGATATATTGACCGGAATCGGGGCGATCCAGACAGCCGAGGATATTCAGCAATGTGGATTTACCACTGCCGGACGGTCCTGTGATGGCTAACTTCTCGCCTTCCTCGATTTGAAAACTAACTTGATTCAGTGCGTGAATTACGCTTCCGCCAAGCGTAAAGGTTTTCGTGACTGATTCGACCTCAATAATCATTTTCGACCTCTTGTCATGCGCATCATCATACGTGTTTTATCCGGGCCAGACCTGGCGGCATTGTTGCTTGCCCAACGACTTTGGAGTCCAGATTTAGGCAGGGTCACAGTCTCACCTTTTTTTAACCCTTCCACGATTTCTACATAAACGCCATCATTAATTCCCACTTTTATCTCTCGCATTTCTTCCTTTTCTTTACCATTTGCCCGCAGGCGGACAAAGTGCTGATCCCCACGACGCTCGACCGCCTCAGCGGGAAGGAGAAAAGCAGCCGGATTCTCTGCGGCAATGATTTCCACGTTGGCGGTCATCTCTGGCTTCAGCTTTTCCTTCCCCTTTCCGTAGACCTCGATTT
>CAZGKP010000157.1:0-9727 GCA_964526215.1 uncultured Candidatus Sumerlaeota bacterium
GAACTCGGCGGCGGGATAAAAGAGCAATCGCTCGTAATAAAGACAACCAGAGGGTTAGTCGTCATAACCGGTTGTGCACACCCAGGAATTGTAAACATTGTCAAAAAGGCTAAAGAGATGCTGAAGAGCGATGTGTATTTAGTCCTGGGCGGATTTCATTTATGCGGGGTGAGCCGGGGACAGGTGAAAGGGATAGTCGAGGAAATAAGGAAAGAGGGAGTGAAGAATGTTGCGCCCTGCCACTGTTCGGGAGACCTTGCACGAAATCTCTTCAAGGAAGAGTATGGTAAAAACTTCATCCTCAACAGGTGCAGGGAAAAAGATAACAATCAAGGACGCCTTTGCGCAGCCTTCCGGCGGTAAGAAGAAGCCCGAAACCACGCCGAAAAAATGAGGATGCCGATGTGCGCAGGGGTCTTGGGGGGAACAATGAATCATCAGGACAGGAATGAGCGGTGGCAAAAGCACTCACACGCTGGCTTTCAGCCATTGGGCAAGGGCGCTGTTCCTTCTTGCACGCCGGGCATTATGAATGGCAATACCCAGTGCCCGCTTCGTCCCTATAAGACACACGAGCCTCTTTCCGCGCGTTACAGCGGTATACAATAGGTTGCGCTGTAACATTATATAGTGCTGGGGCAATATCGGAATCACAACCGCCGGATACTCGCTCCCTTGAGATTTATGGATAGTTATAGCATATGCTAAACAAAGGTCGTCGAGTTCCTTAAATTCGTAAGGGATAACGCGCCCCTCAAATCGCACACGCACCAATTGATACTCACGGTCAAAACTCACCACTATCCCCACATCGCCATTATAGACATCCTTATCATAGTTATTGCGCAGTTGCATCACCTTGTCGCCTACACGCAAGGTCAGGCTCCCCCTTGTGACATAATCGGGGTTCGGGTTCAGGAGTTCCTGGAGTGTGCGATTTAAGTTCGTTGCGCCAAGCAAACCCTTATACATCGGCGTTATGACCTGGACATCGCGGGTAGAGTCGAGGTGGAAACGCGCCGGGATGCGTTCCTTTATGAGCCGACACAATGCCTCGAGCGCCGCCTCCGGCTCTCTTTTCTCAACATAGAAAAAGTCGGGTGTTGGTTTTGCATCCACCCCGCACAGTATCGGGAATTCGCCGTGATTTATGCGGTGGGCATTTACGACAATAAGGCTGCGGCGCGCCTGACGGAAAATCTTGTCGAGACGTATGACCGTAACAATTCCCGATGCAATGATGTCACGCAGGAAATTCCCCGGTCCTACCGATGGCAACTGGTCTGCATCCCCGACAAAAATCACCGATGTCCCTCGCGGCAATGCCTTTAATAAATGATATGCCAGAACCACATCAACCATAGATGTCTCATCAACAACGAGCAAATCAACCGGCAGCGGGTTCATCTCATTGTATGTAAATTTGCCATCGGAGGGATTGTATTTGAGGAGGCGGTGGATTGTGAATGCCTCCATCCCGGTTGTCTCTTCGAGGCGTTTGGCGGCGCGTCCTGTCGGTGCGGCGAGCTTCACGCGCACATCCTTTAGCACCAAAAGGGAAAGAATTGCGCGGACGATTGTCGTCTTGCCCGTGCCGGGTCCACCGGTTATGACCATTATGCCGCCGCGCGCAGCCTGGCGAATTGCCTCCTTTTGCTGCTCGGCAAGCTCAAATCCGTAGCGTTTCTCAAAATCCCCGATTGCCCTCTCTACATCTCTTCTGGCTGTGCGTTTGGGTGCAGTGCTCAATTTCTTCAATCTGGCGGCGATGCCACTCTCGCAGATATAGAGAGCACGCGGGAATATTGCGCGGCGCCCATTCTCAAGCGTCTCGATGACGATGCGCTCATCGGCGGCAAGGGCGCTGATTGCCTCCTGCAATTTCTCATCATCAACTTCGAGCAGTTCGCGGGCGGCTCGCAGCAATTGTTCCTCGAAAAGAAATATGTGTCCCTCACTTGAAGATGCCTCGGTTAAAATATGCAGGATGCCAGCCCGTGCCCTTTGCGGTGAATCTCTCGGAATGCCGATGGATGCCGCTATTGTATCGGCGCTTTTGAAACCGATGCCGCGGATGTCAATTGCAAGGCGATAGGGGTCTTCGCGCAGCACGCGTATAGAATCGGTGCCGTATTGTCGGAAAATCTTTGTGGCAAGCACGAGCGATAGATTGTGGCTCTGGAGGAAAATCATTATGTCGTGAATGAGGCGATGCTCCTGCCAGGCGGTCTTAATCATTGCAAGGCGTTTCGGACCGATGTTTCTGACCTCGGTAAGGCGGTCGGGTGAATGCTCGATAACGTCGAGCGTCTTATCGCCGAATTTCTTAACTATGCGTTTTGCGAACGTCTTCCCGATGCCCTTGATTAAGCCGGAGCCGAGGTATTTTTGTATCCCGACAATTGTTGCCGGCAAAATCGGGACGAAATATTGCACCTGGAATTGGTTGCCGAATTTAGGGTTTTGCACCCATTTGCCGTGCAGGCGCACAGTCTCTCCCGGCGCAATGCCCACAAGGTTTCCCACCACGACGACCCTCTCGCGTTTGCGCCGCCCCTCTTCAATAAAGCTCACCACGCTGAAGCCATTCAATTCGTTTTGAAAAACGAAGTGGTCAATCGTCCCCTCGATAGAGACGAGGTCATCAGACGGAGACGTCATTTTTCGCGATGAAAATCTCATTTCAATAAAAGACAGAAATTTCTAACAATTGAGACAAAAGAAATTTAACCACGGAGTTCACGGAGAACACGGAGGTTTTTTAATCTTTAGACAGGATTGCGCGGATTTCACGGATAAAAGACATCTGTACTACTATCCGTCAGGTTTTACGTATTTTGCGTAAGAGTTCATGCTGATAGTTCCATAAGTTCCTTGTTTTGAACGGTTGACGCCGTCGTAATCAAGGCGCTAATTTCGCGACTTTTATTTTTGGTTGCGGCTATGCTGCTCTAGGTTAATCCGCGTTGTCCTGTCTAAAATAAATTTTGGAGATAGTTTTAGCCAGAAGAAATCGTGGCGTCCCTGCCCAAGCATCTTCACGTAGCCCGCCCACACGGTATCCTGTGGGTAATATACGGAGTTTGCAATAGGCGAGACGAGCTGATGCAGAGGGACACGCTTTATAGTGCGCCCATTCTTGTCCAGAATGTAAAGGGCATAGGCGCCGTCCAGAAATTGCTCCGACTCCTTATACCACACATTGTAATTATTGGGCGGGGTGCGCGGCGTGGCAAAGAATTCAAAATAGTAATCAATAAAATTTTGTGAACAACCGTATAGCTGAACCGCCGCACCGATGACAATCAAAACACCAAAGGCGATACGAATAAGGGATTTTCTGGGCGGAGCGAATAAAACCGCAATCGGCAACGCCAGAAATATATGTATCTGATAGATGTGGCGCGGTCCCCAGCACCAGCCCCCGGGCCAGTTCTGCCACTTGCACTGCACGAGAAAAAATGATAAAATTAAAACGCACAAACCCACCGCAAGTGCCATATATTCTTTACAAAATTTCCTGATTGCAAAAAAGAACAAAACAAGTGGTGGTGAGAAGAAAAATAACCCCTTGCCCGCGCTGAATAAGAATCCGTAAAGCCCCGCAACAAGCGGTGTGGAAAATTTCAACCCCGCTGTCTGGTCTTCATAACCCGTGCTCAAAAACGCCCCGAAGCGGATTTTGTTCAGAAAGAGCAACACAATTATCGCCAGCAGTATCGGCGCAAAAAATAGATACCGCTTTAGTAAGGCATTGCCAGTATTAGTGTCGGGGACTATTGACTGATGACTATTGACTAATGACGCCCGATTGCTTTGCAATCGGGAATGACTATTGACTGCCCTGAACTGGGCACGAACGGCTTTGCGGATGTTCCAACCCGACCCACGTGCATTCGCCACAAAAATATAGGCGAAATATCCAGGCAGCATAAAGATACTGTCCAGCCTCACAAGAAGCGCATAGGCGTAAAGCAGCCCGGCGATTAAGATACGCCCCGTAGATTTTTCCTCCATCCCGATATACAGGAGAAAAAATGACCAGAATGTGAGTAGCGCCGCCAGCGGTTCGGTGAAAAATGGTTTCGAGTGCACCCAGGCAAATGTCCCAAGCCCAAAGAGAAGAGCCGTCATCAATGCCGCATAGAAATCTTTCGTCAATCGAAACGCAAACGCAAAGAGCACCGCACACAAAAACGCACTGACGAACTGATTGAAGACAGAGACGCCCAGACGCAGCATTACGGCTCGCGCACTCCCATCGTGATATTGCATAGTGTCAGAAAACCACTGCGAGGCATTTTCTGTCGGAAATGTGGCATATAGGAGTTTTCCGAAATAGTAGAAAGGAATGGCGAGGAGCGGTTGACCGATGCCGTATTGGGCATATTCGCGCCCATCGGGACCGCGCTTTGTGGCAAATCCCTCCAGAGGCTCAATAGCGAGAGATGCGCGTTCGGCGAGCGACTGAGTGGTTCTGAATAGAATCTCCTCATCGGGTGAATAGAGGTGTCCGCCCATAGTGGCGAGGTATATTACGAGAAAGAAAAAAAAGATACGCAGGGGATATTTCAACAGCACCACTCCGGCAGATTTATTGTCTTTTCATAAAAGAGCGTTGGTATGAAAGTCAAATCAAATACAATATTTGAGGAAATAGTTGACAGCCCTGACAACTTTGTGTAACAAAAGAGCTAACTCATATTGAGAAGAAAAAACACCGTTTTATCCCACCTTCTGGAGAAAACGAGTATAGGAGGTCCGTAATCAGAAATCGCTTATGTTAGAAGGTGTCCAATATGAAAAAGAGAGATAAATCGAGAGAGCAACTCTTAAAGGAACTGGCAGAATTGCGCCGACGGATTGCCGGATTTGAAGCATCCGAAACCCGCCTCAAGCGGACGGAGGAGGAATTGAAAAAACTCGCCATCGCCATCACGCAAGTTATCGATTCCGTGGTGATTACTGACACCGAGGGGAGAATCCAGTATCTGAATCCGGCGTTCGAGCGTGTCACCGGTTACTTGCAAAAGGAAGTTTTGGGGCAAACGCAGGATTTTCTCAAAAGTGGTAAACACTCCGATAAGTTCTTTGATGAGATGTGGAATACAATAAAGAGCGGTAAAACCTGGAAAGGCTCCATTACCAATAAGAAAAAAGATGGCACGCTCTATGAAGAAGATGTAACGATTTCCCCTGTCCGCGATAGCCAGGGCAAGATAATTAACTTTGTTGAGGTCAAGCGGGACGTGACGCAGCGCAAGTGGGCGGAAGAGGAACGTGAGGCGCTACGGCACCTCTCGCACAGGCTTACGGCGCCTTTAGGCGTGAAAGAGGTCGGTAAGACCGTCGCAGGAGCATCAAGGCTGCTGTTCGGGCACGATGCCTTCCTGCTCGACCTCTTCGATGAAAAAACACAGAAACTCTCCGGCGTCTATTACGAAGACACAGAACCCGGAGCGGCGGAACCGACCGAAGTTCCAGTTGACCCGGAGCACACCTTCATCGCCTGGTTGCGCGATGTTATAGGTGGTAAACCTAAACTCCTTAACCGCATCAAAGACCCCGGGGAAACGCCGCTGTTTCCCTTCGGTTATGAATCACGCTTATCCCGTTCACTTATGTATGTCCCCATCCGCTGGGAGGAACGTACCGTAGGTGTCCTTTCGGTTCAGAGTTATACGCCTGGGCGCTACGGCGACCGTGAACTAAATCTCCTTCAGACCTTCGCAGACCAGTGTGGTGCAGCGCTGGCACGTGCACAGGCGGTGGAAGAATTAAAACGCACCCACGATATTTACCGCAAGACGATTGAAAACGCTCGGGGCATGCCCTATTATCTGGACTTCTCCAGCTATGAATACGTATTCGTGGGCGAAGGTTGTAAGGAACTACTCGGTATTTCAGGGCAGGATTTGACATACGAGAGATTAAAAAGCCTTATCAGGGAGGTCATCATTACCGACCCGGAAGCCCCCTCCGACCAGAAGGAATATGCGGGGGCTTTTCTACGAAGTGAAGTAGAACAATATCGCGCTGATTTACGAATTGTGACTCCTGCGGGTGAAGAGAAATGGCTCAGCGATTGCAGTCTCCCCATTCGAGATGAGAAAACCGGAAAAGTTGTTGCCTCTCTCGGCATATTGCAAGACATCACCCAGCGCAAGCGCGATGAGGAAATACGCCGGATTTTTGCTAAACTGGGTCTGCAATTGGCGGAAGCAAACACTCTCGAAACCCTGGCTATTCCTATCGCAAAAGCCGTTGATGAATTACTTAACTATGATGCATTCCTTTTCGCCCAGCGATTGCCGGGCGGGGATTTCTTCAAGATGGTATACGCCACAGATATAATACAAGGGAAACGCCAAGTTGTAAAAGCCGATGATGTGTCAGCAGAGATTTATAGCCCTATGGAAAAATTGTTGGAGGGGGAACCTTTTATACTTAACCGAACCCCAGCAGACCGTACGGAAGGCTGGGTGTCTTTCGGAGACGAATCACGCCCATCAGCCAGTCTTATGTTTGCCCCCATCTGCTTCGGCGGGGAGGTGTGTGGACTTCTCTCAGCACAGTCTTACAAGCCGCAGCGCTACGGAGAGTCGGATGTGGCGTTGCTGAAAATTCTGGCGGATTCCGTGGCACCGGCATTGCGCCGTGTTCAGGCAGAAACCATACTACGCGAGTCAGAAGAAAAATACCGTCTTCTTGTAGAGAATGTAAATGATGGGATAGTGATAAGCCAGAAGGAGAAGTTTATCTTTTTCAACTGCAGGTTTGCCGAGATGCTTGGCTACGAACCCGAAGAACTCCTGATGAAGGATTATCGAGAAGTCTACACTCCCAGGAGCGTTGAGATTCTTCTGAAACGAAAAGCCAGGCGCGCCCGCGGTGAGGAAGTGCCCGCCCGTTATGAGACGGTATTCCGAAAGAAAGATGGGAGCGAGATATATGTCGAGGCTAATGTAACCATTATTGATTATAGGGATGACCTGGCAACTTTTGCCGTTATCCGCGACATCACCCGGCGCAAGCAGGCGGAGAAGGAACGGGAATCCCTCCAGAGACTTGCGCAGAGACTCACCGGATGCCGGAATCTGAGAGAGGTCGGTCGGGCAGTAGCACAAGAGGCAAGGCGTCTTTTCGGATGCGACGCCTTTGGATTTTCATATTTAGACCCGACAAATTGGACGACGGGTGGAATCTACCATGAAGATACTCCCGTCGGTGCGGCAGAACCTCAGGAGATGCCAACCTGGCAAACTCACAGAATTGAAAAAACACATAGCGATTTCAATAAACCATTGCTGGTCAATCGTGAGGAAGAACCCCCTCACACGGACTTACTGCCTTTCGGGGATAAATCTCGAATTTCACGTTCACTGATGTTTGCCCCGGTCCGCTGGGAAGATAAGACCATAGGGCAACTGACCGTACAGAGCTATACGCCTCGCCGCTATACGGAGAAAGACCTGAACCTCCTTCAAACATTCGCCAACGAGTGTGGCGCTGCATTAGGGAGAGCTCAGACGGAGGAGGAACGGCAGAAGCTGGAAGCACAGATTCAGCACGGGCAAAAACTGGAGAGCCTCGGTGTCCTGGCTGGCGGCATCGCACATGACTTCAATAACCTGTTAGTGGGCATTTTAGGCAACGCAAGTCTCGCCCTGATGGAATTGCCTCCTGAATCACCTGCACGAAGCATTATATCTAAGATAGAGACGACAGCTGAGCGTGCGGCAGAACTCGCCAACCAGATGCTGGCTTACTCGGGTAAGGGCAAATTTGTTGTGGAACACCTCAACCTCAATAAACTCGTGGAGGAAATGGCACACTTGCTGGAAATCTCAATCTTGAAAAAAATCGTTCTCAAATTCAGCTTCGCCGACAATCTCCCCTATATTGAAGGAGACGTTACACAGCTACGGCAGGTGATTATGAACCTCATCACGAATGCCTCAGACGCAATAGGCGACAAGAGCGGCGTCATTATCTTAAGCACCGGGGTTATGGAGGTAGACCGCGCCTACCTTGCAGGGACATACGTGAATGAGGAATTGCCCGAGGGATACTATGTCTACGTCGAGGTATCTGACACGGGTTGCGGGATGGATAAAGAAACAAAAGCAAAGATATTCGACCCATTTTTCAGCACGAAATTTACAGGTCGCGGTCTGGGGCTTGCGGCTGTTCTGGGCATTATGCGCGGACACGGGGGCGCTATTAAGGTTTACAGTGAGCCCGGTCGCGGCACGACATTCAAGGTTCTTTTCCCTCGCAAAGAACTTCCACAAAAGCCCGGTGAGGGAAAACCTGCCGAAAAACCGAAAGCCGCAGAGAAATGGGGTGGCACTGGCACCGTCCTCGTGGTGGATGATGAAGAAACCGTGCGGAGCGTATCCAAGATGATACTGGAGGACGTGGGCTTCAACGTCCTGACGGCTAAGGATGGCGAGGAGGGGCTGGATATCTTCCGTGAGCATTCGGGGGAGATTGTGGCTGTGCTGCTCGACCTGACAATGCCGCACCTTGGCGGCGAAGATGCCTTCCGAGAGATGCGGCGAATAAAGAGCGACGTGCACGTCCTTCTTTCGAGCGGATACAATGAGCAAGAAGCCACCGATAGATTTGCAGGGAAAGGACTCGCGGGGTTTATCCAGAAACCCTACCGTGCACAGAAGTTAATTGAAAAACTGCGTAGAATTCTGGAAAATTAGTTCCAATCTCTTTTCCCCCTCCACTATCCCGAAAATAACCGCTCTCAATTGTCAGTTGTCCGTTGTCCGTTGTTCGGCGCACACGGGGTCACGCATGTAGAGTCAGACTTATGCGGAATCTCAAATAGCGTTCGTTTCCCGAAATGAACTTACGTTGAAAATGCACCCTGCAGCATTAAGGACTCTTATCGGAGGGGTTTATGGGGAGGCGTGCATCGGGTGCACGTAGATAGACCGGCTGCAAACTGGCTATGTCGTCTACCTCACCGGATGCGAGGCGTGCCTGACCTAATATCGCTACCTCAATGGCAGATGGGAGATTTCTGTCGGCTGGCGCAAATCGCGCCATATCTCCAAGATGCTCCTTAATCACCCCTTGAAACTTCAAACTACCGTCGCCGGAAAAGAGCGCGGGTTCCTCGATGCGTTCAAGAAATCTATCCAGTGGTTCGGCGCGACCCGGCAATACCATAGATAATTTGTATCCCGCAGCATCGAGGCGATAGCCCGCGGCGAAAACCTCGCCTCTGCGCGCATCCAGAACCGGGCATAACAAAATCCCCCGCTCCGCACTCCGTATCGCAAGCGCCTCAAGTGTAGATATGCCCACAAGTGGTTTCCCCGATGCAAAAGCCAGCCCCTTTGCGCACGCAAGGCCAATCCGCACACCCGTAAAAGAGCCGGGACCGAGCGAGACAGCTATGCCATCTATGTTGGCAACTTCAAGTTCGCACTCGGTCAGGAGAAAATCAATATCACGCAGGAGGCGTTGCGAGTGTGTCCTGGGGACGTTCAGGATAAGAGATGCACGAACCACATCTTTTTCAACAATGGCAATGCCGCCGGAGTGTGTGGTTGTTTCTATGGCTAAAATCCGCATAGGCAAAAATCTCGAAACTTCAGATAGAAAAATGAACGTGGAATGCCACGCAGGATAAGTTGAGAACGCAACTTATGAAATTAAGAATAGAACACAGATGACACTGATGGCACGGATATACACGGATAAA
>CAZGKP010000158.1:0-9692 GCA_964526215.1 uncultured Candidatus Sumerlaeota bacterium
TAAATTATTAAACACATAAAATTAAATTGCTTATATTAGTTTATCTAAAAGTTTTAACGTTATTCTGCGTCGCGGCGGACCCCATTCTCCTGCACTTTTTCAAATACTTTGCTCCCTGGAATTGTTTTTACTCTGCCTGACCGAATTTCTTCAAGACGTCGCCTTGCAATTTCTGCCCATTTATGGTCTATTTCATCATTTGGTGCATTTAATGTTTTTAGCAAAGAATCAACAACCGTAGCCCGCTCTTCTATTGGAAGCGATGAGGCTTGTTCAATAATCTCTTTTGTACTTACTTAGCATAAATTACCTCGCTATAATAACGTTATTCTTTTCTATCCCCACCAGAGGCGGGCAAGCCTGGTGGGTTGCTCTCCAGCATTGCCCGCTTCCGTTTCACCAACAGATTCGATTAATACCATGTCATTTCTCCTACCCGTCAAGTTGTTTTTCCGGCACCGATTGCGCGCCACTTCAAGTTTCTGCTTACGCACAATAGTGCGTAATCAAAAGTATTGCACTGAACCTGCCGGCAAATAACCGAATATCCCGGCTCGAATGACAAAAACTGACTGCGCACTACCGTGCGACGGCATCGGTTACTATTTTGAGTTTTGAATTTTGAGATTTAACCCGGCAAACCGCATCCATTGTTCTTTCAAACTGCTAAATTGTTAACTGTTTTTGAACTTAAACAGATGCGGGATTAAATCGCCGATAGAAAATGTCTGACGCTCTCCTTTGAGATTCTGCAAGATGACAATAAGGTCTTTGGAGAATTCTGCCAGGACTTGACGACAGGCACCGCAGGGCGTAGCCGGGTGCGCCCCCGGCGAAACGATTGCTATGGCTTTAAATTCGCGTTCACCATTCATAATTGCGTTTGCCACAGCATTTCTTTCAGCACATACAGTCAGACCGTAAGATGCATTTTCCACATTGCACCCTGTAAAGATTCTTCCCGAAGCAGTGAGGATTGCAGCACCAACCTTAAATCCTGAATATGGGGCATAGGCATTCTGGCGAGCCGCCATCGCCGCCTCAATCAATTCATCTATTATTTTCGGAGAGAGAGTTTCCATAACCTCACCTCTATTATCAAAATGACCGCCCTTATACAAAAGAGACCGACACAAAATCAATACAGAAGCCCCGAAACAGCCTTCTGCAATTAGAGAGCAATTTCATCTGGCTGGTTTGGGTTGAAACTTAATTGAGGCGGTTTCGCCGGGTTTCAGATTCACATTGCGCACCTTATATCCGGGGGAACGCACACTGAGCGTGTATTTACCGGCGGGGAGAGCGGAGAATGCAAACGTGCCATCGGGAGCGGTTCTGGCGGAGGCTTGAAATCGCTCAAGCGGGTCTTTTCCCGATATCTGAACCATCTTGCCCGCCACAGGATGCCCCGCTCTATCAAGGACTATACCCTTTATGTTTCCGGGTGGTTTCAGGAACAAATCGCCACGGTCGGTGATTTCGCCATTTCGCACATCAGCCGAGACAATCAATTCTGCCATCGGCGCTTTTGCAATCTTCAGCTGCACCTTTCCCGGTGATAGACGCTCGAATAAAAATACACCATCATTGTTGGTAAGCGTGGTTCTCTCAATCGGATTTAGCTGACTCGTTCCTCTGCGGTTGAGGAGCGTAACAAGGGCACCTTGAACCGGTTCTTTACTCCCCAACAAACGCACAGTCCCTAAAACCGAGCCACCTTTCCCGATTTCAAAAACCACCTCAGGGGGCTCGCTCTCCGCAGGTATTCTCACCGATTGGCTCAAGGTCTCCACATATCCCTGTGCATTTATATAAAATCGGTAGCGGCGTCCTACACGTAAATTATCAATCTGAAATTGACCGTCGGGGTTGTTAAAATCGCCTATAAAACGCCGCCTCTCCCACTGATGGCGAAGAGTGAAATGTGTTACGGGTTCTTTCGTTTCTGCATCAACAACCCGCCCGCGCAGTGTAACAGTCTCGCGTGACTTCAGGACAATCTGAACACCGCTCGTATCTGCTTCAACCGTTTTACGGGCACCCTGCATACCCTTCATGTAAGCCCCGACAATATATTTTCCGGCGACAAGCCCCGTCAGGCGGAAATTCCCATCGGCATCTGAGATAGCGGAAGCGGCACGTCCGCGAATAGGACGCTCTACCCGTCTGCGTGCAGGGGCTGCCCAGACATTTGCACCTGAAACGGGCTTGCCATCCTCTTCAATCACATTCCCCTCAATAAAATGAGACGAGCGCAGGACAATCTTTATCTCTTCCGTTTCCTCCCCTTCGGTAACCTTCACACGCACCCTTTTAGACTGTGCATAATCTTCTGCCGATGCGGTGAGGAGATATTCACCGGCGGGGACTTTTTCAAAAACGAATTCGCCCTTTTCATCCGTCGTTGTTTTCTGTCGGGCAAAGTAACTACTTCCGCGTCCGACACTTGGCCCAGCTGCCTGTCCTCGAACGTTGGCTCCCTCGACGGGTTCATCCTCAGGCGTAACAACAACGCCCCGCGCTGTGCCTCCCTTACCGAGTTTTATCACAATATCCTCAATCGGTTCATCAGCTACAGTGATGGGATTTGTAGAATTCTCGGCAAAGTCATTATGCGTGGCGCGCAGGACAAGGCGTGATTGGGGCTTCACATAGCCGGAGAAATAGCCCTCCGCATCAGTTATACTAACATTCTGCTGACGCCTTCTGAAGCGGGCATAGTCGCTATTGAAATACACTTCGGCGCCGCGAATGGGTGAATCATCACCAGTGGACAATACGTGTCCAGACACCTTGATTCCGCGTGCGAGAACAAGGTCAACATTTTTTACCCCGGCGCGGTCTTGAGGCAAATCGAGCCGATGCGGTGTGCCGGTGCCCCAATCCCCTTCCTGAATAAATCCCTCGTGGGAGGCGAATAAAAATACCCTCCTTCCAAAGATGCCGGAGATAACATAATGCCCCGCATCGTCGCAATCTGCCGTTGCCACATTTTCCTGGCGGAAATTAGTTTTTGCGGCGACGTGTGCCTTGGGCACGGGTTGGATTCCCCCCGGCTCAAAGATGCGCCCGCTTATTGTGTAACCCGAAAATAGCTGGAGCTCGAGGTCTGGCTTCTGCGGAATTGTAGTCAGATTGACGGGAGGGATAGACATCGAGCGCAATTCATCCTTTTGAGCATTCACCCCGAATACACCGGGGAAAATCCCTGAAAATCGAAAACTACCTTCAGCATCGGTAAGGGTTGTTGTGGTTGCACCGGCTGCGAAACCGGGAGATAAGAGGCGCGCTTGCACCGTTGCCTCTGTGACAGGCTCGCCACTTTCGAGGTAAAAAACAATACCCGCAATGACGCCATCCCCCTTCGGCATAGATATTTCTTTAGTGCCGGTAGAGATGCGCCCTGTGGGAAGTGGCGCCGGGGAAGTCTCACTCGCCGGGGTAATATGTGTCTTCGGAGGCGCAATATGGTGTTGCGGCGTAGAGGTCGGTAGAGGAGTCTTTGTCGGCTTAACCGGTGCTACTGCCGGTGGTGGAGTTACGATGCTTTTTTTGATAGAGAGCCCCGCAGTGGTCTCCCGCGCAGGTTCAGTTCTTTTGCGTCCCGCCAGCCAAATCCCCGCCACTGTGAGAAACACAATAAAAATAATCCCTAAAGTAAAATAGTGTTTATGATTCATTCTGAACACCCCTTGTTCCAAAGGTAAACACTTTATGTAAATAAACGGAGGACCAAGATTTTTAATTTTGCGTTACTGTGTCTATGTCATATTTTTTCATCCGATAGCCGAGTGTGCGGCGGGTGATGCCTAAAAGACGTGCCGCTTTCGTCTGGTTGCCACCGGTTTTTTTTAATGCTCCAATGATGCAGCGTTTCTCTATCTCGGAGAGGGTGAGGTGGTCTAATGGGGCAAGCGTGCCATCTTCCTGCCTGCGGGCGCTAAAATTTTGCAGGGCGAACGGCAGGTCATCCACAGTGATTCTGCCTCCCTCACAAAGGACTGCTGCGTGCTCTATGGCATTCTCCAGTTCGCGGACGTTGCCGGGCCAATCATAAGCCTGCAAGAGTTCATAAGCCTGCGGCTCAATTTTTAGTTGAACGCCGCCAGACTTGTATTTTGCCAGGAAGTGCTCGATGAGGGGCGCAATGTCTTCACGCCTCTGGCGCAAAGGCGGGATGTATACGGGCACAACATTCAGACGATAGTAAAGGTCGGGGCGAAATGAGCCGTCTTCAAGTGCTACTTCAAGGTCGCGATTCGTGGCGGCAATTACGCGCACATGCACCTGCACGGGGTGTGAATCACCCACGCGATTGAATTCGCCCTCCTGCAGGACACGTAATAATTTTACCTGAAGCGCAGGCGTGAGCTCGCCAACCTCGTCCAGAAATATACTACCGCCATCAGCCGTCTGAAACAAACCCTCCCGCGATTCAATCGCACCGGTGAATGCCCCTTTGACGTGCCCAAATAACTCACTCTCCAAGAGATTTTCCGGTATTGCCCCGCAGTTGACAATAACGAGTGCTTTATGGCTTCGTCGGCTATTTGTATGGATGACCTTTGCGAGAACTTCTTTGCCGGTTCCACTCTCACCGCGAAGCAACACCGAGACGTCCGAGCGCGCCACCTTGGATGCCCGACGAAGAACCCGCCGCATTGCTTCACTCTCTGCAATTACATTCTCAAATTGGAATTTCTCGCGCAACACCTGTTTCAGCTGCCGGTTTTCTCCCTTTAGAGCCTTTGTCTCAAGCACACGCTTCAGGAGTAGTTTCAATTCATCTATCGGGAACGGCTTTATGAGGTAATCAAACGCCCCCCTCTTCATAGATTCGACCGCCGTTTCAACTGTGGCATAAGCCGTCATCATAATGAAATCGGCATCTTTCTGGATGCGTTTGGCGTGTTTAAGGACTTCGATGCCGTCCATACGCGGCATCTTGAGGTCACAAAGAATGACATCGTATAGATTTTTTTTCATTAGCCCCACGCCCTTTTCGGGTTCATACGTAATGTCAACGTTATATCCCTCGCGCACAAGGACGCGCTTAAGGATGCTTGCCAGCTTCGGTTCATCATCAATAATGAGAATATTCGCCGACATCAGAGTTACTCGAACAGGGTTAATCTATTACTTCCTACTATCTTTATATTCTGAAAATATTTTTTTGCATCATCAAACCAGCGCGAGGGGATGCTGAGAGTGGTCGGTGCGGAATCGAGCATCTGCCGGAGTTTGAAGATGAGGCGCGCATTGACACCGCAATCCAGCTCGGAATCCCCAAGAGATTGGATGCTTTTATCATAGATGTTTCGGGCAGTAGCGCTTCGGCAAATCGGAGCGTCGCCTCTACCCACCGATGGCGCGCCTTCGGCCGTGTCTGAAATCAGGAGATGCCCCACATTATTCCATCAATTCGATGCCCTGCACATAGCGGTCTGCAATGATGTATATGGGGTGCGGGTATCGAACGATGTGGAGGACGCCCGCCTTCACCTGGTCGAAGCGCCCGGCGGGGTCGAGGTAAGTCTCATCGCATCGTCCACACAGCATTTCCGCCGCCACCAAGATGTGTGTGCCTTCCGGTTTTGTCCATTTCAGGCGGCACTCGACGCTGGCTGGGTATTCTACAATCGTAGGCGGACGCACCATAAGACTCGGTTCAGCCGTAAGGCCGGATGCGGCGATTTCATCCGTCCCTTCCGGGTATGAGCGACTCACAACCATAATTGATTCAAGGTCTTTCAGCCCCGGGATATTTATGACAAATTCCTTTGTAGCGAGGATATTTTTATAGGTATGGCGCTGGGGGTGAATGGCGACAATAATGGTCGAACCGATTCGCAGATATGTACCAAAAGCGGCGGCATTATTTACGCTATTCTCATTAACAGTTGTGATGACAATCACAGGGTCGCTTGAGAGCAGTTTGGTAGTTTTCGGGTCAACGCGGGATTTAATGCACATAATCTCTCCCCTCCAACATCAGGCAAATGTATCTTTAGTCTCTTGCGCAAACCAGATCATAAGTCAAGTGCGAGTATATGAAAAAATATTGGTCCGTTGTCCATTGTCCGTTGTCCGTCGTCCACTGTCAATATGTGGGCGTTTGACACGGAGAAAGCGCCAATTGATCTGGACCTAAGCCTTAAAAGTCAATATCTAAAGAATGAGAATCCTTTGACCTTTGAGAGTTTCTGTCTTTTGGGAACGCCGTTAATCTCGGTTATGAATTTGTTGTTAAAAAAGGTGCAATTTTTCACGATGGCATTCAGGGCATCGGACTGAAGTGCGGTCTGGTTGAACTGGAATGCCGAATCGGCAAGCCGCAAGGACGACTTCCTGGCGGCGCTGATTCCAATTGAGCAGTTTGCTATTTCGAGGTGTTGCGCCTCCAGGCGACCACTTTCCAGTCGGATGCCGCGTATGGCATTTTCTATCTTAACAAAGGAGAGTCGCGAGCGTCTCAGTTTTCCCTCGGAACGGATAACAACCCCGCCCCACCCATCTTTCCCCGTGAACACTATCCGGTTGCGTTCCTCGCCACGTGCCTCAATGACGCCCTTAATCAGGAGCGAACCGGTTTGCCCGAACCGGATTTCCACACCGGGTTCGGCGAAAAGCACAGCATCCGGGGGCAGCATCAGCAATTTGTTTACGTAGTATGGACTGGAGTATGCATACAGAGTAGTGTAGCCCTTAAAATCATCCTCGAGGCGAGTCGGTCCCTTATCAGGTGCGGTAAATTCAAAGTCTTTACTGAGGGGGGTTTTATTGCCCATCTTATCTACAGCCTGAACGCGGTAGTGATAAGTGATGCCGGATTTAAGCCCCTTCCGGCGAAAATAGGGCTTTGTGGATTTAGCAAGTTCCTGATAGCCATTCCCGGAGATGACTGATTTATACAGGATGAAGTGCGCAAAGTCCTTGTCTTGCGGGGGCGAGATGTAGACCCGGAAGTCTTTTTTGGTAGAGCGGATGGTTGTAATTCTGGGGGAGACAGGTGGAGAGGTATCAATGCGAAAAGAATATCTGTAATTGATTTTCTCATAGGTGGTGGTTTTACCAGTGAGGTGCCCCCGAATCAGGGCATAGTCCAGATTGTCTCCCTTCTTAATACGATAGCGCCCACGATAGATGCCCGGTTTAATCTCCGCCATTGGTATAAATCGGCGCATATTACCGATGTCGAAAGTTGCCGTCATTTGTGGTGCACCCGTTATCATTACATCAACCGCATCGTTCGCCTTAAGGGTGGGAGAGGGGACTCTCACCTCAATTGTCTTTAATAAATTCGGGCGGTGCATCGGGGATATGTCCGGTTCGGGTATTTCCTTAACAAGGCGGCGCGCGAGCCGCTCAAATGTCTGGATTTTTTCAGATTTGCGCAGATGCCACAATGTCTCGATGCAGGATGTAACAAGACCAAGTGGTGATGCCGCCGGGGCAATGGTGCGATTATATGCCGCAACGGTATCGGAGAAGATGAAAGCCTTGCGACGGACGTCATAGAGGCGGACGGTCAGGCACACCTTTTGGTGGGAGTAAAGGATGATGTAAAATTTTGAGACGTCATCCACACTGCCGTAAAAGAGTGCATCAGCGCCGAGTTTTTCAGCCAGGAATTCAGAGGCAAGCTCGAGTGGATTTTCGCCGGTCTCAATAGCAACCTGTGCAAGGACGTCATCAACACGCGTGATTTCCACATCCTCATATCTCTTGCCAGCGAGCTCGTTGAAAAAGGCACTTCTTGCCAGTTTGCCAGCACCGGGCGAATTCGTCTTGTTGACAAAAGGGAGAATGGCGACCTTGATGGGTGGGTTTTCTTGAAACGCCTCGCTCTGAATACGAGGATTTGTATTGAAGGTGTAAAGACAACCAGTGAGGAGGAAAAGCAAAATGCCTGACAGGGCAAAAAGGCAAAGGCACCTTATGCTATCACCCGGCTTCCTCATTGCCGAAAAGGGGCACATAAAACAAAACCCGCAGTAATCCCGTCATAACAATTAAAAATAATCTTCAACACATCCAGTATCGCGGTTCAACTCAAAAAGTCGCAAGGAAATGTCTGCCCACCGATGGCGCGCCTTCGGCATTGTCTCTGAACTTGCTCTGGAAACCAAAGGGTGGCTGGCTGGTAGCACTATGGAAGTATCGCGACGACTGCATTTGTTAAACCGGCATCCCTGTCATCGGGACTGCCCAAGACATCGTAGCCCGCATAGGTGAGGACAGCGCCCTTGAGATAACGGCTACGGGGGGGGCGATAAAATTTAATAACCGTGCTCCGGACAGGGACAAGCGCCTGAAACTTGATCGTCGCCAATTTCCCCTGATGGATAAGGATGTCGCCTCTGGAAATACCCATCTTATATATTATGCGTCCGCTTTGATTATATGCCCGGTTTTTAATATGATAGTCAAAGGGAAAGGTATCGTGATAGGCACCATCGCAAATGTTCACATCCCGTGTGATCCAGTTATCTTCGTCATAATCAACCACCTTGAGAACGTCGGGGTCGAAGTGAATTTCAAGGCTCACATTATCTATCTGAATGGCATTGGGGTTCTTAAAAAAGATGTCAACTAAAAAGGTCTCCCCTGCCTTAACCGGACTCTCCTGGGCAGATAGAGTGAGCTGGACACTCCCGTCTCCACCCTCATTCTGTCTCTCCACATCATCCACCACCAGCTTATTCAGGTAATTTTCTTCCTCCTGGGAGAGCTCGTAATCGTGCGGCATAACCGTAATAGTGGCGGGAATAGTGCCATCATTGTCGGTCTGGTATTCGCCAAGGATGTTGGTGCCTTCACTGTATAGCCCGGTGGGGGTTTCGTCAAACGTAACGAACTTGAGCGGTGAATTGGCCTGAGGGAGTAGTGCGCGCCATTTTATCGTTAGCAGCTCACCATCTACCAGCATAATGGGTTGAAGGAGTTGGGCGGAGTACGTAATAACACCCTCCTTTTGGTAAACAAACATCCTTGGCGTTTTTTTCAAGAGATCCTGCGGCAGCTTATCTTCATATTCAAGTGGAGCAAGTATCGCCGGGTCATATCTCACTGCGATAAATACCGAATCGAAGGTTATGCCCTTTGGATTGGAGAGAATCACCAGAGTGCTGAACGGTTTGCCACCAACCGCTACGTACCTATCGGCGGGGTAAAAATGTAAAATGGGGAGATTCTGGTTCACCTGTATCCTGAATTGAGGAACCTGATATGTGGAGCCATAATAGGTGCGGCGGGAGCGGGAGGAACGCCGCTTTGATGGGACTTTTGTCCTCCTGCGTGATGATTCGAACTTGCGCGTGCTTTTTGCAGACGTGGTCTTTTTCTGTTTCGTTGTAGTACTCCCTTTTACCTTGTATACCTCTGCCTCAGCGGAAAAAATACCGGATAAAAAAAGAGAAATAATTAAAGCAACTGAAAAGTAATGTTTCATCGGTTCTCCCCCCAATCTATTTATGATAAATTATGACACCCTCACCGCCCGCGTTTCAATATAAAAAGACCCTTGAGCCAGATTAAGCATAATCCACCTCTAAATTCTAACTTCCAACCTCTAAATTATAGACCCGTATCCAAGAGTTATGGTTGGTTCTATACACAGTATCTTAAATAATATCTCATATTCGGAAGGGAATCTCGAATATATTCTCTCATAAAATCTTCGTCTGATTGGG